>CAZUAH010000579.1:0-8722 GCA_964617665.1 uncultured Pirellulaceae bacterium
AGCCCCAGGTTCATGCCGTCGGAATGGCTGTGCCCGCCGCCCGAGTCGTAATCGAGCCAGACAGCCCGTTGGTTTTCTTCCTCTCCGGAGCGGAGTAGCGCAATACGCCACTGTTTTTTGTTGACGCTCCCCACATCCGGCACCGTCCCCTCGCGAGCGATCACATCACGGACTCCTTGCTGAAGGCCCTCCGCATCCGAAGCAAAGAGGTCGTGTGGGAGATCCTTGGCGGAACGGTCGTTGGCAACGAAGAGCGCTTGGACGAAAGCAGGATCGTCGGTCACCTGATAAAGGGACCATAGGAACGTGAACATCGACGGTGACAGCAGAGCGTCCTTGTGGCTGTAGCCTGATTCCAACCCTGGACGCTGAAACCGTACGCCCTGATACTGGTCGATCCTCTTGGCGAACCAGCCGGAATCGCCCGACAGTGGATAGTATTGCTGGCAGCACCAGGTGTCGATATGGAAACGGTACGTCTGATGCAAGCGCGGATTACGTTTCAGAAGGTCGGCAAGAAACGACGGTTCGATTCGCGCGTATAGGCCCAGGAACTGTGCCAAGCTCTGAATAGTGAATGCCGAGTAGTTGGCCAGTCCTTTCTCGCCCGTTACTCCGTCCACGGCCGTGGCCCTTTTGAGCATATTGTCCGTCATGCCGTCGATTTCAGAGCGGTTGTTTGGCCACGCAAGCACGGTCTTGATGACGGCCTTAGCGATCTCGGCACGTGGGTAGTTCGACTGGATCTTGGCCGCGTTTGCCAGTGCGTCGCGCAAAATGCGTTCCTCGATGTTGCGCTGAATGTCGGCAAACGACTGCTTCGGATTTGCGAGACTGCATTGTTTCGCTTTTCGGCTCAGGAAGGTAATCAACTGCTGGTCGTCGCACAACGCCTCGAACACTTGGTCGTATGCCAGCGCCAACTCGCGGGTCTCTTCGCACGCGTCGTGCCAGACGGAGACGTAGCCGGTCGACAGCGCTCGTTCGTAAACCAGACCCTGGGCCTTGTAGTCGAACGTTGGATAGAGGTCTGCCACCCGGTCCAGCAGGATTCCTGCCTTGTGTGCGTAGGCAGGATTGCCGGTGACCACATAGGCTTCGGCCAGCGCACGGATGCCGCCCAGAACCGCTTGCTTCCATTGGCCGTAGACCAGAAAGGCTCCGACATAACGCCAGCGGTTCTTGCCATCGACGTACCCCTCGCCATCGTCGACGCCGAAACGGTGCAACGGGTCGTTGGGGTCCGGGTGCTCGACGTTGAACAGCAGCAAACGGTCGGCCCGCCCCGGATCGAAGACGCCGCAAGGGTCGAGACCCGACTGGTAAAACTTCTCGAAATCGTTCGTGGGAAAATCATCGCCGCAGTGCGGACAGCGCACTTTCCACGGCCGGCCTAAGGCGTCGATCTCCCAGTTGTACATGGGCACGCTTTCCTTGCAGCCCGGACAGAAACCGTTGGACCACACCATCCAGGAGCGGGTGATGGTGCTTCCGAACATGAGGCCCCAGAGCTGATCATCCGACATCGCCATCCACGGGCGCGCACCTTCCACAGCCAGTTCACGCATTTTCGCGGCCCACGGGTACTTCTCGGCATTCTTTCTGCCGATCTGGACGAGACTGGTTGGGTAGAAGGCGCTGGCGGTCTTGGAGTGATTTTCTTGTTCGGCTCCAGCGGCAAACTGATAACGTGGAAAGATGAGCATGGTTGCCCACGTCGTCATGAGAAGCAACAAGTGAAATCTGACGGATTGTCGCTTCTGGTGTGATATTCGCGTCATGCTCAATCCTCCCTTTGGTATCATTTGGTATCCAGATTATTGTGTTGCGAGGAGACGCTTGCGGTCAACAATATAGTGCCGCCGGCATGTCATGTCCTCGTTTGACCCGAAGCCGGAGGCGACGGTAGGCGGTACGTGTGGACGATCCATCCCACTGCCCGCCATCGCCTCCGGCTTCGGGTTAAATGAGCCAATGTCCCATTCCTCAGCGGTGGTCGTATGGACGCCTGTCGCTACGTCATCCAGGAGAAACTACAGAGCCAGCAGAAGGAGGATACCATGTTGCGGGCCAGTCTGTTGATCGTCATTATATTTTGCCCAGCATCCGCGGTTTCAGCGCAGGAGGCAAATTCCGATTCCGGAACCGGCGCTTTGAGCGGCCAACGGAGTCTGCACGTCAAACCACGATACTATCGTTGGCATGTGGATCCTGGTGAAGAGTGGCTGGAGAAGAACACCGGCTACGCTTGCCTGGATTGGGAGATCCCCATGTCTCAAGCTGCCTTGGTACTGGTCGACGTCTGGGACCGCCACTATCTGAAGGAGCCGGAAGAACGAGCGGAACGGATCATTCAAGAGACGATCCGGCCGCTTCTGAAGAAGTGTCGCGCTGCGGGCCTGCAAATCATCCACGCTCCGTCACCGCCACAAGCCCGGAAATGTGCCGCGTGGGTAGGCCACAAGAAACAGAACGAGCTGCCGGCCGACGCGCCGACCTCGAAAGTCGTCAACGTGCCCGCCAAGCCATGGCCACCCACCAAATTCCGCAGCAAGAGCGGACCGTACGCGAGGTACGCCCGTCCTGCCGAACCCATGGCCAGCGATCGGCTGAGGATATTGAAGGGGCTTTGTATGCACCCGGACGTCCAGCCGGAAGGATCCGATGTGGTGATCGGCACGGGCCAGGAGCTGCACGGATTCTGTCGCGATCGGGGGATTCTGTTTCTGTTCTACGCCGGATTCAACACCAACATGTGCATCCTGCAGCGAGATTACGGGACGATGTCGATGCATTCTCGCGGCTACGAAATCATCGTCGTAAGAGACTGCACCACGGGCATGGAGTCGTTCGAGACTCAAAACGGCCTTTGGCAAACTCGGGGCGCGATCTTGTTCCTGGAGATGAACCGCAAGTATTCAATTCTGTCGAAGGAACTGCTCACTGGACTGCCCAAGTAGGCGCGTCCTCGTTCTCCATCAATAAGAAACAAGTCGATACGTCCTTCATTCGTTGGGAGAGCAAAAAGGGCCCCAACGAATTCAGGGCGGCAGCGAATCTCCCGACCGATCCGGACAAACCAATCTTTTGTAGATCTTCTCGCCCTGGTCGAACAGCACGAACGGTGTCTGCCAGCCTTCGTCCCAGGGAATATCGTCGTCGGTCAAGATGGGATTGTCCGGTTGCTCGGTCCAATGAATGCCGTCGTCCGATTCGGCATAGCCCATCGCCATTCCCGGGGCCGCGCGACCCGGCCGAGGTGCCGACATACCAAATCCGGAGTTTCTCGTCGTGGAAAAGCACTGCAGGGCTGTAGAGCACGACTTTGCACCACGACTGTTTCGTGGTCAACGCAGAAAGCACGGCCTGACGCTGCTGCTACGGTTGAGGACGCATGTCAAATGGATGCAGACCTTCGGCCGCCGGTGCGTTCTGCATCGGTGCGACACCGATCATCGAACAGCAGAGAACGAGGGCCGTCAGGGGTACGCGAATCAACATAGCGAGTTCTCCCATTGATGAGCGATGCGAATTGGCATTAGTTGTTTCAGTCGCAGTGAACTAACTGGTATCATTTGGAGTGTCAGCTATTGTATCGTGCGGAAGAGGTCGATCCCAACCGGATGTACGTGGAGAAAGCGAATGAGAATCTTAATCGTAGGTACACTCGCCCTGTCGTTGGCTGTCTTTCCGAATACGAACGCAGATGCAGCCCAGCCGTCGCGGGACGGACAACTCTCTTTCGGTTGGGCCGTCGAGAGTATCACACCGGACAAGCCCGTTGCCATTGGCGGCCAATATCATACGCGGATCGGCGGCGATGTGCACGATCCATTGTCGGCTACCGCGCTGGCCATCGAAACGCGAGACGCGGACGGTGTGATTGATCAGGCCGTGATCGTTTCGTGTGATCTGTCGCTCATCCGTCGCAAGACCCAGAAGCAGGTGCGTGAGCTCGTCAAGGAGCAGCTGCCGGATTTGGATGTGCAGAAGATTTTGCTGTCGGCAACTCACACGCACACAGCGCCGGCGTTGACCGATACCGAGGAGACGGACTTCCGTCCGTACGACTTCATCGGTAGCTGGGCTTACCGCATCCCCGCGGATCAAACCGGCATCATGCGACCTCTGGAGTACCTTGACTTCCTCGCAGAGCGAGTCAGCGATGCCGTCGTCAAGGCATGGAAGGCACGAAAGCCTGGCGGGCTGAGTTTCGCGTTGAGTCATGCCGTGATCGCACACAATCGTCGCGCCGTGCATACCAATGGCACAGCACGCATGTATGGGAGAACCAGCGATGCCACATTCTCGCATATCGAAGGCGTTTCGGATCACTCGGTTGATGTGCTGTTTTTCTGGCGAGACGACGGGCGGTTAGAGGGCATGGCGATCAACGTCTACTGCCCGGCGCAAGAAGTCGAAGGCGAGAAATGCCTATCCGCCGACTTCTGGTACGACGCACGGGAACTTCTGCGTGAACGGTGTCACGCCGACTTGTTCGTCTTGCCGCTCGTCGGCGCCAGCGGTGACCAGTCTCCTCACTTGATGTGGGACAAGAAAGCCGAAGGCGCGATGCGCCAGCGCAGGAAGCTCAGCAGCCGGCAGGAGATCGCGCGGCGAATCCTTCGTGCGGTAGAAGACGTCTACGATGTTGCCCAAACAAAGGTTCAAACCAGCCTGCCATTCGAGCACCGCGTGGAACGTGTGCCGCTGCCGGTCTGGCAGGTATCGGATGATCGTTACACGCAGGCGCTTGCCCTGTATGAGGCTGGTAAGGACAAGACAGACGAGCTTAGCAGTAAGGACTACATCTACTGGCGCGTTAGCCGAACCATGCTGGCTCGCCATGCCTATCAGAAGAAAGATCCCTTCTACAAAGCCGAATTGCACCTATTGCGTTTAGGCGATCTTGCCGTAGCCACGAATCCGTTCGAGTTGTACACGGACTATGGAGTGAGGATCAAAGGCCGAAGCCCGGCGACTCAAACGGCCGTGATCCAACTAACGGCCGGTTGCGCCGCCTACCTGCCGACCATACGAGCGGTCGCGGGCGGAGGATACAGCGCGAGAATCGACGACGGCGTCGTGGGGCCGGAGGGCGGAACGGTGTTCGTCGACGAAACGACAAGGATCCTGCAGGAGATGTGGCGCAAATAGCGAAAGCAAATTCAGTGCCGACTGGCCGCCCCCCGTGTCCTCCGTTGCGAGAGTGAAGAAATGAATTCAAAACGCCAATGTGGAATGGTCGCAATCTGCTTGGTTATCTGTTGTATCACGGCGACCGGCGCCGCTGAGCGTCCGAATATACTTTGGATTACAAGCGAAGATAACGGCTGCTACCTCGGCTGCTACGGTGATTCGTTGGCACGCACGCCAAATATCGACCGACTCGCTCGTGATGGTGTGCTGTTCCAGAATTGCTTCTCCAATGCTGCGGTCTGCGCGCCGGCGCGACAAACGCTTATCAGCGGAATGTATGCCACCAGCATCGGCGGACAGCACATGCGTTCGCAGGCCACGTTCCCCGAGGGCGTGTCGTTCTTTCCAAAGCTCCTGCGCGAGGCAGGCTACTACACGACTAACAACAGCAAGACGGACTACAACGGCGGACCCGCCGGCGGTGGAAAGCAGGCGATCGCCGAGGCGTGGGACGAATCCAGTCGAAAGGCACATTGGCGGAATCGCTCGCAGGGCGAGCCGTTTTTCTCGGTATTCAACTTCGGCGAGTCGCACGAAAGCCGCCTGTTCCCAGCCCGCTGGAAGGATCGCGACCCGCAGACCGATCCGGCTGCTGTCCAACTGCCCGCCTACCTGCCAGATGTCCCCGAGATTCGCCGGGATATGGCTCGCTACTACGATTGCCTGGAGGCAATGGATGCTCGTGTCGGGCAAGTGTTGAATGAGCTCGAGGCGGATGGATTGGCCGACGACACCATTGTGTTCTATTTCGGCGACCATGGTGGATCGCTGCCGCGCGGCAAGAGTTTCACCTACGACAGCGGCACCCACGTCCCGCTGGTCATCCGCTTTCCGGACAAATGGCGTGGCCAAAGTCCTGCGAAGCCCGGTACAGCGATCGACCGGTTGGTATCGTTCGTCGACTTCGCGCCCACGGCGTTGAGTATCGCCGACATCCCGATTCCCGATTACATGCAGGGCCACGCATTCGTCGGCACCCAACAGTCTGAACCGCGCGAATTCGTACACACGTTTCGCGGCCGTCGAGGTGAACGGTACGACATCGTGCGCGGCGTGCGGGACGAGAGTTTCCTGTACCTGCGCAACTACACTCCTCATCTGCCGGTGATGCAGCACAACGGCTATTCGTGGGCGATTCCGAGCTATTCGGCTTGGTTCGACGCATGGAAGCATGGCGAATGTACACCGGAGCAAGCTCAGTGGTTTGGACCGAAATCGTCGGAAGAACTGTATCAGGTCGCCGAAGATCCTGACAATGTTCACAACATTGCGAACGATCCGGCCTACACCAAAGTCCTGGAACGTATGCGTGCAGAGAACGACCGCCACATCAGGGCGATTCGTGATAGCGTGTTTTTTCCGGAGGGAATATCCAGCCGCGGTTTCGAGGTTTTTCAGGACGATACTCGTTACCCGATCGAGCAACTGATCGAGTTGGCCAGTGCCGTTTCCGATCGTCAGCCTGAGAGCCTGGATCGATTCAAACAGGCCATGACAAATTCCAATCCGTGTATTCGCTATTGGGGCGTCACTGGTTGTGTGGTTTTGGGCGAGGCCGCCATCGGTGCAGAGCGCCAGCTTGCGGCTTGCCTAGACGATCCGGAGTCAATCATTCGGCTGCAAGCGGCGCGGGCTCTAGCCGGCATTGGCAAGATAGAACTTGCATCACCCGTTATCCGCCACTACGTCCGCGAGGGCGAACCGCTGTGTGTCCTTCAGGCGACTTTGACGATTGACGAGTGCGATCTGCTGTCCCACGATCCGTCGCTGCGTTCCTCGCTCATGCAAGTCAAGGACACATACGCAAGCAGAATCGTGAAGAAGCTGCTTGAGGAATAGTACAAAGATCGAGAAAGGTCGCGTGTGACGATGGGGATTTTCAATCGTCGAGACTGCTCGCTCCACGTAGTTGATCGGAGCGGACCACCGATGCCTCGATCACTCGAGGGCGGAACTCAGCCACTCAAGACCGAACGCTGCGAAGGTTACTCGTTTGTACCCGCCGGATTCGTAGAGCAGGCCGATGTGTCCATCGGACAGCCGCGCGAGACACGAGTATGCTGCTGAACCTGGATCGACCAATCGACTGACGGGCCAGGTTCGGCCTTCGTCGTAGCTCATGCGAACGGTCATTCGCCCGCGACTTCGGCTGGCGGGATTGGCGAAGAGAATCCGTGAACGCTCGCCGTCGCCCGGCCAGGAGTAACGAAACAGGCAACCCCTGGCAGGTCGGTTCGATGAGGGTCTTGTCGAATGTCGGCTCCGACCAGGTCCCGCCGCCGTCGGAACTGCGCGAGATGATCCGGACACCAGCCAGATCCGGTCGGCCACCGGAGCGAGCCCAGTGATTGCGGGCGTTGAGCATCAGGCCCGGACGGTCGCCGTCCAGCGTTTCTGCCGCTTGGCATTCGCACGTGTGCGGACCAACGCTGCCGCCAATCTACCAAGTTTCCCCTTGGTCGTCGCTATAGAAGACGTGAGCGATAGCCGGCCCCGACTTGCTCTCTGTTGTTCGATGATACGCTGGGATGAGCAGCCTGCCTTTGTGCGGGCCATTTTCGAGCTGAATACCAACGCCGGGACCAACCGCATAGAATTTCCAGTCGGGCTCTTTGACCTGCGACGTGATGTCCGATGGTTTGGACCAGGTGCGTCCGTTGTCGCGGCTGGTGATCACCAAAACGTCGGAAGCGTCACGGCTGAAGACCAGCCAAATCGTCCCCGTCGACCGGTCGACGACAGGCGTCGGGTTGCCGATCGTCACCTTGTCGCCCTCGTCGTAGATCACTTCCATCGGGCTCCACGTCTTGCCGTTGTCGGTTGATCGCTTGAGTACCAGGTCGTTGTTGCCCAAATCGGCAAGGCTCGATTTACGGCCCTCGCAGATTGCCAGCAGCGTACCGTCGGGTGCCGCGATCAGCGATGGAATCCGGTATGCGAAGTAGTCGTCTTGACCGCTAACGAATACGTCGATCCGGTGCGGAGGCCGTGGCGGCGGGACAATCTTCAAGCCGGAAAAGATCCCAACGAAGAATTCGACGCACCGCCATTCGCTGATTCCGATTCCCGTGGAACGCGACCCGAAAACCAGGTCGTGCCCGTCATCCAAGTGATCGAATTCGGTGCTGAGCAGGATCGTATCGTCGACAAAGACGTTTACCGCATTTGTCGCAGGATCGAACACTAATATCCAAGTGCGGAAGTCATCAGGCTTGGAGACAGTCAGTGAGCCTTCGACGGTACCACGCGTACCTGTGTGGATGCTGGCCACGAGTTCCTCGCCGCGGCGTCCCATCTGCAAACCAAACCGCCGTCGATCTTGACCATCGGGTCCGCAGACGCAGACCTCAGTGCTAATGGCCCGCGTCGGACCGCCTGTATCGTCCGGTATGCGAACTTGCCAGCGTTATGTGAAGCTCGGAATTATGTGTAGCGGCGGTTGTTTCTGCCGGCCTGGTTTTCGGTTTCCTATGTTCGGTTGATTTTGTGCTGCACATAATTGTGGCGTCTTGGTAACGCGACT
>CAZUAH010000580.1:0-8719 GCA_964617665.1 uncultured Pirellulaceae bacterium
TTCGCAGGGCCTCGTACAAAGCGTATGACATGTTCACGGGCGCCGTGTGGTGGTACACGCGGTTGCTACCCCAGTACTTGGCCAGCATGGTCACGTCCAGATACCAGCTTTGCACCTTCGTCTTGCGATTCATGATCATGTCCATGGCACGCGGACTGAACGAAACCGGAGCCAATCCCGGCGGGCAGCTCAGGCACTTCTGCGAACCGGCATAAACTGCGTCGATGTTCCACTCATCCACCTTGACCGGCATACCGCCCAGTGCGGTTACCGTATCGACCAGCAGCATGGCGCCGGCTTCGTGGACTACGTTGGAAATCTCCTCGATCGGTTGCGAAGCACCGGTTGACGTCTCGGCCATGACGATCCCCACAACTTTCGGCTTGGCCGCCGCCAGGGCGTCTTTCAAGTCGTCGGGCGTAAACACTTCGCCCCAGGGCCGTTTGACCTCGGTGACCTCCGCGCCGGCTCGCTGTGCGACATCGGCCATTCGCATGCCGAACACACCGTTCACACACACCACCATCGAATCCCCCGGCTCGATCAGGTTGACCACGGTAGCCTCCATACCTGCGGAACCTGTCGCGCTGATGGCAAGCGTCATCTGATTCTGCGTCTGGTACAGGTCTCGCAGCATCTGCTGCAAACCGTCCATGACCTCCAGGTAATAGGGATCCAGATGCCCAACGGTATTCTTGCCGATAGCATCAAGAACCCGCGGATGAATATCACTGGGCCCCGGGCCCATGAGAATACGTACAGGAGGATTCAACGGTGGGGCAATTTCGGTCACAGCAGCACCTCAGTTAGCTAGTGATTTGTCGAGTGAATCGGGAGCACGGATGTTTTACACCAGCCCCCCACCAGTTGCCAGGGGCAGAGGCCCGGCAAGCCAGCGCGAACCCGACGCGCACACTTGGCGTCACTGAAACAGGAGACCGGCCGCATGGACCTTTTCCACAATGATTCGATCGACTAGAATTCACTTCCAAGAATGCCATTCCCGGAGGGTAAGCGAATGGCTAGCGGCCTCATTGGAAATGAGGTGCCCCGTATGGGGTTGCGGGTTCGAGTCCCGTGCCCTCCGCTCTCTCGCCACGTCTCGCCGGACGTGGCTTTTTTGTTGCCAAGTACCGTCATGGGAACGGTTTGCGGATTGTCCACCTCTCTGCTTTGGGCCGCGCTGGCGTCGCCTTGAGTTTCGCCATCACTCGCCACGTCTTGCCCCGTTTTGCCGTCTAACTGCTGCCCCAACTGCTGCCCATTTTCGCAGCAGGCTTTTCCGTCCGTTCCGGTCGCGGCCAACTCTCGCGCTTCCGTGTCCGGCTTCGAGGCACTTGTCGCGGGCAGGGCGTCTAGGGCTCCCTGCAAGTCATGTAGCCGTGTGTGGGAGTATCGTCCGATCGTCAACCGCGGGTCCGAATGTCGGGCTAGTTCTTGAGCCGTCTTTACCGACGCCCCGCCGGCCACGATGCCGGATATGTACGTGTGCCGCGTCGCGTGGAAGTCAGCAAACTTGCCCGCCGAATCTTCGTACCGCAGGAAATCGGACCGCTTTCGCTGTTCCTTCTCAGCATCCGTCTTGGCGTCTTCAATCCATTGTTTGCGCGCCGCTGCCAAGTCCTTTTTCAGCATCCGGGCCGCAGTCTTGGGCAGACTGGCGAAGGGCCGCCCATCGCGTGGATGATCGGCAAGCCAGGGGCGTAGCAGTCCGGCCAAGTCGGGTCGGATCGGTTGCACATCTTTCCGCCGATGCTTTGAATAGGCCGCTGCCACCGTCACCGTGGGCGGATCCCCATCTAGGTCGAAACTTGCCGGTGTCAGGGATCGCAGTTCCTTTGCTCGGAATCCCGTGCCGAGTGCCAAGCGGTAAACCATCGCCCGATCGGGGCCAGCCAGGTTGTGGGCCGCCGTGCTGTACCCTTCCACGAATGGCAACAGGTACGCCTGTTCTTCTGGCGTCAGTTCTCGCCGCGGGTGCCGTGGGTCCGTTTCCGCGTTGTACGCTTCCAGGGTTTGCAGGGCGTCATCGGGTGTCCGCTTGTCTCGGTGAATCCACCGGGCAAAGCTCTTGACCGCTCTCAGATAGGAATTGCACGTTTCGAGACTTCGGCCAGCGTCTCGGATATCCTTGATTGCCTGCTGTACTGCCGATGGCGTCAGGTGCTTTATGTGCGTCGCTCCGCATTTCTCGACGATGAAACACACCCGTTGATCGGTCATCTTGACGTGCTTGTCGGTGTTTTGCTTGGCTTCCAGGGATGTCCGGAAATCGGCAACATGTTCCGTAACGGGCCGCCGCGCCTGCTGGGCGTATCTCTCTAGCGTCGGGTCAATCTGCCCCGTCTCGCGCTTCATCGTTTCCGTTTCCAAGTGGTTTGCCAACTGCTGCGCAGCGTCCTTATCGACGGTACGGCTACTCTTGCGGCGTCGCGTACCCGTGTGGTCGAACCATTCAATCGTGTAGTTGTCATCCTCAACGAGGATGTGCTTGCCATCGTCGGTCAGGGGTGCCCGTCGCTTCCGGCCTGTCCGATTGTGGGTCCAACTGGCACACTGCCGGCCACGGTAGGTGATGATTTCCGCTTCTACGGGAATAGGCCTCTTTCTTGTTCGCCTGTAAACCGTCGCCATCTCACTTGCCTTTCTTCCGAATTGGTTTGCCGGCCATCGTCAATCGCAGGTCCAGGAACTCCGCCAGCGTGTCCAGGGCTGTCATGGTTAGGCCACGTTCCCCAGACATGAATCGGCAAAGCGTCGCTTCGCTGATGCCGGTTTCCTGTGCGATGCGATACCGCGTCAACCCGCAAGTTGTGATTGCCGAACGCACTTGGTCACTCAATCTCATCGCTTGTTTATTCGATCGCTTGGGCATGCTGGAATTATCTTATGTGCTTGCCGTTGTGTCAAGTGTATCTATTTTCTTATGGCAATGCTGCAATCGTCGCTGCCGTTCGCGAGCAGGCCGTCGAATCGGGACAACCTTCAGCATCGAACAGAATGCCTCAGGATCGTGGTAATCGCTGAACGTATCAGTGTTCATCCCGTGGGCCTCTCGTTCGTCGTGGGGCCATCCTCACGCTGATTCGATGTACTGATGCCAAGCCAACCTGGGCTGATGCTTCGTGCTGGGCGCAGTCGTTCTGCTTGGGCTTCGGGTGTCATCGTCAGCGGCTGCCGACTCGCCCAACCGCCGGGCCGGCGCGGGACAATCCACAACTCGCCGCCGTGTTCCACTACCACCGATGCCCGAAGCAATCTGTCTAGATAGATCACGCTGAATTACCTTTCATCCAACATTGAAAACAAAGCCCATCCGGACGGCCAGGTTGTCCCTTGACAACTGACTCACGTCCGCAGTCGCCGCAAATCGGTATTGGATCCGCCAGGATGTCCGAAGGGACCTCAGGGGGCCAAGGAGGGAGAATCCAGGGCACCGGGTCCGTTGACGTCATCACTTCGGCCTGCAGTTCGATCGACATACCGCCGGCGTCGGGCTCGAGAAATCCAGCCGCGCCGCCCGGTTCCTGGGGCAGCGGGTACGGTGGGCTGGCCGCCGGTGGGGCGGCTTCCTGGGGCCGCGAGTCATCCAGGGGCCGGATCGGGGGTTCGTTTTCGTGCCGTTCAGGCTTCCGGGAAACTCGCACAGGCTGCAGGGTGGTCCGCGATGGTCCGCGGTCCGATCTTATGCGCCCCATACTCTTGTTTTTCGTGTGTGTATCCTGAAAACCCATTCTTTGACCTTCACGTACAGAAGATTGGTCCGCGGACCACTGCGGACCAAACCGCTAGATCCCATTCTTCTGGCGTATGCCGATGCCGTTGTAGATTCGTTCCCGGTTCCCTTCCTCCGTCCTGGGGCGTACTACCTTGATCGCCGGAAAGGCCGCCCCCAGATGCCGTCCAAAGGTTTGCTCAGTTCCAGGATGGTCCCGTCCGTGTTGCTCGCACCATTTCTTCCAGCAGGAAAACAGATCCTGAACCGACTCGGAAAACTCGGGGCCGGTAATGCAACAGTCCCGCACAAACGCCCAGACGGGGCTTGCCAGATCCTGCAAATCGTCCAACAACTCTTGCCCTGATTCCGGCTGCTGGAAATAACCGCGCTCGTTCAACCGCTGCCAACCTTGAATACTCCAATTCAAAATGCCGGCCCGCTCCCGTAGCAGCCGCTTGGTCAGCGTTTTGTCTTCTCGCCCTCGAAAGCTCTGCGTCAACCGCAGAAGAATCACCCGCGTTGTCAACGCTCCCGATGCGTCTCTCATGTTCGGCAGTTCGTTGGTCATCAAGACGAACCGAACGGGCAACCGAATGCCGGCCAGCGTAGGCATGTTCTTACGTGCCACGTCTTGGGGATCTTCCCCGCTGATTGACAAGAGCCGTTCGACAACCGCGATTGCGTCAGTCCGCCTGGACAAGCGGGCATCAGCAATCAACGCAACCAGCTTGCCAAGTAGTGGCCAAAGTCCGAACGGCCCGGCCAGACTAGCCAGTGTCGGGCTGGCAAGGTTTTGCTCGCCGATTACTCCCCGCTGAACTCTCGCGATAGTTCCCTTACCGCTCCGCGGGGGGCCGATCAACAGTAACAGCTTGTGCTGTCGTGTGTCGGGGGTCTGGCAATAGCCGAACCATTCTTGCAGCACGTCGATGCTCTGCCGATCGTCTGGCCAAAGGCTTTCGAGAAACCGCAACCACTCAGGGCAATTGGCCTCCGGATCGAAGCCATAGGGTAGGGCATTGCCAGAGAAGAAAATCGGCGTCGGCGGAAGCAGGCAACGCTTTTCCGCGGTCAGGCTGGGCAAGTGAAGCAACCCGGATGCCGTCGCCAGCACTTCGTCCGCCGGAAACGGGACGTCATCAGCAAGCCAGGTCGGTTGCTCGACGTCGCCCGGTAACAAAGACTCGCCCACCTGGGCGTGCAGCACATTCGTCTCAAGTGTCGCCGTCACCTTTCGCGCCTGAGGTGGCCCCTTGTCTGTGCGACGGTCGGTATCACCAGCCAATCTTTTCGCATTATACCTTTCGACTGCTTCCACGTTCTCGGCGTCAAATTCGGCCTTCGCAAGTCGGTTGACTCCCGCCCGGATCTCTGGGCCTGCCACGACTCGATAAGCCACGCCGTCCCACCGGTGCCATTCGTCCTGCCAGAACCATAGGGATTGCGTGCCGTCCCTTGTGCCGTGTTGCTCGATATACAGCCGGGCAAGCCGGTGCGGATCGTCAACCGCCTCGTTCGGTCCGTCGGGGGCGAGTCGGTCATCAACCCCCGTCGCCTTCGCGATCTCCCTTGCCACCTGTAGGGCCGCGGGACCGGTCAGCACTTCGATCGCATCCGCTTTGCCGGCTGCGAAGACATCATCAATGCCCTTGCCGGCTTCGATTGACCAGCGTTCCAGCTCGACGGCGTAACCGTGGGCTGGCAATGCCGAGACGCATTCCAGCAGAGCCTTGGCTACCGTTTTGTTCTTGTCCGCGTCTGCATCGAAAGCCACTCGCACCGTCTTCGTGACGAGCGCCTGCAACATCGGTAAGACACTTAGCCAAGATCCGACACCCGGAAAGGCAACCGTGGGGACACCGGACAGCCGCGTCGCAACGTCCGCCTTCAATTCGCCCTCCGTAATACGCACCACATCGCACGGGGCGGCGACACCGACAGGAACATGCGCGGGGCTGCCGGGGCCGGGGCCGCCATATTTCACCGATGAAAGGTAGCGATACTTACCACCGCTGCCGGGCTTGTCTGGTCGAATCTTCAACGCGACAACTCGCCCCGCCGTATCTCGGACGGGTACAACCAAACCATTTGGGGCTGCGATACGCCGTGTGCGCTCGTCCTCGATGAAACCGGGCACGGTGGTGAAGTCCTCGCCCAATGCATCGGCGACCTTCCTGACGACCGACCGTCGGTAGCTGGGTAGCGTCCGATACCGGGCTACGTCGATCTCCTCATCGGTTAATCCGCGGCGGCGTAGGGCCTCGCGATGATCCGGAGACAGCGGCAACGTATCGAGCAGAAGGCGATACGCTGCATCGCGTTTATCGAGTGCCCGTTCGGCGTCGCTCGTGGGCGCGATCGTGGATTGCGAAGTCGAACCGTTTTTCCGTTTCCTTTTTTTCGGCTTTCCGTTGACGCCCACTGGCGGATCGCGTCGTAGAACATGCAGGTAGTATTCGCCGCCATCCTTGTATCGATCTGTTTTGACCGCCCCGCGTGACTCTCGCCTGCAAGCCACCTTGGCACTATCCGGGGACCGTCGGCACCAATCGGGCTTCTTACATACAGGGCAGGGTTCGGCCTTCGTGACTTCCTGCCAGCGTTCGTTGCTCGTCACCGGCCAGCCCTCCCGTCGACGGGCTTGCACCCGCTTTCGATCCACGCCTGCAACTCATCGCGCCGAAAACGCACTGCCGGCCTTGTTCCGAGTCCGATCTTGACCGGGGCTGGCGCCAATCCCGATCGACTCCAACGCCACCAAGTTCTCTCGCCCACACCAGCTAGCGCCGCCGCCTGCTTAGTCGTGAGCAGTTCGGCCACAATGTCGGTCGATCCTGCAGTGTGGGTCGATCCTGGAGCAATGTGGGCCACGCCCTTCGTCGTCTTGGCGGTACAACCACCGGGTCGGTTTGAAGTATCAGGGATGTCACTCTGCATCGGTCACCCCCTTTCCGTTTCGCCGTGCGTCAATCGAGTTCAGTTCGTGGCGTACCATTGCCACCGCCCGCCGGTCATACAGCCGTAGCCGGCCTGCCAGGGCAGTTGGCTTGATGTGGGGCCGCGTGCGCAAGACGTACTGTACGCGGCTAAGCGGTTCGCCCAACTGCCGGGCGATGACTCCCGGTGTTCGCAACCGAGGCAGAGTAGGTGCGGTAGTCATGTATTGCTGTCCTTTCCGGCTTTCGTGGCCTCTAAAGGACAGCAATATTCGCGAATGTTCGCGAACGTTCGCGGTCTTCAATCCTGTTCGGCTTTGCGTTTCTCCCGATAGCGGTAAATCTGTTCCGCTTTGTCCGGGTCCTGATAGGCGAGTTCGGCTAACGCCCGTTTCTGCGCAGGGTCCATTTCGCTAAGGCGTGCGACTGCCTTCGGGCCGGATTCCTCGGCCTGTTTGACTAGATAGTCGAGGGCTGCGTCGATGTCGCCTGGTTCCGTGATGTCCGAGGGATCAGGTTGCCTCTCGTCCGGCGTGCCGTCCAGGGTAGGGTTGTCCGGGCCGTTTATGCTAGGCATCCGAAGCGTAGATGATGCTGGGCGTGTTGCCCATTCCTTCAAAGCGGGCGTTCTAACAACGGCTTTGTGGACGGTAGACTGTGAACAGGTTCGTCCTGTTTCGTTGGCAAGCAACTGGGCCATCTTCTCGTAGCTCGTCCAGCGTTGGCCGTCCTGCCGCTTCTTCTCCAACAGTCTCACTGAGTCGCGCCACTCCATGGCGTCCATCGCTTCGTCACCGCCCGCAGGTTCATTCCCATCCCCACTGCCGCTGGAAGCATCGGCGTTCTGTGCCCCGCCGTCATGTTCAGCCTTGGGCATCGCTTCGGCGCCAAACACGGGCGTGTCCTCGGGGGCCGCTTCCTTCAGGTGCTCGCGACCCTGCGCAACGTGATCGCTTACGATTTGCTTCTCGGGTACGGACGCGACCTCAAGACGCAACTCTGCATCCAGCAACTTCAAGCCGTCCGGTTCGATGACTCTGTGCAACGGCGGTACCCGATCGACCAATTTGCTGACTGCTTCTAACTCTACCTCCAGCGAGCCGGGTAAATCGAGGTCTTTGTGCAATGGTCGTAACCGATCGGCCAATGTGCTCACTGCTTCTAACGTGTCGCGGTGTGCGTAGGTGACGATGTCGAGGGCGAAGTCGACCAGAGTTTTCAAACGCGGATCATCGGGTTCGATGTGTTCGGGCTCGATGTAGTACTTTCTGTATCTGTGTGGCCATTGCGGACGATGCCGATGGGCGCGATAGTACGGTGAGCTCGGACTGCGACCATCTATGTACTTCTTGATTTCGTAGGCTGCGAGACCTTCGTACCCGTCCATGTTGACGGCGATGTAATCCAGAAGAGACTCGTCCCGCAAGTCATGGAGATTGGCGGGCAAGAATGCCCGAACGTCTTGAAACAATCTGCAGGCCAAATGCAGGCCGGAAGCGAAATATATGTCGTGCTGTTTTGCGGCATCTGGCGCGCGTTTCATTGCCGTGCGCCAAAGCGACCTAATCTCTGAGTGGGCCCTCTCCTCCTGCGATTGGTTTTCGGGACACGCTCGACCGGACCCGCCGAACAGTCTGCCGCGATGTAGATTCCGCAACATCTCGCTTGCGGTTGCCGTTGGTGACTCACCTGCTAAATGAAAGGGGCCCTGTCGCCGTGCCCGTGCTTCCTCGATTGTCGGCAGCGCGAGTTTGAGCGTCTCCTCGTGACGTTTTGCATGCGCCTTGTCGAGGAACAGATACCGGAACCATTCATCAGCACTGGCCGTGCTAGAGCAGAAGACAATTCCTCTCAACAGGAACTCGACCGCTTCCTCGATCGCCTTCCTGCTCGGCGTTTGAGTATCGGATTCCGCCGTGTTCTCGTCGTCCGTTGACATGCCGGCTCCCGCCCCGGTCCCGGAGAAAGGAAAGGAGCGGGGCGAGCCAGCCGGGAAACTGACATCGGGAGCGACCCTCGGGTGCACCAAAGTTGCTATAGCGTAAATATTCCGATCGTTCGGGTT
>CAZUAH010000581.1:0-8714 GCA_964617665.1 uncultured Pirellulaceae bacterium
TTGATGAAGCCGTGGGGGATGACGGCGGCCACATCGGCCGCATCCGCTTCCACGGTCCACGTGCGGATGTGGATGCCGACAACCAGGGGGGTGATGACTACAGCCATGATGGACCCCTAGTAGGACGCGTTCGGGAGGGAATCGGCCAGTCTGGCCCGGATGCCCTTGAGCGCGTTGACGTACTTGGCGGGCAGCTCCATGGGCTGGGTCAGCTCCAGAGGGCTGTTCTTGATGTCCAGGGCGCCGAGGCGGAACCAGAGGCCGCGCATGGACATGATGAGCGTGATGCCGTCGATGAGGTTCACGCCGACTCCCGGCATGGCCGCGAATGGAGCGGCGGCAGCGGTGGGCGGGTTGAAGTTGATCTGTCGCTGGGCAGGCTGCAGGCCAGCGTTGGTCCACAGGCCCATGCGGGGGGGCCGGTAGAGACCGGGGCAGGGCCCCTCTGGGGTCGTCAGCTCGCGACCAGCCAGAGTGTGGCGGTCGGCCACCGGTCCACCTGGCACACCGATGCCCAGATTCAGCCCTGTGCCGTAGCGAGAGACCAGCTCCCCCTCCAGGCGCACGGAGCACTGACCCAACAGCACGGAATCGTGCTGGTTGATGGCCGTCTGCAGGGTTGCGCCAGCCGTGGTGCGGTAGGCACCGATGTGGATGGCGTCGTAGATGCACACGTAGGGTTCATCCTGCTCCGTGATGTAGGGCTGGACGACCGCGGGGGACGCGTGGAGAGCGAAGGCGCTATTGAGCTGCACGGGCAGGGGCGCGCCAGCGGCGAGAACGCCGACGAGCGAGCCGACTGGCCCCCATCCGGCGTTGATGAAGCGGGCGGGCGGGTACTCGCCAAGGCCGGCGAGGATTTCCTGGACATCGGGTCCAGGGATACAACGATTCATGGCTTCCTCATGGACTGGTTTGGTGGGTGTTGGTGTGGTCGAACCAGACCACGATTTCGTCACCTGTTGTGCGGGCTTCACAGCCCACGGGAAGGGCCATGGCAGTAAGCCATTGCCCGACGGACAGCTCACGGAAGGCGGTGGGTTCCGCCTCCCCCTTGAACCGAACCTGCAGACCGACCGCGGCGGCCGTCGCGTATGCCCTGGCCACCGGGTAAGGGATTTGCTGCCACTGGTCATCCAGAGACAGCGGAGGGATGTACTGTGTAGCGATGAGATCCCGCCGTGCGGGCTCATCGCCGAGCACACGCCCCCGTGCGGGAGCGTCGTCGCGAGGCAGGATGCCCTGCTTTTGGCCGCAGCTGTCCATCAACGCTTGCGCCTCCGGCGCATGACCTTCCGGCCGAGCAGCATGGCCATCAGGCCAGCTGTGAGCAGCAGATACGGCACATCCAGCAGCAGGGCAGGCACGCGCACTGCGTAATACCAGTTTCGGAACGTGGTCTCCTGGGCCGCCTTCTCCAGCCCGTCAGTATCGTCGGGACCGTAGTGCCAGAGCGCCCTGATTGCCGTCGCGCCGAAGAACGCACGGAACCACCAGGTCAAGGTTGTCACCGAGTGAGCCAGCAGCTCAGGGCAGTGCCAGCCCTGCGACCAGACCGACGACCACTTGACTCCTAGGGTGCGCTGGTTGCTCGGCAGGTACTGCAGCAGGCCGCCGGCGCCGCTCACGCCGTTGACCGCATTGGCCTGAAAGCTCGATTCCACCTTGGCGGTAGCCACCACGAAGGCCAGCCAACGCCCAGGTGTGAACTGCAGCCACAGCTCTGGCGTGATGATGGCCCGCAGCAGGCAGGCCACGTAGCAGACGAGCGCATTCATGATGGAATTGCCGGCGCTGTACTTGCTCGTGTCCATGCCGGCGTAGCTGACATCCACTCCACCGGTCGTTCCGGTGGCCGTGCTGGTACCCGTGCTGGTGCTCGCAGTCGATTCTGCGTCGGGGGTGACGCGCCCGCTGGAGCTGTCGTCGGGGGGGATGATGGGGGCTGTCTGCTCGACGCCACCGCCATAGACGGAATCCGAAGCCATTGCTACCTCACTTGCGCGGCGCTGTAACGAGCCAGATGAAGCCGAGGAAGGCGACGACCACCACGGCCGCCACCACGTAGAAGAGGCCCGACGTGTCTTCGCTGGACGTGTCTTCCAGCTCATCGAGCACCGTCACGCTCCAGCCCCGGGCCTGCAGAGCGTCACGAGCACGCGCTACGCCATCTTCGTCTCCCTCCTGGGCGAAGCCGATGAGGGAACGGGCAAGCGCCTCTTCTTGGACATCCTGCAAGTTGAAGGCCACGTTACCTCCGGCGCCAGCTGCGCACGACTGAAATGACGGCGAAGAGGCCGCCAATGATGAGCACCAGCCAAAGAATGGGGCCAAGCTGCTCCGCGAAGGCTTCAACCTGCTGGGTTTCGGCCTGCTCTTCAATGCGAGCAATAGTGACCGTCATCTCCCGCGTCTCTTCGTTGCGGTTGTAGATGGCCCGGCCGATACCCACACCTGCGATTCCGCCCGCGATGCCGCCTATGAGCGCCCCTGCGCCTGCCGCGATGGCTGCACCTGGCCCTGTCCATGAGAAGGCGGTCCCGCCGATGGTTGCACCGATTCCCGCGCCGGTCCCGAACCCTGCCCAGAACCCGTTACGCCCAGCCTCTTGCTCGCTACTCGCGGCCATCAGTTCGTTTCCTCGTCGGGCTCGCTGTCCGGAGCCTCTTCGTCCACGAGCCATGTGTAGATGGCCCCAAAGCCCGGAATCTGCGCCCAGATGGGGCGGTCGTATGTCTGCTCTATGGCCGCCTGCGTACCTTCACCCACGGATGAAATGGCGTTCTTCACGCCGATGCCCACCAGGACCCAGAAGACTCCGAGACCGACCGCGAGCACGAGCCCGAGAATGACGGCCACGCCTTCCCATCCGAGCCCACTCACGAAGGCGCCGAACCTGGCCAGTAGTCCGCCCTTGGAGGCCATGTCTACTCCGTGGCCTGCCCGCCGAAGATGGATTGGATGAAGCGCCCGAACTCCTGGGCCGCGTCGATTCCTGCGCCGACGGTTCCCAGCTGCCCGAGGCCCTCCTCCCACGTGCCCAACTCGTCGCTCTCCTCCTCAGCGGCGCCCTTGGCGACCACCCATGCCACGCATAGCATGATGAGAATGGCGATGAGCGGGAAGACGATCCAGACCCACAGGGGGATCCGCTCTTTCTTCGTGGCCATGCTACACCCCGCGCTGCAGCGTGGAGTACTGCTTGCGCGTGATGCCGAAGTCGTTCACCGACGCGATGGGGCCTGCCTCCATGACCTGGTCAAAGGACAGGTCCAGATTGCGGCGGTGGTTCGGATGGGCGGCCAGATAGCGGCCCAGGAAGCGCTGCCCACGCCGGCCCAGCTGCCTGCCACCGTTGACGGCCCCGGCGAGCACGCTGGCCCGCTTGTAGTTGTAGACAGCCATCTGAGCCATGATGCCGCGGATGGCCGCCACGATGAGGGCGAGCGGCAAGGCGACGAAGAGCAGATAGCCCAGCGCGATGAGGAACCCCTTGACGTTGCGAGACATCGCTACTTCCCTTCCTTGGCGCGCTTGGCCTTGGCGCGTGCTGCCAGATCCTTGCTCTTCTTGTCCATGGTATCCGCGGACATGCCCCGCTTGCGGGTGCGCCGAACCTGAGTAGCGCTACGGAGCTTGTTGCCCCACGCCTTGCCGAGCGCCCTGTCGAGCTCGGCGGCTGCCTCCGAAAACCGCCCATGACGGACGTGCTCGCGGGCTTCCTTGACCATGGCCAGAGCGATTTTCCGCTTGGGCTTCTTCGGAAGCAGAGCTGCTGCCTCACCTGCGCGCTTGAGCACGTCGCGCGCTGCGCTCGCCTTCGCCCTGTCTACCTCCTCTTGCCGCGCGGCCGTCCTGTCCTTGGGCTTGGCGCGGGTGTTGTTGTTGCCTGCGAGCTTGTCGAAGAGGCCCATGGTCACTCCGCTGGTTCCGCCGGCTCTTCGGCCGGCACTGTCTGCTTGAGGCTGTCCAGCGATACGCCAGAACGGATCTGCCTCACAGCTTCACGGATGGCCCCGATGAGGCCAAAGACGACGATTGACAGGACGGAGGCACCCAATGAACGCCAGATATCCCGCGGCGCTCCCTCCAGGGAAATCGGCTTCGTCTTCGTCCACCCCGACAGCTTCGCGGTGTACTCGAAGATGATGAGCCCTTGCTCCAGGGCTGCGCCGACTGCCTGCACGAAGAGCACGAAAAGGATTCGGTAATCCAGGTAGCTCGACTTTCCGTCAGGCATGGGCACGACTCCACTCTGCACGCTGTAGTAGTAGTGCCAAATAGCCCAGAATGCCAGCGATATCCGCGCTAAAACGCACAGCGCGTGAAAAGCAGCATTCTACGCATGCCGCAAACAGATGGAAACCGGAAGTTTCCCAGCTACCCGAAGCGCCCGACGGGCGCCCGGTCATTCGGGGGCGTACTGCTCTACTCCCTTCCATGTTCGCACCTGTCCGAGCAATGTGGCCATGCACAGCAGCTCCTCATCCACCAGGAAGCCATCAGTCAGGTAGGCGATGCGTTTCACTGCCTTTTCCGAGGCCAGCCTCTCCAGGTCGCCCAGGCGCAGCAGGCGCCATAGGTGGTCATCGATGAGCCTGTCCCCCACGCGGGTCTCGGATCCCCACATGTCGGGCTCCCCTTCCTCGGTAATATCCATCACGGCCGGAATGCCAGCGTCCCACATGGCCACGCGGGGCTGCATCCGCCTCCACTCCACGAGCCCTGCTGCTATCTCGTCGGCCGCATGCTTCCAAAATCCCCGCAGTGAGCCATAGACGGCAGGCCCATGGATACCGTCAACCAAATCGTTGACAACCCTGCCCAGAACTCCATTTCCGTGGAAGCCGCCCCCGGCTTGATGGGGCCGCAACCCCTTGGTTGTCGCGAGCGAATCTAGGATCTGGGCGGCGGTCAAGGAGCCTGCCTTGAAGGGATACTTGAGCACTTCGCGCAGGGCACGCTCTATCCCCTCATCGCCGCCCACCTGGCGGACGCACTGCGCATATGGGTGGGCGTCTTGAACGACTTCGCACCACCTGCCCACCAACTGCTCACTCCAGGATTCCGCGTCCTGCCCTGGCTCAAGCACCACCAGGACGTGCAGGTGAGCATGCCAGCGGAGCGCCCCCGTCCTCTGGTTCATCCCTGTCCACTCTGCGCCGGTGAAATAGCCGACCGTCGACCGGTTCCACCAATCGCGAGATCCCCTGCCGTCCCTGAGCAGTTTCCATGCGTCTCGCAGCCTTTTCAGCGCGCTCCCCAGCTGCTCCCCAGGCACCGAGCGGCGCAGCTCGGCACCTTCCGCGCCGACTACCACGCCGCGGGTGTCCCGTTCGCGCTGGGTTAGAGCGACATCATGACAAGCCTCCTCGATTCTAGGCTGTGTAAGAGTAACATGGGCAACCTGACACCCCAGGTTTTCGTGCAGCCGCACGATGGGCCGAAGCCACTTCGCGGACTTCACTGCCGCCTTCGCCCTGGCACAGACCGGGCACACCGACGCGCCGCACCCGTAGGAATGGCCGCCCATCTTCCCGTCATGCGAGCGGTGCACACCGCCACCAGAGCCGCATTTCTTCATTGCGGTCGCTGTGGCCCTCGGATCGGCTATCCAATCCTCCCTGACCATACGGCCGTCCACCTGCAGCTGTATCAGCTCCCCCGTCTCGCAGTCCGGGAACTCCACCTGGCAGACAGCTGCGCGCCCGTTGCCGTCCCTGTCTACTACGGTAGGCTCGGAGTGTTCCAGCAGTTCGCGGATCCTGTCGCGGGCTTCGGCAGCCTCCAGCCACGCATCGGCGTACCGTCGGGCTCCCTCGTCCCCCTGCCTCGCCTGCTCATAGGCTGAGAAGTAGTCCGGTGGAGCGCCGTCGGGAAAGCTCACAGCCTGCATCCCTCGAAGGCGCCCCAGAATGCGCATTCCACGCACGGCCACGCGCATACCGGGCTTCCCGGGCCAACCTCACCGACCACCATGAGCACACCCTGCGGTGCCTCCGGATTTCTGCGCTCCCGCTCCCTGTAAATGGCGCTGACCACCTGGTAGATGAACTCTTCGCCGTATGCGCGCAACATCGCTGCGAAGAGCCCACGCCAGAAGTTACCACCCCAGCTTCCAGGCATCTAAATCCGCCCCATGGTGGCCACGACCGCGAGGAAACAGGCGAAGAGCCAGGAAAGGACCAGAAGCATGTACAGCATCTCCCAGCCGTTTCTCACCCGCTGCCTTCTGCTCTCCGCGTCATCCATCTTCACCCATCCTTGCCGTACTATCCTCCACGTGTCGAGATTGACCCGCCAGCTCAGCCGATCTCGGGTCGAACGTTACACAGCAGAGCAGGGAAGTAGAGGCTTCACACTGCCGCAGGCCCAGCCCATCCCTGCCAGTGCAGTAGATGAGCCGGTGACGCAGTAGGCGGCCACGCGTCAGGATGAAGGCCCGTCCGTCCACGTGCTCGCAGTTAGCGACGGCCTGAGCTCTTATGATGGCCTTGCATAAGCTGTCCTCCAGGAAGCGGAATGGGCAGCCCTGCGCACACACGTGGTAGCGTCGGCTCACGGTGCCGCCCGCCTCGCTGCGTACCATCCGCGAGCTCGCCGAGATCGCCATCTGGCCAGGTAGCGGCGGGCCATGGCATTTCCATGACGGGCTAGGCCCATCTTCTCGCGGACCCTAATCCAGCCTACCTTGCAGCTCTTGCTGCAAACCCGCTTGCGCGGATCGGTGGTGATGAATATCGCGCCGCAGAAAGGGCAGCGGACGCGGAAGCCGCGCCCAGGGAACAACAGGGCTTGTCGCTGGCCGTAGTCCATCAGGCTTCCCCCGCTACTCTGGACAGGCATCCATCCGGGGCCGGCAGATCGTCCCGCACTTCTCGCTCAGACAGTGATCCGCAGTGCCAGCAGCAGCCGGTAGGCTCGTTTCGCCATGTGTCGGCCGGGCTGAGCACGGACAGCCGAACCTCTGTGAGGTACTGAGACACCCCACAGGCTGCACAGGCGGGGCCGTCAATGGTGGCCTTCCACCATTGTCGGACGACGCGACCACCGCCCACCAGAGCCAAAGGACGATTGACGCTGCCGCGGAGACCGTGGTCATGGCCGCGATGAGGCAGCCGGCCGGATACGCTTCTCCGCTTGGGTTCGGCATTTCGACACTCCAGAGCCTCTCGCTCAATGTCTATGTGTAGCTCCATCATCATCTTTCGGGCGCGGATGAGGGTAGAATGCCAGAGGGTGGCGGTGTCTGACAGCTCGATTGAAGCGCAGGCTTTCCTGAGTACGCTGTCTCCCGGTTCCGAGCCCAGCGCTTCCATCGGGCCCTCAAGCGCATCGGTATAGACGCCCAGGCAGGAATATGCCTGCTCCAAGCGCGCGAGCAGTTCTTCATGTTTCACGGCGGCTCCCTTTCTGGGCTCCCGCGGAGTGAATGGGGTCCCCCTGGGTTTCCGCTTGCCAGCGGCAGGGGGACCGGTGCGGGAGCACCAGGGGAGACGGTATCGGATCGGGAACATTCGGTCAAGCTCCGCGGGGCTTTTCCTTCCGAGCGTGACCTCCTGCGCGGAGCGCTTTGCCTGACGCGCTCCCCTCGCTTCGCTCGCCCCATGGGAGCGGGTTGGTAACAGTCGGGGCCAGGGATGTTTCCGTTCCTGGCGAGCGCCGGTTCGTGCGGCCGCCATCCGGCGCTATGCCGCACTGCACAGCGCTGCACACAAGAAAGCCCCAGGCGATGGGGGCGCCTGGGGCTTTGTCACGCTCGGCCGGAGCCAGCTCTCAGGTTGTACCACCGTCTCCGGCGACCGTCAACCGCGACTGCAGCAGCCAGATCCCGAGCCCTGCCGCTGCACCGGCTATGGTGCCCAGCTCCTGCCCCCCTGAGACGGGAGCCAGCCACCCCGCGCACCCGCCCCAGGCTGCTCCGATGGATGCGAGTTGGCCGAGCGAGCGGGCAGGCTCGGGAAGAGACTGCAGCCAGCGCAAGACTCGGTTCATCGGCTACCGAAGGCCAGCCTCAGGATGGCGACGAAGATGAGCAGCGGAATCGAGGCGATGGCCACGACGAGCAGAACTCCGAGAGCGGCACCAACCATTTCGGCGGTGCTGCGCTCGGAATCCTGCGGGTATTCCTGCCCGTCTGCCATTAGCCCTTGACCTTGCGGCCCTTGACCTTGCTGGTGCGCTCGCGCTTGACGCCACGCACCTTGGAAGCTGCGGCCCTGGCAGAATCTCCGGCGTTGTAGGGGCCAGAGACTGAGATCCCATCGCCCTCCACGATGTCCATCACCCCATCCACGACGGCCGGCACGACACCTAGCAGCGCTGTGACCACGATGTTCGCTACCTCGCCGGCCGTGATGCTCACACCTCCATCAGAATCAGGCTCCTTGGCCGACTGGATATCGCTGTAGATGTCACCTGCCGCAGCAGCGAGCAGGCCGATGAAGGCGAAAATGAAAGTGACGCGCATGGCGACTCCTATCGGTGGATGGTGTGCAGCCAGTCAGCGCGGACTGTGTACACCTTGGCATTGGGGCCGAGGAACCCCAGGTTGATGTTCGCGTTGTCGACGAGGCCCACGTAGGGCTGTCCACCAACGGAATTTGCATCGCGGGAGCTGATCTGCACCGAGTGCGGGATCTGCGCCACACCGTCAGCGTTGATGAAGCCGTGGGGGATGACGGCGGCCACATCGGCCGCATCCGCTTCCACGG
>CAZUAH010000582.1:0-8686 GCA_964617665.1 uncultured Pirellulaceae bacterium
CCGATCAGTTTTTTCTCGCCGGTCGGTCGCTCCGGTGGCCCATCATCGGCACGGGCCTCTTCTGTGCCAACATCTCCACGATTCACCTCGTGGGCCTCGCTTCGGACGGGTATCGGTTGGGATTGGTGATTGGCAACTTCGAATGGATGGCGGCCTTCTGTCTGATTCTGTTGGGGATCGTTTTCGCGCCGTTCTACTTCCGCAGCAAGATCAGCACCCTTCCGGAATACGTCGAGAAGCGTTACGGCACCGGCGCGCGGACCTTTCTGGCCTTGATCTTTGTGATGTCCGCGCTGTTGGTCCATATCGGCATCAGCCTGTACGCCGGAGCCAAAGTACTCGAGGAGTTCTTTGGGATCCCGTACCTGGCTTCCATTATCGGGATCGCAGTGATCACGGCTGTCTACACGATCATCGGCGGCCTTAGGGCGGTAATGATCACCGACGCGATCCAGGCCGTGCTGCTACTGCTCGGAGCAGCGATCCTCACCTTTGCAGGAATCCAGATGCTGCCAAGCGTGGGCATCGAGTCCTGGGCCGATTTGAAGGCCGCCTGCCGCCCGGACCAGCTCAGCATGGTCCAGCCAATCAAGGACGCCGCCGCGCCGGGCAGCCTGGGGCTTCGCGAGTTCTCCTGGTACTCGATCCTGTTCGGATATCCGATTCTCGGTATCTGGTATTGGTGTACCGACCAGACGATCGTGCAGAAGATCCTCGCTGCCAAAACGGAGAAGGACGGCCGCGACGGTGCGATCTTTGCCGGTTTTCTCAAGATCCTCCCGGTCTTTCTGATGGTATTGCCAGGCGTGATCGGTTACGTGCTGTTCAAAGACAAAATCGGGGACGACAACGACGCGACTTTGATGGTCATGATGAAGGAGTTGCTTCCGGTTGGTGTGCGGGGCCTGATGGCGGCCGGGCTGCTGGCGGCCCTAATGAGCACGATCGAAGCCGCGCTGAACAGTACGGCCACGCTGACCGCCGAGGACATCGTAAAACGTCTGCGACCCGACACATCCGACGCCAAGCTGGTGTTGATCGGCCGAATCACGGCTGGTGTGGTCGTGGTTCTGGCCATGCTGTGGTCAACACAGGGCGGGAAGTTCGAGAGTATCTTCGTGGCCATTAACAAGATTCCCATGGCCTTTGCTCCGGGGATCACGACCATATTCCTCTGGGGAGTGTTCTGGCCGCGAGGCAATAAGCAGGGCGCCATGGCCGCATTGCTCTTCAACGTGGTCATCGGCAGTGTCTACTTGGCCATCGACATTCCGCTGATCGGCACCAAACAGGTCATTTCCGAAGGCATTGGCATTCCGTTCATGCAAGTCGGGTGGTATCTGTTCCTGATGTCCAGCGCAGTGTACATCGTGGTCAGTCTAATCACCCCTGCACCGTCCAAGGAGCGGATCGGCAATCTGTGCTGGACCCGGCCGCTCGACGCTCTGCGTGGCAAGATGGAAGGCACGCTGACCGATCCTCGCATCATGGCGGCGATCCTGTTCGTCATCATGGGCATTCTCTACACGATCCTGCACTAACCAATCGCCTTTACGCACGACAAGATTATCGACTGGAGATGATTGATGGGGAAAAGGTCTCGCACAAAGACGACTTTCGTTCACCCCTACCGCGTGGCGCTCGCCGGCGGGTGGGGAGATCATAACTTCGTGAATTTCCTGGCGGACGGATACGTCGTTGTTGTCCAGGTTCAGCCGAACATCACGTTTCACGACCGCTGCGGTATCTGCTCGAGCACTCGGCAAATCCTCGTAGAAAAGTACCCGGACGGGATTCCCGAGAACATCGAGAAGTACAAACTGGCGGCCGACCTTTACTACTGGGAAAACGCCACAAAAGTCCCGATCGGCGGCTCTCAGGACGCATGGGGTTCCGTGTATCCGGGAGTCAGTCTCCTGCACTACGATTTCCGACATCACAACGGGGTATTGCCCAAGACGGTGACCTCCATTGTGAACCAACGTACCGCGAAGTGGTTTGAACGCCATTTCTGGATTGTGGATTGCGTGGGGCCGCGCCCCGAAGGATACAACCCTTTCGATGCCGGTCGATTTGCCAACAAGAAGGTTGTCAGTCAACTGGGGAAATCCGGACAAGACTGCTTTGCCGCGATCAAGAACCGAGATGTCGAAGCGTTGGGAGCTTCGTTCAACTTGTGTTCGTCTGCCTGGAGAAAGATGCTGCCCGCCATTTTTGAACACACAACGATCAAGGTGCCGGTGATGCAGCGGCTGCGCTACTACCAACGCAAGTACGCAGGTGCCATGCCCTCAGGCTGTGGCGTCGGGTACATCTACGTGGCATCCTCGGAGCCCGTTGAAGGTGGATTTCAAGTCAAGGTCAACCTGGGGTAGGGCAAAAGCATGCTGAGCGACAACTGTTACGCAGTAATAATGGCCGGCGGGGCCGGAACGCGGCTCTGGCCGTTGAGCAGCAGGGATGTACCCAAACACTTTTTGAAGTTGTTTGACGGCAAGTCATTAACTGAACTGACCGTTGACAAGCTGCGCGGACACATCCCTGACGATCGCATCATCATCCTGACGAGCGTCAAGTATAAGTCGATAGCGCAACAGACCCTTCCTCAGATACCTCCGGAAAACTTCGTTTACGAACCGTGCCTGCGTGACACGGCAAGTGCTATCGGCCTTGCGGCTACCGTGCTGAAGACAAGATGTGCTACGGCGACCATGATCATGCTGACGGCTGATCAGATCATCGAGCCTGCTGACGTGTTCAATAGGGCCATCGCAAACGCCGCGACCTTTCTGGAGTTGCACTCGGACCGACTGGTGGCCTTC
Organism: uncultured Pirellulaceae bacterium; assembly: GCA_964617665.1. Lineage (GTDB taxonomy): Bacteria > Planctomycetota > Planctomycetia > Pirellulales > Pirellulaceae > JADHUC01. The sequence continues at coordinate 2,823 of CAZUAH010000582.1, forward strand.
GGAGTAGAGGCCGCATCACCCAGCACGATAGTTGGCTGGCAGAAATTGGGAAAGCCCGTCCACTTCTCGGACTGCGAGGTCAGAAAGATCGTTGCGTTTACGGAAAAGCCAGAACTGGAAATTGCACAGAAATACATGGACGAAGGCGGATACTGCTGGAATTCCGGTCAATTCGCGTGGAAAGCAGAAACCATTCTCTCGGAGATCAACACTCACTTGCCGGAGGCTACTCCCTTGCTCGCGCAGATCGGCGAAGCCTGGGGGACGTCGTCACGCCAGCAGGTCTTGGACGAGGCATTTCCCAAGATGCCGAAAGGCTCGATCGATTACATGGTCATGCAGAAGACCAACAACGCCTGCAGCATCCTCTTGCCCTGCAGTTGGGAAGACATGGGGACCCATGCGGCATTGGCAGAGAGGATTGGTGAGAAACGCGATAACAACGCCGTCGTGGGCAGGGCAGTGATTCCGGGAACGAACAACATCGTCCTGGCCAATACAGACCAGCGTGTTGTCGTGGCATCGGACAATCTCGTGGTCGCCGTAACGGATAGCACCGTTTTCGTTGGAGACCGGAACACAGACATGAAGGCTTTGGTGGAGCAGGTGGCCCAGGAAGCACCGGAGATAGTCTAACTCGATTCACACGACTATTGCGCGGTGTCTCTGAATCAACGCAAGATGGAACGAGGTCCAACATGATTGAAATCGCGTCGTGTGTAACTCGCGTCGCTGCCGCGTCATCCGTCCTTTTCTTCATCGTGCCCGTCTTCGCCGCCAGCCCTCCGTCGGCGAAAGCCAACCCGGACTTCACTCAGGGCGTCCGGATTCCCGAGGGCGCGACCCATGACTGGAATCTGGGGCCGACCGGCGCCCGTGGGTGGATGTTCAGTGACAAGCTGGTAACCACCGACGCGCGGCAAGTCGCGATCACCGAGGTGGAGAAGAACTCTCCGGCCGACGGAATCCTCGCGGTCGACGACGTGATCCTTGGCGTCGGCGGCCAGCCGTTCTCCTACGACCCGCGCACGGAACTGGGTAAGGCGATCACCGCGGCCGAATCGGAGGCGGGCGGCGGAAACTTGTCGCTCATCCGCTGGCGGGCCGGCAAGACGGAAGAGGTCGTCGTTAAGCTCTCCGTCCTGGACAAGTACTGCGCCACGGCGCCTTACGACTGTCCGAAATCGCAACGCATTCTCGAGCAAGGGTGCAAAGCGCTGGCCCTGCGGGTCGCCGACCCGTCTTACCGGTCGAACCCGATCCCGCGCTGCCTGAATGCCCTGGCCTTGCTGGCCAGTGGCAAGCCGGAATACCTTGCGCTGGTGAAAGGAGAAGCCCAGTGGGCCGCGGACTTCTCGGCCGACAGCTTTCAGACGTGGTACTACGGCTACGTTGTGACGTTGCTCGCCGAGTACAAGATGGCGACCGGCGACGATTCGGTCATGCCGGGCTTGCGGCGATTGGCACTGGAGGCCGCCGACGGGCAGAGCATCGTTGGCTCCTGGGGCCACAAGTTCGCCGGTCCGGACGGACGGCTGCAGGGCTACGGGATGATGAACGCCCCTGGCTTGCCGCTGACCATTTCGCTGATCCTGGCGCGCGAGGCAGGAGTGGACGATCCGAGGGTGAGCGAAGCGATCGAGAAGAGCGCGCGGCTGATTCGCTTTTACGTCGGCAAAGGGGCGGTGCCCTACGGCGACCACCATCCCTGGATTCAGACCCACGAGGACAACGGCAAGTGCGGCATGGCGGCGGTCATGTTCAACCTGCTGGGCGAGGTGGAGGCAGCCGAGTTCTTCTCGCGCATGAGCGTTGCCTCGCACGGTGCGGAACGCGACGGTGGGCATACGGGCAACTTCTTCAACATTCTGTGGTCGTTGCCGGGGGTAGCCCTATCCGGCCCCCACGCCACCGGTGCGTGGATGCGGGAGTTCGGCGCCTGGTATTTCGACCTCGCGCGGCGCTGGGACGGGACCTTTCTGCACCAGGGACCACCTCAACTGAGGAACGACAAGTACGGTGGCTGGGACTGCACCGGTGCCTATCTGCTGGCCTATGCGATGCCGCTGAAGAAGATCTTTCTGACCGGCAAGCGTCCGTCGGTCGTTCCCCAACTCGCTTCCGCTGCCAGCCAGGCATTGATCCTTGACGGGCGCGGCTGGAGCAACAAGGACCGCAACAGTTTCTATGACAAGCTGAACCAGCAGGAGCTGATCGGTCGCCTCGGCAGCTGGTCGCCCGTCGTCCGCCAAAGGGCTGCCATGGCGTTGGCCCGTCGCGAGGAGGCTCCGATTCCCACTCTCACGAAAATGCTCGAGTCCCCGCGGCTCGAATCCCGCTACGGTGCCTGTCAGGCTCTCGCCATGTTCCGAGGTGCTGCCGCCCCGGCAGTGCCCGCTCTGAAAAAAACGCTCCGAGCCGACGATCTGTGGCTGCGTGTCAAGGCCGCCGAGGCGTTGGCAAGCGTCGGCGCCGCGGCGATGTCGACGGTGCCGGACCTGCTTGAGATGCTGGCGAGCGAAGACCCGACTTCGGACCCGCGCGGCATGCAGCAGCGTTACCTGTGCTTCGCGTTGTTCAACCAGCGGGGCGGCATGCTGTCGCGTTCGATCGAAGGTGTCGATCGCGACGCGCTTTACGCGGCGGTTCGAGCCGGGCTTGGTAACGAGGACGGCCGCGCCCGAGGTGCCTTTGGGTCGGTCTACAAGAATCTCACGTACGAAGAGATCGAGCCGTTGCTTTCGGCTATCCATCACGCGGTTGTCGAGCCGGCTCCTAGCGGAATCATGTTCGCCGACGGTATCCGCCTAAGCGGTCTTGAATTACTGGCACGACATCGAATCGAAGAAGGCATGTCGCTGTGCCTTGATATCATGGGTGTCGATAGGTGGGGCAAGAGAAACCGGATCACCAAATGCCTTGAGATTCTGCAGACATATGGTGGCGCTGCTCAGCCAATCCTGCCCAGGCTGGCAGAACTTGAGAACCAACTGTTGGCCCACCGGGAATCGAAGGGGCTTCAGCCGCAAATCGATCTGGTTCGTCAGACCATGGACGCGATCAAGACGGATACCGACCCGCCCGTTTTGCACTCGCTGAAAAACGGGCGGTGACCCAATAACCCGCAGCCGGCAGGTCAGCCTAGCACTAAGTGCCGGCTTGAACCGGTCAAACCTAAACACTCACTCACAGATCTAATCGAGGGCGTCTATGAAACTCCGCAAATTCTTCTCACTATCCTTCCTGCTCGGATTCAGTTGCGTAGGCATGACCGTGACAGCCAACGTTGCCGCGGCCGAAGGTCCCGTGGCTTGGTGGGCGTTCGACTCGTCCGCGGAAGACGTGGCCGCCGACCGCGCGGCTGGCCGAGAGGATCGCGTCGAAGGCAACTACAAACTCATAAGGGGTCCCGTCGAAAATGCAGTGTTGTTCGACGGGTTCACGACGGTCATCGACCGATCGGCCGCTGATGCGCCGCGTCTGAGTGGAGACTTCTCGGTCGAGGCGTGGGTCGCCCAGGGAGCCTATCCTTGGAACTGGTGTCCGATCCTCACACAACAGCGCGACGAAAAGGCGGGGTATGCCTTCAGCGTTGGACCGCGCGGCCAGATCCGCCTGGAAGTGGCCGTGGGCGGCGCGTGGCAGAGTTGTACGAGTGAGGATTGGGTGCTACCGCTTCGAAAGTGGATTCACATCGCCGCCACGTTCAACACGAGCAAGGGAATCACGCTCTATGCGAATAGCAAAGAGGTGGGCGCGCTTGAATTGAAGGGCCAAGTTGCGTTTGCGCCGGAAATTGACGTGCGTATCGGGACCAACCACAAGTTGATGAAGCCGTCGCACATCCACCGCCCGCACGGTACGGTTGCGTCGTTTTGGTGTCTCGACGGCGCGATCGACGAACTGAAAGTCTATGACCGAGCGCTCTCACCAACAGACGTGGCCAAGACGTTCGCCGCCGCGGCCCCAGTGGGCGCCTGCGAAATCCAACCACGGCGGATGCCGTCAGGGCCGAAAGGGCCCGGACGATTCGGCGCCGTCTACTGCAAGCTGAAGTATTACGACGGGTGGGATGCGCTGTGGCGCGTCGACGATCATCCTGACGTGCTGGTACGTTTCGACCAGGCGCCGGTCCGAGTTGTCTTTTGGCGAGGCAGTCGCTATTCGCCCGCCTGGGTCACCGATCAGGATCAGTGGATGGCCGACCAAAGCGTCGAGGCGTGGAAGACCGGCGAGGCTGATACCGATGGCTGCTTCGAACACATGCAGGATCGGCTTTGTCGCTACAGCCACGTGCGGATCATCGAGAGCCACGACGCACGAACGGTCGTCCATTGGCGTTACGCGCCAGTCAGCTCGAAAAACAACCTCTGGAACGTCGACGAGAAGACGGGGCGCGCTTGCTGGGTCGACGAGTACTACACGATCTATCCCGATGCGATCGGCGTGCGAAAGCCGACTTGGAAAACGGGCACGCTTGGCGGCCCGCGTCAGTTTCAGGAATCGCTTCCGTTCACCAACCCCGATCAATACAACAACGACGTTGTTGAAGAGGAGTTCTGTACGGTCGCCAATATGCAGGGCGAGCAACTGACGCTGCGTTTCGTCGAGAACCCGCCGAAGAAGATGGAGGGCGTGCCGGAAGGTTTGACGATCCAGCGATACAATTTCCGGTCGCCGTACGATCCAGTTATCATCTACGAGCCCGGGAACCGCATGCACTACGTCAAAGACCGCGACATTCGCGGCTACGAGCGGCCCGGGGCATGCAATCACTGGCCCGTAGGCCAGGCCCGCTGCGACGGACGCACGGTGCAAGCGGCCGACCGTCCCACGCATTTCCTCGGCTTCCCCATCTCATATCCGCCAGTCCACGAAGAAAAGGGGCGCACTTGGTGGAACGGAATCTACGGAATGACCGACTTGCCCGTAGAGAAGCTCGTTACGCTTGCCAAGAGCTGGAACTACCCACCGCGACTTGAACTTGGCGACGGTCTTGAAGATCGCGGGTACGATCGAGGGCAACGGGCGTTCGTGCTGAAGCGTTCGGACGATTCCCCCGGTGATTTGAAGATTACGTTCGCCGCCAGTGAGGACAGCCCTGTGTACAATCCCGCGCTGGTGATCCTCGGCTGGGGTACTTCCGACGCAGCGATCACGATCGACGGCGAAGGAATTGCTCAAGGTACGAAATGCCGCATCGGTCACCGCCACGGACTCGAAAACTCCGACCTGATCATTTGGATCGAGCACGAAGCCAACGCACCCTTCGAGATGACGTTGAAACCCGCTCAGTGACCGTTCGCGATGATTGCACATATGAAATCAGCCGGCACGCGCGAGCGTCCGGCTCTTGCGGAAACCACGAGTTCTGACCATTCGTCGAAAGTCTTGGCGACTTCCGCTACGACCTGTGTCCTGCTAAAAGTGTGAAATGTCACGAGGTACTGATATTGGGAGCAATACCATGAACAAGACCTGGCTTGCTGTCGCTTTGACACTGTTTGCAGGCGGCTCGCTCGGTAGCGCGGCCGACCGACCGAATATCGTGATCATCATGGCGGACGACATGGGCTATTCAGACATCGGATGCTTTGGCGGCGAGATTCGTACGCCGCACCTCGACCGGCTTGCCACGGGTGGTCTGCGTCTTACGAACTTCTACAGCGAGAACATGTGTTGGGTTTCGCGGGCTGCTTTGCTGACTGGCGTCTACCACAAGACTTCGTTGGTCGACGGTGCGGTGCATAAGCGTTGCGAGACGCTGCCTGAAGCGCTCAGACGCAGTGGATATCAGACGCGGATGTCCGGCAAATGGCATCTTGCGGGAAAGCCGTATCACGTGTTCCCGGTTGATCGTGGCT
>CAZUAH010000583.1:0-8679 GCA_964617665.1 uncultured Pirellulaceae bacterium
TTTTGTTTGTAACGAAATGGTAAAACTCGATCTTTCTTCTCGCATGCTAGTAGACTACGGACACGGCACCACAGAATCTCGTACGCCTATGGCTACGGAGATGGCGATGCAAGAAGAAGTGGCGCCAAAGTCCGGGATTTATGGGGATAGGAGCAGCCGACTTGCTTGACCCACGCGCAGTAGGAGCGTGAAAAGGCTGCTAGAGCGGTTTGTCACCCATCAATTCGGCCAGCTTGATGGTTCCCGCGGCCAAGGCGGTCGAGCCGAACCAAATGGCAACATAGACCCAGATAGACAGGTCGACTTTGAAGTACCCGAGCACCAAGTACAGTCCGACCGCAGCGAGAATCGGCGGATACAACGCGGCATCGAAAACCGGCATCATGAAATCCGTGCCACCGGCCGAGGTGTAGGACACCCACAGCTTGCGCAGGAACCAAATAAGGGCAATACCAAGAAGAGCAAAGCCAATCAATGCCATAGTCACGACTGTGTATCCTTATGCATGTGGGGCTCCAGCGGCGCCCGCAGGTCGTATCGTTGGAGCCTGTTTTCGATTTCAGCGTGCCGCGATTCCCGGCACATTGTGTCGGCCGATTCGCAAGCTACTTCGTCGAGGCTTTGTCCAGGATCGCGATGTCCTTGAACAGCACGTGCATCACACAACCGGAGTGCATCTGCAGGGCGAAATGGCCCTCGGGACGGCCGGGGTCATTTGTCAGCTCTGCGCTCTTTATGCCGTTCACAGTTACGACCACGTTGCCACCGTCCGCGTCGATCACCATTTCGTTCCATTCGTCATCCTTGGTGTAGGACTTCTCCAATTCGTCCGACGGCTTGCTGACCCAGCCACGTCCGTAGCTTTCGTAGATTCCGCCCACGCCGCTTTTTGTTCTCCCAACTTGAACCTGCAGCCCGTTTGCCTTTTCGGGTTCCTTGATGATGGTGCGGATGTAGAAACCGCTGTCGCCGGAAAGGCACTTGAACTTCAGCCGCACCGTGCAGTTACTGAACACGTCGTCGCTGACCAACAGTCCGTACAACTTCTCCTTGTCAGCTCGGCCGACGAATGCCCCGTCCTCCACAGTCCACTGACCATCGCCGACCGGATGCCACCCCTTCAGTGTTTTGCCGTCCATGAGCGGTTTCCAGGCAGGGTTCTTCTCGTCGCCAACCGCCAAGTTCGAGGTCAACAGGGCTGCTGCGGCAAACAATGCGACCGGTGCCAGTTTCAAAAGTCTCATGGAATTCTCCTTGCCATAGGGGCGTTGATTCACAGAAGCTGCTTCTAGTGATAGTCTGGTCTCCCGGCGTCGTCAAGCAAGCGCGAGTTCTTTCGGATTCTTCGGTCGCCGAATCGACCTAGGATTCTACTCGATTCGGAATTTCACGTGGCTTACCGGTCCCACTGATGCATCTCGCCGGACCACGCGAACGTGAACCGTGTGCGGTCCAGGTGTGGCGACGATCGAGAACCTTCTCAACCCCCAACCGTACATCTTGCCTGACCAAACACGCGTGTTCTTCTTCGGCATATCTTCCCAAGCGGCACCGTCCAGGCGGATCTGGTAGTGGTCAAACTCGCCGTCTCCAGTCCACAAGTGGCCGAAGATCCAATCCTCTGGCCCGGGACACAGGAGGATTCGAACGCGGTCAGTCGGTTGCCAGCGAACGACTTCGGGATCCGAGATTCGCCACGCGGTCAATCGCTTCTTGCGAATGAACCACGCGGCGTGTGGCGATTCTTCCCACGGAATTGTCTTGTCGTCGGTCCAATCCACTGTGTGCCAGCGCTTGTCGAAGGTGTGCTCCAAATCGTAGAACGCCGGCGTATTCGTGACCACATCGCACTGGGTGAGCCAGCGGATATAGTAGAACGACCACGCGGGGCTCTTCTTACTCTTGACCCCGTGCGATCGATCCGAGTGCACTTCGATAACACGATCCATCGTACCGTCCACGACGTGCCGATGCATATCGAGTGCGTCCTGCGGCACGTTGTCCGCAGTGTAGTACAGATTGAAGTCGTCCAGCGGCGTGGGATCGATCACGGCCCACTTGCCCCATTCGCGCAGGAAGACTTCGGTGGTGAAGTGGCAGGCGGGGTTCTCAGGTCGACCGCATTCAATGTAGCGAGCGGGCATTCCCAAGGCCCAGCACGCCTGCTGAAAGACCATCGCCGCCTGACCGCACCATACGACTTGGCCCTTCTCTGCCCGCTCCAGCAGGGCTACGGCACTCCAATCGTCGAACACGTCCTCGGCGGGCGTACCGAATTTCAGAGCCTTGGCTACCCACGCTTTCAGTACCAAAACACGATCCAAATCCGTACGGTAGTCCTTCACCTTTTCGTCAAGTTGGAATTGCTGACGTAGCTGCACCATCTTCGGGTGACGACGAGAGTCGAATGCGAAGAATTCGATCCACGGCGATACATCACCATTGTCGTAGTCCAATGCGACGACCTTCGGACCCATGGTTGCAGCCAAAGGGTTTGGCCCTTTGCGTGTCGGCTCGCCGTCCGCCGCAAGAGCAGGCAACGCAACCAGCATGACGCTCCCAACAACAAGCAATAAACGTGTAGCCTTCATCGTGATTCCTCTTGACGAATGTCGTTGACGAACGCACACAGTCTGGGAAAGACACTCCTGTGTTCCATTGTCTCGGTTCGACATCGGCCCAGCAAGCCTTCACGCTTACCGTGATCAGGGTTGCAGGGCTGAATGGCAGACCGTTAACTGGCCCAGTCAAGCACTACGCCAGTCGCTCTTGGCGAGCAACTGTACTCGCCTGCCCAGTTTCGCGATTTCATCACTGCCGGGGAATTCATGGAAAGAGCATCGACTGCGCGTTCTCCGGTCGTTCGTTCGTGACGATGTCGGTGATTTCCCACTTCAGGTTCGCGCGATTTTGACAGAGCTCTTTGGAGATGCGACGGCGGGCGATCCGCTTTATCAACCGCCGTACGGAACGCAGGCGGCGCGATGGAAGATTGACTTTCGTGTACATCTGGATGCTGATCTGCGTCTGCTTCTCTTGGGCTTCAAACTCCAACTCGTAATGCTGCTCGGCCAGCAGGCCAAGGGGGGCCTTCAAAGTGAAGTCGATGGTTGCGCGGGTCAGGCCAAGCTTCGTGACTTGTCGGATGTGTCCGATGCGCGGGCTGATTCTGGGTGCCCGACTCTCGATGTTTGCCTCGGCGTTTACAGCTTGCGTCCAGAGGTCGAGCTTGCGCTTTGTCTGTTCGTAGGTTAACAAGTCAATGCCCTGTGACTTGAGCGCTCGTCGCAAGCTCACCATTGTGTCCATTCTGTGAACCACATCGGAAAATGGGGTGTCGACCACAAACGTCGTTTGCGTGCGTCCCTCCATGGAATTGCCCGACTGGCACGTCAAGAGCAGTAAGAGTGCTGAAGTAGAAAGCGCCATAAACTGTCAGAGTCAAATGAAAACGTTCTCGGTTCGCGATGTCCGCGGATTCAGCCGCCCTCCCAAATATAGCACACCCGGAATGACTCGGGTATTCCATGCCGGGAATCCCCGCACACGCTCCGAGGCTTATTGTGTGACTTTGATGACAACTGCAGTTGTGTCGTCGACTGGTGTGCTGCGCTGGGAAAACTCCTGGATTGCAGCGAATAGGCTGTCAACGATTTCGCACGCACTTCTATCACGGTTAGCAGAGACGACTTCGAGCATGCGTTCCTCGCCAAAGAAGTCCCTTGCAGGGGATCTAGCCTCGATGATGCCATCCGTGACCAGCAGAATCGTGTCGCCCGTCTCGAGCTTGATGGGACCGCTTATGGCAGACTTCGCATCGGGTATGATCGCCAAAGGAAGGCCCGTGCTTTTAAGACTAGCCTTGATCTCGCCGGCACTGTCCAGAACGAATCCCGTTGGGTGTCCGGCGCTGGCATAGACAAGCGAACCGGTCTCCGGGTCGAGGCGCACAAATAGGATTGTGACGAATCGCTGCTCTTCCGTCTCGCGGAGGAGGGTGGAGTTGGCACGGGTCAAGATCTCGCCCACGTCGGTACGTGTCTCTGTGAGCGATCGCAGGAGCACGTGTGTGGAAGCCATGATCAGTGCAGGGGCGAAGCCGTGACCTGCCACATCCCCGATGACGACCCCCAACGATCCATCAGGCATCGGGAGATAGTCGAAATAGTCCCCCGCCGCATACTCGGCTGGAACCAAAGCGCCGGCAATGTCGAAACCCCACAGCGCGGGGGCGGCGTGTGGCAGAAGCCCCTCTTGGATTTTCTGCGCTGCCAGTAGCTGTGCTTCCGTGTCCCACAGCGCCTGCTGCGCTTTCTTTCGCTCGGTAATGTCCTCGACCACGCCGTCGTAGCGAACGAGTTGGCCGTCGTCGTCGCAATGGCTGATGATCGTATCGCGCACCCATCGATTCGCTCCGTCCTTGCGGACAATCCGATGCTCGATTGGCGGCAACTCCTCTCCCGCGAGGATCCTGTCGACGTATTGTTCGACCGTTTCCTGGTCGTCCGGATGAACCATGGTGATCCACAAATGGGGATCGAGTGAATAATCCTCCGGCGAATAGCCCGTTACCGATACGCAGCCGTCGCCGTGCTCCGTCGATACGGGCACGCCATCCTGGAAATGAACCGAATAGGTGTAGCTAGTAACGGCCGCCAGCAGCCGGCGGTAGCGTCGTTCGCGATCGACCAAAGACTCTTCGATCTGCTTGTATTCGGTGATGTCACGATCGATGCCTCGATAACCCAGCAGATTTCCACTGTCGTCAACGATCGGCACGCCGCTTGTTTCCAGGACGACCAGCCGTCCATCTTTCCGAAGATTCGTGTTCTCCACTCTCACAAGGGGCGACCGGGATTCGAAGCAATCACGCACCAACGTGGCAACACGAGTAGCCTCACGCGGGGGCATGAAGTCGTATGGCCTTTTGCCAACGACCTCGTCGGGTTCATAGCCCAGCAAGTCCTTGACTTTCGGACTAGAGTACGTGTACACGCCGTCTTGATCCACGATCCATATCCAGTCGCTCGTACTCTCGACTAGAGAACGAAAACGTCCTTCGCTTTCCTGCAACGCCTTCGCTGCCTGCTTGTGATCGGCGATCTCTTGTTTCAACGCGGCGTTGGCTGCCGCTAGTTCGGCCGAGCGATCCGCGACTCGTTCTTGCAGCACATCGCGCGACTCTTTCAACGCCTTCTGCTTGCGGTGTTTCTGTAACGCCATTTCGATGACGCTGTGCAATTCCTTCTCGTCGAACGGTTTGAGGATATAGCCAAATGGTTCGCCGGTTTTGGCCCGCTGCAACGTGTCGTTGTCAGCATGCGAGGTCAAATACACGACGGGAATATCACAGCGATTGGAGATCTGTTCCGCCGCGTTCACGCCATCCACCTCGCCCCTCAGGACAATATCCATCAGCGCCAAGTCCGGGCGAGTTTCTTCCGCTTTCGTGATCGCGGCCTCTCCGGTGGATGCAATGGCGGGGACCTCGTAGCCCAGACCCTCCAACGTGCGTTTCAGGTCTTGGGCTACCAGCCCTTCATCTTCCACAACCAGTATCTGCGTGTTCGCCATGTTCTGGGTTTCCGGGATCACGCTACGGTATCAATTCGGTTGCTCTTCGACGAAAAAGCCCCGAGCATCAGGGACGCCATCTAGTCCAATCTTGGGAACGTAATCTTGAAGGCCGTTCCGCCATGCCTTTCAACTTCGATCTTGCCATCCAGTTGTTTCACCAGTGTGGTCACCACCTGCAGGCCCATTGTCTCCGTGGCACCAAGGTCCATTCTGGCGGGCAAGCCTACGCCGTTGTCGGCGACGACTAGCGTAAACTTGTGGTCTGCTAAATGGAGGCTAACGCGGATTTCGCCATCCCGACCATCTGGGAACGCGTATTTCAGTGCGTTGGACGCCAGTTCGTTAATGATCAACCCACAAGGAATCGCCATGTCAAGCGTTAGGTCAACGTCTTGGATGTCTTCATGGAACAGGACCGCCCTGGAGGCATCGCCGTACGAACGAATCAAGTAGGACACCAGGCTTCGAACGTGCGCCGCAAAGTCTACCCGGGCCAAATCACCGGATTGGTACAGTTGTTCGTGGACCATCGCCATCGACGTAACACGGCTTCGCATATCCTGAAAAACCGTTTTCGCATGGTCGTCCTCGATTTGACGAGACTGAAGATTCAGCAGGCTGGATATGACCTGCATGTTGTTCTTCACACGGTGATGGATTTCCTTCAGGAGAACTTCCTTCTCGCGAAGTGACGCTTTGACTTGCTCCTCGGCCAGTTTTCGCTCGGTGATGTCGCGCCCTTCAGGGATCAAGAGGCACACGTTTCCCCTGTCGTCTTTGACCGGTCTGATCGAGACATCTGCGTAGTGGATACTGCCGTCGGGTGCTGGATGGTAAGCCTCGAAGCGGACGAACTCTCCCGAGGCGGCCCGCTCTACCGCACGACGTAACTGGTTCTGGAGTTCCGCAGAATGAGTCCACCAGACGGTTTCCCAAAACGGTTTTTCCAGTACATCGTTTGCTTCAACCCCACCGAAGTCGAGGGCCGTCTTGTTGGCCTCAAGGAGTCTTCCATCTGGCGTCATCAGCCCAATAAACTGGAACGTCTGATCGAAGATTGCGCGGAACCTTGTTTCGCTTTCACGGAGCGCCTGCTCGGCCAGTTTGCGTTTGGTGATGTCGCGAAGCGAGCCGGCCATTCGGGTCGCTTTTCCCGCTTCGTCCCAGAATGCCTGTCCGCGAGCCGAGAACCATCGCCATTCACGGTTTCTCGTCTTCAAGCGGTACTCGACGTCGTAAGGTAGGCGTCGTTCGACATGGTTCCGCAAGGCTTCGTAAACACGGTCGAAATCGTCCGGGTGTATTTGCGACTGCCAGAACTCGACGGGATTCCCGAAATCGAAATCCGCTTCATAGCCGAGCAGTTCCTTGAAGCGGGGAGATACCCAAGACTCGTTGGACTCCAATTGCCAATCCCATATCCCTTCATTGGCACCGCGAACGGCAAGATCGAACCTTTGCTCGCTCAGCCGAAGTGCCTCGTGCGACCGTTTCTGATCGGTAATGTCCATAAACGATACGATTACATAGGACAGATCTCCGTCTGCGGCGAATTCGGGCACCGCGTTTACCAGCCCCCACATGGTCCCTAGCGTCTCAGGCCGCTGGACACCAATGACGTAGTCCATGATGGGTTGTCGCGTCGCGAGCACTCGGTTCACAGGGTACTCGTCCGCCGGCATGTCGCTGCCATCCTCTCGTAGGAAGCGCCACGCTGGGGCATCAGCCGTCTTGCCCAGCAACTGCTCTTCGGCAACATCCAGCAGTTCGCACGCAGTGGCGTTGGCCATCGCAATGCTGGTGTCGGAATTGTGAACGACAACGGCCGTTCGGACATTTCGGATCAGGCTTTGAAGCTTTGCTTCGCTCTTACGCAACGCTTCGTCCGCTTCCCTGCGTTTGGCAATCTCGCGTCGAAGTTCTTCATTCGCCTTCGTCAACTGCGTGGTACGTTCCTCGACCAGCTCCTCGAGATGCTCCCGGTGATTCTGCAGCTCCTCCTCCGCTCGCTTGCGTTCCGTTACGTCCCGCACGTGGAACAAGAGGGCTGGTTTTCCTGTATATCGAAAACGAGTTACCCTGATTTCCACGGGGGTGACGCGACCATCTTCCGTCCAACTGAGGCCCTCGACGTGATCCAATTCACCGTTGACGACTCTCGGAAAATCGCGAGCCACTTGGTCCCTTCGGTCCGGCGGCACCAAATCCAAGACGTTCTTGCCGATTAGCGTATGCCGGTCCATGTTGTGCAGAAGGCATGCGGTCGGATTGGCATCCAGCACGTTTCCAACTTGATCTTCGACAAAGATCGCGTCCGGGCTGTTGTCGAACAGGTCCTTGAATCGCGCTTCACTTTCGCGAAGCTCCGCCTCAGCCCGCTTCTGGGCCGTCAGATCGCGGAACATTGCCAGGAAAGCGGGATTGCCTTCCCACTTCACGTCCACGATCCGCATTTCCACCGGCACGCATTGTCCGTCGCGGCGGATAATCTCGGTCTCGCTCGATTCGCTGGCGGTCACCTGCAAGCCAAAGCGGGTACGCAACAAATCACCGATTGAGAGTCCCAAGAGCATCTCTGCGGCTGGATTCAAGAACTGTATGGCTCCCTTGTCGTCCACGACAATCATGCCGTCGACGTTGCCGGCGACAACATTGCGCAAGTTTGCCTCACTGGCTTGAGCCTTCTGCAGCATCTGGGCCAGCTTTGCCCGATTCTTGTTGCGCGATACGCTGTAACGTATCGAGCGGACCAGCAAAGCGCTGTGGAGTTCTCCTTTGACAAGGTAGTCTTGAGCACCCTCGCTGGCCGCCTCGGTTGCGAGAGATTCGTCATAGACGTCGGCGATCACAACCAGTGGCACCTGCGGTTCGTGAAAGCGTAGCTTCTGAAGAGTCTCCAATCCGCGGCTATCCGGCAGATCCAGGTCCAGAAGCACTACGTCCACCCCGCCCCTGGACAAACACTCCAAACCATCCGCCAGCCGATCAGCTCGCGCATACTGGAATTCGACACCGTTGGTCTTCACCAGATTGGCTGCAATCAGTTCACAGCGCACGCACGAAGAACGCGTGAGGTTTGTGATTGCAGTAAATCACGGGATT
>CAZUAH010000584.1:0-8674 GCA_964617665.1 uncultured Pirellulaceae bacterium
AAATCCCGTGATTTACTGCAATCACAAACCTCACGCGTTCTTCGTGCGTGCGCTGAATAAATTGAAGTTTGAAGTACCCGACCCCTTCGGCCCCGTGTGAGCGGGTGGTTATGTGACACCGCGCATGCCGGATGGGTGAGCAGCCACCGGCCGCGTCGTAGTACGGTGTTTTCGCGCAACGAAAAGGACCCTTGGCACGCCCAGAGGTGCGCCAAGGGTCCACTGAATTGCATCGGTGTTGTCGGGTCAACCGATGCAGACTCGCCTCTTCCGTTCCGTTTGGAGGACGGAGACTCAGTCCTGACTGAGTAGCGCCTTCAATTGGGCCTTGTTCGCCAACCCTACATGTTGAGCGGCGATTTCGCCGTCCTCGAACACGATCAAGTTGGGGATGGAACTGACGCCGTAACGTGCGGCCAACTGCGAGGCCTGATCGACGTCCACTTTCACGATGCTGGCGCAGGGCGTCTCCTTGGCCAACTCTTCCAGCATGGGGGCGATCATCCGGCACGGGCCACACCAGTCGGCGTAGAAATCCACCAGGACGGGCAACTCGGATTTCAAAACGAGTTGATCGAAATTCGACTCATTGGCATGTTCCACTTTCGGCTGTGCCTGAACAACGGTAGTCATGGTTTGTTCTCCCTTTTCGTTTTGTTTACGAGATGTGTCGTTTCTTTCGGTTACTGCTTGATTGTTCGTTGCAGATGATACGTCGTCACTTGCCGTTGGTGGGACCGAACAGGCACCCGGCGGTTTGCCAAGCCAAAAGCCCGCGATCAAAGCCAACACACCGAATATGCCGATTGCTTGCGAGTTCTTGCGAAACCAGGATTGCATGGGTTGAACCTCGTGTCTGTTGGTCTTCCTGAGCGATTGCCGCTAACATCTACACCTACTGATCCTGTCTTGGAGAAAAGGTTACAAAGGGCGACTCCCAAGACCTGAAATCGAGAATGGAGATGAAGATGAAAAGGTTGGTATCAACATCGTCTCTCGCCACAGCCTTTGTCTTATGCGGAACGTGCTTGGCGGCCGAACTCGATCTCGCGTCCTTGACTCAGCGTTCACAGGTGAAGCACAGCGGTGTTTCGCGCCAAGTCCTGGCGTTCTACTATCCGTGGTACGGCAATCCGGCCGTAGAAGGCGGCAGTGGCAGATGGTCGCATTGGAGCGGCGTCGACCAACAGCGACAGCAAATCGCCAGCAGCACCAATTATCCCCAGCTGGGCCCGTACGACTCGCACGACCCGAAAGTCATCGCCCAGCAGTGCCAATGGGCCAAGCAGGCAGGCGCGGACGGATTCATCATCAGTTGGTGGGGAAAGGGTTCCTTCGAGGGCCGGGCCATGAAACGCGTACTGGATGGATGCCACCGGGCGGGGCTCAGCGCCACGATCTACTACGAGAACGTACCTGGACAAAAGACCGCCGAATCGGCCGCCCGCGACGTGGTCGACGCTCTGCACGAATACGCTGATCACCCAGCATGGCTCGAAGTCGACGGCAAGCCCGTGGTCTTTGTGTACGTGCGGGCCCTGGAGCAACTTGGCCTCACGGGCTGGTGCGCCGCCATCACGCAAATCAATCGCGCCTACCCGGGCGGTGCCATCCTGATGGGCGACCGGATCGACCGCACGGCGGCTCGAATCTTCGACGGCATTCACACCTACAACACGGCCGGATCGCTGCGAGGCAAGAGCGTGCCGCAAGTGGAATCGTGGGCCAAGTCTGCATATCCAAATGCGGTCGATACGGCGGACCGCTTTGGACGCGTCAGCGCGATCACCGTCATACCCGGTTACGACGACACCAAAATCCGCAAGCCCGGTCTATGCGTGGAACGATTCGACGGCGATTCCTACCGTGCGCAATGGCAAGCAGCCATCGACGCAGATCCGCACTGGGTGCTGGTCACATCGTGGAATGAATGGCACGAAGGAAGCGACATCGAACCGTCGGTCGAATACGGAGACGAGTACCTGAAACTAACGGCCAAGTTCGCCGCTCGTTTCAAAGCCAAAGGCGAGCGCAAAGAGCGAACTATGCCACCGGAAGAAACAGGCATCTCGAAAGAAGAGAAGGAACGCTTGCGAGCGAGTCTTAGCAGGATTCGCATCGGCCTACTGCCGGACGCCGACCTGTCGGCAGTCTGGTCGCTCCTGGACATGGGCCTCGAACCCGTACAACTCTCCTGGAAGCAAGTGGCCGCTTTTGAAGCGTCGACGGCCAAGGAAACGCCCGTACTCGTTTACGCCTCGGTGGAGACATACCGTCAAACCGTGAACGAACCCGGGGACGTGGATGCGGGGCTGGAGCGTTATCTGAACGGGGGCGGATGCTTGGTTGTGTTGCCCAGCGGCCCCGCTCCGTTCCACTACAACGAGAAAGGTGAAGCCGTTGATAGTTGCGGCAAATTCGGACTACCGATTTCCGTTGGCGGCGAACGAGGCGGATGGGAGCAGCCGCCTCAAGGCAAGACGCTTTGGTTCGTCCAAGAACAGAACCGGCTGCCCCACTTGGCAAAACGATTCCCCTTCCCAGAAACCGGCGATCTTCGCTGGCGGCCATTTGTCCGCAGCCGCATGGCTACTGGCGACGTGATCATACCGCTCGTCGAGTTACGGGACGAAAACGGCACGCATTACGGAGATGCGGTGGTGTATGCCGAAAGCAAAAGCGGCAAGGTTGTCTACGCATGGTTTGGGTTGATCAATTCGCCCCTCGCCGACCGCTTGGTCTACGACGTGTTCTCGCTGGTCGCACAGAAAGAGACGGGCAGTTTTTGACGGCGTCTGACCTTCGAATGGCCACACCTTGCCGAACGGGGGATTCTCTCTCGCCGCTCGCCTGAGCTCTGGCCAAGGTTCAATTATGCGTCCTCGGCCAAGCTCATGCGGAAGCCTCCGGGTGCGGGGAACTCGACAGCTCTCAGAAGGATTCGATGCGCACTTCGATCACGGTGCGGCCTATCATGATCCGGTCGCCATGCTTGAGGTCCACTTCAGCGTCGCGAGTCGGCGCGCCATCGTCAGCTGCTCTTGATCCAGGCTGCGCACTATGGCGAACGCCGTTGACAAACGTCCCGTTTCGACCGCCCAAGTCACGAAGGTGAGCGTGTGGCGGGTTCACATCGAGTGAACAATGGTGACGAGAGACGCGAGAATCATCCACGATCCGAAGTTCGCAGTCTTCGCCGCGGCCGACGAGTACGGTCATTGGGGAGTCGATTACGAACGGCGAGATCTTATCCTCATCTTCGGAGATAAACTCCAGGACAACGCGGCCGGTTGGCTCGTCCGGGCCGTTCTCTCGCGCGGAATCCGGCTGTGGTTGCGGCGCGGCCGTCTTGGCGGCCGATACGTCGAAGGGCAACGATGCCTCGAGTCGGATCAGTCGCCCTAGCGGCGGCACGTCGTCCAAGCGGCCCCTTGCTGACGAGAACAGTGTCTCAGTAAGGGCGCGCACGCCACGATCTGGCGACTTCATCAAATCCTGGAACAGAATCGATCGCTCGCAGTCGTCGAAGTCCTCGCTACGAAAAAGCAGCTTGTCGTAGTCCGACTGTGATACGTGACGAGTCCACAGCGACGTATCGGCGGCCAACGCCCGCAGCGCGACGTAGATCAGTAGAGCCGAGAAGTTGTCCAGACTGGACGACAGAAGCGTCTGTCCATTGCGCTGCGGATGCTGGTATGGACGCACGCCGATTTCCAGGTTGCGTCGCCCCGCCAATGCGGGCACACACATGCCGTCGTAGTCGACCAGCTTTAGATAACCCTTGGGAGTCACTAGCACATTCACTTGGGAAAGGTCGCAATGTGCGATATCGGCGTCTGACAGTTCGGTGATCAGGTTGACCCAATGCGGAACCGCTTTGGCAATCGAACCTCCTTTGCCAGCCCTGCATTTGCTGTCTACCCAGTTAAACAGTGTCATACCCTCAACCCAGTCCATGACCACCAGCGGATACCACTTGCCGTCAGTTGATCGAATCGCCGCGTCGCGGTATTCGAAGTCGACCAGACAGCGAAGGTTGCGATTGTTCAGGTAGGCGCTGATTTGGTCGTAGTGGTCACGCCGATCAACCGATTCACTCGTGAACGCCCGGATCGCCCACGCCTTGCCCGTCATGTCGACGCCCTTGTAGACGACGGCGAACTGCCCAGCCCACACCCGCGGCTGTTTCAATGCGTTGCGTTCGATGCGGAGAGCCTGGAACAGCGGGTCACGGAACGCGACTCGCGGATTCTGAACTATCGCGCTGAAGTGAGAAGCAAGAGGCCAGGGCATGAACGGTTTGGGCTCCACGAAGAAGACGTCTGATCACGACAACCTTGATGCGTTTCGTAGCGAGGCCCACCCCTGGGCGCCCGCGGCTCGTCGGCGTTTTGGCGGACACTCGTGTCACTCAGGATGACTCGCCATCTACTCCGAGATTTCGATCTCCTTGATTGCTTCGACTGGAAACTCCCAGTGCACGTCCGCTTGCTCGAAAGCCACGTCATCCGTCAACCAATGTGAATCGCCGAGACGGATTCCCTCCAATTGCAGCACCAAATCTGAAGCCTCCGTACCGTCCCGAGTTAGCAGCTTCACGCCTACCCATTCACAATGTGACACGCGCTCTTCGCCCTTGTCGTTCCGCCACTTCTTCGTCCGTTTCTCACGATCGCCAAGGATCATCTGCTTGATCTCGACAAGGTCAACCTTCACGACTGGCGACGTCTCATAGTTCTCCATCGCGCTGCGTTTTGTGAAGTAGAAATGCTCGCCAGACATGTCAGAGTATGTGCCGAAACGTTCGAACGGGCGTTTGATGCCTGCTCGCGTGGTGAGCGATCCTTTCAGTTCAGTACCTCCTCTGTTACGGCGCGACGCCAGCCTTTCCTCGAACGCCAATTCCTTGAAGTCTGCTAGCGGAATGGTATGGCTCCTCTGGACGCCGTCCGTATACGTTACGGCCAGTTCATTCGTGAAAGGATGCAAGGTCTTGACTGCTGAATACGCCAAGAGTTGGATTGGTGTTTCGTGCCCCCATGTGAACAATGTCGCACGCCTCCATTGCCCATCGAGAAGTTCATCGTCAATAACAAGACGCTTGATACTACTGTCGTAGACAGTGACTTCGGGAGGATCTGTGCCTTTCGCAAGGGCCTCATCGTCCGTTAGCGTCAGCTTGTATTCGTTGATGCCGTGAACCTGATACTCGTTTCCGTCTCGAGTTCTAACGACTCCGACTATGGGATCTGGCGAACTCACTTCGGAGGAGCCATCGCCCTCAACTCGCGGTATGTCAATCTCCCTGATTGCCCTGATTGGAAATTCCCAGTGCACATCCGCATGTTCGAAGGCCACCTCATCCGTACAGTGCGAACCACCGTTGTACCCCTCCAACCGCAGTAGCAAATCGGATATTTCCTTGCCTTCCCGAGTCAGCAGCGTCACGTTTACCCATTCACAACGGTCTACCCGTTCTTTGTCCTCATCCGTTCGCCACTTCTTCGTCCGCTTCTCGAATTCCCCCAACACGATTCGCTCGATTTCAAGAAGCTCGAGCCCGATCCTCGGCGGTGTCACATAATCTTCCATCGCTCTCCGGTCTGTGAACCGGAAATGCTCGCCGGACATATCAGAGTATGTGCCGAAACGTTCGAAAGGCCGCTTAACGCCCGTTCGCGTGGTGAGTGACCCTTTGAGCTCAGTCCCTCCTCTGTTGCGGCGCGACGAAAGCCTTTCCGTGAAGGCCAATTCCTTCACGTCCGCCAATGGAATCGTCCGGTTCCGTCGGACGCCGTCTGTGTAGCTTACGGTCAATTCGCTTGTGAAAGGAGGTAACGTTGTCTTTACTGCTGAATACGCCAGGAGTTGGATCGGTTCTTCGTGGTCCCATGTGAACAATGTCACGCGCCTCCAACGCCCATCGAGAAGTTCATCGTCGAAAACAAGACGCTTAATGCTACTTTCGGAGACGGTGACTTCAGGTGGGTCCGTGCCTTTCACGATGGCATCATCATCCGTAAGTGTCAGCGCATTCTCGTTGATGTCGCAAACATGATACTCCTTTCCGTCTCGGCTTCTAACGACTCCGACTATGGGATCCGGCGAACTCCCGTCGGTGGAACCCTCGTCGGTTGGCAGCTTCGGTTCGACTGCTGGTGTTCCTGCGACTGCCATGGATGGCTCAGCGACAGGTGGGGGCGATGCGTGGGCGTCCTGCTCCTCTCGGTCGATGGTGGGCTCAGATGGCTCGGCGATAGCGGAAGGGGCCAGCGTGGGCTGGAGTTGGATTTGTATCTTGCGTGATTCGCCTGGGCTCGGATGCAGTTCACGTTCCTCATCACGGTAGCCCTTCAGACTCGCCAGCAGGACGACCCTTTTTCGTCCATCCGCGTCGGCGACAGTGACCGTGCGCGTGCCGCCCTCGCCAACGATCGTGGCCCCTTCGCCACTGCCAGTCAGCAGCGCATGGGCGGGTTCGATCTGGACGGTGTACACGGCCGGCTTGGGAACGAGCGTGATCCGCAACCGTTCTTCGGTGCCCCGTTTCACGATGAACGATCGGTTGAAGGTCTCGAAATCTTCGCCCGTCACCAATAGCTCGTGCTCACAGGCGCGGACGCGCAGCGGACGGCCCAGGCCGCGAATCTCAATGACTTCGCCATCCAGTTCCACTTTCACCTGCACTGTCGGGTCACTCAACTCGATCTTCACGTAACCGTGATTGGTGGCCACGTACAGTATCACGCCGAACAGCACAGCGGCGGCCATGCCCGTGGCGATCCACGCCCATCGTGGCACTCGACGTAGGGCTGCGGGCCAAATCCCGCGGCGCGAGGTATCGCGGGAAACGGATTGGGCCGTTGCGGATTTTCCCGCCCCCTCGCCGCGACCCTTTGGCGACGGGCGAGGGGGACGCGAGTCGTCCACATCCTGGCCCAGTGCCGATGGCGAGGAGTCCATCTCCGGCAGTAGCCCGGTCAGGCCCTGCAGCGCCTCGCTCAGCCCATACGTTTCTTCGCCGGGCGCTGTTGGTGGAACAGCAGCTACCGGTGGTTCGCTCCCTTGTGATACAGCGGGCTCACCATCCGGCTGCAAACACTCGGCCAACGCGGCGGCCAAGTCCGCCATGGAGCCGTAGCGATCCTCCGGCCGTTTGGCCATTGCCCGCAGGCAGATCGTCTCCAAATGCGTGTCGAGACCGGGAAGATGCGTGGAAGGTGCCTCGGGTTCCTCGCTCAGGATTTGCGCCAGCACTTCAATCAGTCCACCGCGAAACGGCCGGCTACCGGTCAACAGTTCATATAGAATTACGCCCAAGCTGTAGACGTCACTGCGCGGGTCGATTTCCTGGCCGCGTCCGCGGGCCTGCTCGGGCGACATGTAAGCCGGAGTGCCAAGCACCGCGCCGGTTCGTGTCAATGCTGTCTCGTCACTCTCCACGCGTCGGGCCAAGCCGAAATCCATGATCACTGGCTCGCCACGCTGGTTGATGATGACATTGCTGGGTTTCAAGTCGCGGTGGACTACCCCACTGTCATGGGCGTCCTGCAGAGCCAATGCCAGCTTGCGAACCAGGGTAACCGTCCGCGGCACAGGCGTCGGTTTGCCCGGCTGGATTGCCTCGGACAACAGGTCGCCTTCGACGTAGGCCATGGTCATGTAATGAATGCCACGGATCTCGTCTACATCGTAGATGGGACATGCGTTTGGGTGCTCGATCGTCGCGGCGGCCCGCGCTTCCCGCTGAAACCTCTCGATGGACTCTGGGCCGTCACGATCAGAGAAATGCGGTACCTTTAGGGCTACTTGACGGTCAAGCTGCGTATCGTGGACCAGGTAGACCGCGCCCATACCACCTTGCCCCAGCTTCTTCAGAACACGGTAGCGGCCGAACGTTTCGGGCAGTTCCGTCGGCGTTTGCGGCAAAGGCCGGGTCGTGTCGACCCCCGCCCCAGGCCGCGAAGTGTCTCTTTCGGCCACAGGCGGCTGTTCGAACGAGAGCGGTGGGACAGATCGTTTGGCTGCAACTTGCTCTACCAGTTCGGCCAGTTCATCGGCTTGACAGGGAAAACGACTGGTGAACTTGCCAAGATCCGCCGTCTTACCAAACTGCCGGCGCACGTTGTATTCGGCCAAGATCAGGTCGACCGAAACGGAATTCGTGTCCCCCAGTTCCGGGAACCGTTTCAAGTAGGATTCCAGAGTCAATCGGTGATCATGCTCCCATTGCCGCTCCAAGTCCACCTTTACCATCTCCGCAAGCGCCAACCGACGAAGCGGCTCTCCCCGATCCGGCAACTTATCGGCGGCCCACGCGGCCAGAGCATCCTCGTGCCAGGTTTGGTCGAATTCGACGACCCAGGTTTCCAGCGTTTCACGATCGCCCTCGGAGAGTGCCAAAAGTCCCGGATTGGACACGTCGTTACCTTTCTGCGAAGTCGTCAGATATGCGTTTTCTTCCGCCCGGCGGAACGAGCTTCAGCATGTACATTGCGGCGAAACTCGCTTTTGTCACAATTTTTCAGATTTTTTCTCCAGCCTTTGCTGCAACAGCTCCAGAGCCCGGTAGACGGTCTGCCGCGAGACACCAAGCCGCCCGGCCACCTCTGCCACCGAGTCGGGTGCACCAAAGTTGCTATAGCGTAAATATTCCGATCGTTCGGGTTTTGTT
>CAZUAH010000585.1:0-8650 GCA_964617665.1 uncultured Pirellulaceae bacterium
AATCCGAGCCGCTACTTCATGGCCACGCGCTCGCAGAGTGCGCCGCCGGATGCGGATCAACGTGTCGGGATCGAGCGCGGCAGGTGTGGTCCGGCCTTTCACCGCGAGCGCGGCGGCGAATCCGGCGCTTTCGCCGGTCTGCATCCAGACAGGTTCGAGACGGATGGAGCCCCAGCCGACGTGCGAGGCCGACAGCGCGACCGGCACGAGCAGGTTGTCCACCTCCACAGGCAGCAGCGAGCGGTAGGACACCTGCGCTGGGCGCGATTCTTCGGCGAGGAAGAGGATGCCGTCCGTGTTGCTGCCGGGGGCTTTGCGCGGCAGGCAGGCGACGGAATCCACCGGCCAGTCGGTGATGGCGATGCTGTCGCTGTGGATGGGCGTGCGGGCGATGCCATCGGCGATGGCGTTGTCCTGCTCTTTGAAGACGTAGCGACCGACGAGCCGCCGCGCCTCGCGCACATAGATCTCATACGGCGCGTGGTTGTTGTCCGGGAATTCATCTGCGGCGAGGCCGTAACCCGCGAACTGCTTGCGCAATCGCTCCGGCGCGTCGAGATCGTTTTGCATCCACCAAAGGCGCATGAGCATGGCGTCGAGGTAGCGCTTTGAAACCGCCTCGCGCGTGGCCCAGTCGCCGCCGGGATAGTCGTTCTGAGGTCCGACCAGACGACCGCCGTTCCACGCGACTTTGCGATTCGGCAGGTTGGGCACGAAGCCGCCGCCGCTGGCCGCCTTGGCCAACGCGAGATCGAAGTTCGCGGGCCTCTCCACCATGATCTTGTTCGCCGGATCGCGCGTGAGGATGAGGCGATAGTTGTAGGCCATCACCGAACTGTCCGCTTCGCCACTGTTCGGACCTTCGACGATGTCAGCCGTGGCGTGACTGTTGTAGCGGATGTTCAGAGTGCCTTCGTCTGCGGCCTTCGGAAAGCCGCGCTGGCCCGGTTCTTTGTGACGTTTCTTGGTGTAGATGACGCCAGCATGCTTCTCGCCGTATTGCGCACGCGATTCGCGGCCGACCTGCGTTTTCACACCTGCTGCGGCCATGAGATCGCCTTCGTACATGCCGTCGGCGAACACCTTCCCACGCACGGTCACGCGGCCTTCGCCGTGCATCGGCTGGAGTGTCACGTTTTTGAGCAACGCGCCGTCACGCTCGACATTCGTGACGATGTGACCGAGCAGCACGGTCAGCGACTTCTCACGCTCGACCATTTGATTGAAAAGCATCTCAGCGATGCGCGGCTCGATCTTCGGGCGGTCAATGTGGGCGCGGCTGGTCTTGCTCGGCATCGAGGCGAGATGCTGCGATGAGCCTTCGCCGTATGTGTCGCGGTAATAGGCCGCTGCGTTAGTGAGCATCTCGCCATAGATCGGGGAGCGCAGACCGTCATACGGTGCTTCCCAACCTCCCGCGCCACTCGTCATGAAACCACCGAGATGCCGCGTGTGATTCACGAGCAACACGCTCAGCCCCACGCGCGCGGCCCGCACCGCGCAGGCGATACCGCCCGGCGTTCCGCCGATGACGACGAGATCATACGACTTGCCGTTCACCTCCTCCGGCTTGGCATCCGTCTTCAGAAGCATCGGCGGCGGAATCACCACCGGCCCTGTCGCAGCGACGGTCCTGAGCGGAAACCCGGCGTTCCTCCCA
The DNA here is from genome assembly GCA_964617665.1 of uncultured Pirellulaceae bacterium. Lineage (GTDB taxonomy): Bacteria > Planctomycetota > Planctomycetia > Pirellulales > Pirellulaceae > JADHUC01. The sequence continues at coordinate 1,661 of CAZUAH010000585.1, forward strand.
GCCGCGCGCTCGGTCCTGGCGATGTCCTCCGGCACGAGTTGCAGGCCGTCGATGATGACATAGCCGTTCGCTCCCGCGTTTGAGATCTCAATGGAGCCAGACTTGCCCTTTGCAAAGGCAAACACGCCTAGCGAACGAGGAATGCCATTTTCCAAACAGGCCACGCGCTGGTCTTGCGTGACCACTTTTTCGCCTTCGCCGCTGCGGATCGTGACGGCGACCTTTTGCGAGCGATTCGCGGCATGAATATACAGCAGACGCACCTCGTATTTCCCATCCGCCGGAATCTCGGGCGTGAACTTTGCCACGGCACCCGACTTCGTTGCCGGATCATCGTGCCGATACGAAAAGCCGATGAGGGGCGTGAGTCTTTCGCCCACCTTCCAAGCGCCGGTGTATTCCGCCGCGTCGTCATCCAGCACGATGCCGGCCGGCTTGCGCGAAACGGGCGGATACGGGAGATTGGCCGGCGGATAGGCGAGCAGCGCGACTTTGCCGCCCGTGCGGGCGAGTTGCTCTGGTGTCCACGGGGCGTCGCCGCTGCGGGCGCCGAAGCGGTTGCGGGTCATGTGGGAAGAATAGAGGACGAGCATGCCTTCCTTGAGGAAGGTGATGCCGGGATAGACGTGGGCCATGTCGGGCAGTTCGCCGGAGGCGGGCTTCAGGCCCTCGTCGTCGATGATGAAGGGTGCGCTCCAGGTCGTGCCCTCGTCGGCGGACACGGCGTAGGCGAGCGGGCAGCGAGGAAAAGCACCACCGGGTTCGCTGGGCGCGGCGTGGTTGTAGAAAACGATGAGGCGTCCGTCCGGAAGCCGGTGCAGAGTGAAGGAACTGAGCGGCGAAGTGAGCGTGGTGGTCGTCCCGCGCGACCAGGTGCGTCCGCCGTCCTCGGAATGCGATGCGAGCAACACACCGAGGCCTCCGCGCGCGAGCATGAGCAGGCGGCCGTCTTTCAATTCGATCACGCACGGCTCGGCCATGCCGCGCGGGCCGTCGGGCAGTGGCGCGGGCTCGGATCGTTGCCATGTTTTTCCGGCGTCGTCGCTGTAGAAGACGAGTGACTCGTCGCGGTCGCCTTCGAATTTGCCGACGGCGCGGGCGACGGGCACGAGCAGGCGTCCGCCGCGAGTCTGCACGAGGCGATTGTTCATGACATACCACACGCCCTCGTCTTCGGGTCCGGCGAGGAGCATGGGATCGGTCCAGGTTTGGCCGTCGTCGCTGGAGAAGCAGATCGCGGGCAGACCGCCGCCCTTGAAGCCCCGAATGTGTCGATGCAACAGCATCGCGAGTCGGCCGTCGGCGAGGCGCAGGAAACTGACGCCACCATCCGAAACGAAACCGCGATGTCTCCATTTCACCGGCAGGGGGCCGGCGTTGGTCCAGGTGCGCCCTCGATCCGTGCTGCGGTAAAGGTCGGGCACGGGATGGTTGGCGACGATTTCCTCGGCGATGTCGGCGGGCGGGCGACCCCATGGCGCGCTCATGAGAAGATTGCCATTGGGCAGTTCGATGGCATGGGGTCCGATGAATCGGCGACGTCTTTCGCCGTGGCGGATGAAGATGCGCGGCTCTTTGACAAAGGCGGCTCGACGATGCACGTCGCTGACGGCGCGCCACATGCTCAGCATGGCTTCGCCGCGCGCGCGTTCCAGTTTGGGAGAATCGTCGGCTTCCGCCTGACTGACCTGTTTGGCAAACGTCATGACATCGAGGCGGCCTTCGCGGAGCGCGGCCAATCCTCCGCCCCAGACGCGACGCACGGCCTCGGTCAGCGGTTCGTCGAGACGGGCGTTGTAATCCGGGAAGAATCCGCGCGCCGCAAAATACTGGGCGGCGGGCATGGCGGGATGGACCGCGGACGCTTCGAGGTCGTTGAAGAAGCTGACGAAATGGCGTTTCTCGCAGAGGGCGCGCACGAGCAGATCGGGATCGAGCTGTCCGGGCGTCGTGCCTTGCCGTCTTGCCAACGCGGCGGCGAGCCCGGCGGCTTCGCCGGTCATCATCCAGACGGGTTCGAGTCGCACCGCGCCCCACGCGACGTGGGTGGCGCTGAGGCAGACCGGCACGATGAGGTTGTCCACGCCTTGCGGCAGCAGGCTGCGCCAGGGAATCTGCGCCGGACGCGATTCCTCAGTGAGGATCAGCTTACCGTCGTAGGCGTAACCGGGACTGCGATCCCACGAGCAATCGTGCGAGTCCATCGCCCAATCGGTGAAGGCGATGCTGTCCGTACGAATCGGCGGGCGCGTGAGGCCGGGCGCAGAGCGGTTGTCGTGCTCGGTGAAGACGTGGCGGCCGACGATGCGCCGAGCCTCGCGCACATACATCTCATACGGGATGTTGTCGTTGTCGGGAAACTCGTCGAGCGGCAGGCCGATGCTGCGATAGCGCTCGCGCGATTCAGGGCGCACGGATTCGTCATTCTGCAAGAACCACATCAAGCCCACCGCGAAGTTCTTGTGACGTTCGATGATCCTTTCGCGTTCGGGCCAAGCCGCTTCGGGGAAGGTGTGGTTTTCGCCGGGGAGAATCGCCGAGTTGAACGACGCCTTCCCGTTGAGCTTTCCCGCGCCCATGAACAGCCGGTAGTAATCGACGTATTCCTCGCGGTTGTATCCCGGAGGTTTCTCCGGCAGGCGGATGTTTCCAGGTTCGTTGCTGAGGCTGAAACGATAGTTGTAAGCCTGCACGGCGCGGTCGGCCGTGCCTGGACTGTCGGGATCGATGGTTCCCTGACTGTGACCGTAGAGGTGAAGGTTGAGCTTGCCGTCTTTCGCATCCTGTGAGCCGGCTTCCTTGCTGATGTTGGTGAAGATCTTGCCCGCATGCGGCTCGTCATACTCGTCGCGCCCCTCGCGTCCGACCCGATAAGGCACGTCGGCCAGCGCGGCGAGGTCGCCTTCGTAACTGGCATCCACGTAGGTGACGCCGGTCACCGTGATGTCGTTCTTTGTGCTGTATTCACGCAGCGTGAGGGCTTTCAAAGCCGCGCCCTCGCGTTGGATGTCCGCCGGATAGTGTGAGAGCAGCGTGGTGATGTTCGCTTCGGCGGAGACGAGGTGATTGAACAGATGCTCGGCAACTCCGCATTCGAACATGCTCATGGGATAGTGCTGCTGCGAGTAGCGCGCCTGTTGGAACTGCGGCGAGTCGGGGCCGTACGTCTCGCGGTAGTAGTCCTCGATGCTCTTCGCGTATTCGTTGAAGATGGGAGAGCGCGGACCGCCATAGAGCGCATCCCATTGCATGAGGCCGCTGGTCAGCATGCCGCCGATGTGCTGGTTGTGTTGCACCAGCAGCACGGTCAGACCTTCGCGCGCGGCGCGGACGGCGCAGGCAATACCACCCGGCGTCCCGCCAATCACGACCACGTCGTAGGTCTTGCCTTTCACTTCGGCGGCGGAAGAGGATCTCACCGGGTGAACTTTCAAAGGCTTACGCTGCGGAGTGGCTGAGGGAACGGACTTCGCGGGTGGTTTGCTCTTGGCGTAACCGGAAGGCCGTTTGCCGGAGCGTTCTTCGCGAGCGATCTCAACGGGGAGAATCTGCAGGCCGTCAACAATCACATAGCTGTCGGCGCCTTCATTGGAAATAGTGACGCGGACCTTCGCGCCAGCCTCGAAGCGGAAGACTCCCAGCGCGTTGGGAACACCGTCCTTGATCACCGGTTCGCGCTGGTTGATCCGAAAGGTCTTCTCCTCGCCGGCTCCGGCGACCGTGATTCTCGTCTTTGTCGACCGGTTGTCGTGCGGAGAATAGAGAAAGCGAATCTCGTAATCCCCGGTTTTGGGGATCGTCGCGGTGAAGGTCGCATTCTTCTTTCCGCGGTCGGTATTCCCGTCGTGCCGGTAGCGGTCGCCGATCGGAGTGGGCTGCGCGTTGCTGGCGGTCCAACTGCCCTGATACTCGGCTTCGTCATCATCCATGACGATTCCCGGAAGACTCTCCGTTTTGACGATCTTCCGCGGCGATGCGGTGGCCGGCGTCGAAGGCGGGTCGAGGATCTGACCATCCGCGAGCAACCGCTCGCGGAGCTTTGCTTGATCCACGTTCTGCACACTCGTGTTGCCGTCGATCGCAAGGCAGACGGCCGTGGCCGCGCTTTGGCTGCTGACCATGAAGACCGGTTCCATCCGGATGCTGCCAAAGGCGGCGTGCGAGGCAGACAACGCGAACGTGACGAACAGGTTTTCGCATTCGGCGGCCTTCGGCACGATCGCTCCGTAGCCGATCGGCGCGGGCCTTCCGCCGCCTCCGCCCAAGCCCTCGTTGTAGAGTTGCCCGTCCTGAAACACGCGGCGCACGGCGTGGATATCCATGGGATAGGTGGCGAGCGCGATGCCGTCCGGCGCCACACGCTGGTTGCGGATGTGATGCTCGGTCATCACGAAGTCGCTCACCATCCGCCGCGCCTCGCGCACGTAGATCTGATGCGGCCAGTGACCGTTGTCGGTGAACTCGTCCTTCGGCAGACCGAATCGCGCGGTCTCCTCGCGCACGTTCGCCGGCACGCGCGGGTCGCTGCGGAGGAAATGAAAAAAGCCGCGCAGGTAATCCCCGTGCGCCTTCGCGATCCGCGCCCGCTCCTCGGCAGTCCCCTCCGGCCAGCCGTCCGCGCCGCCGAGTAAGTCGGTGGAGATGGGCCAGCGGTTGTTGAAATCGAACTTGCGGTTCGGCAGCGGGTCGTATTTGCAGAACGAACGCAGCGTGAGCTTTATGCCGCTTTGCGTCATCGCCACGACGTAGCGTCCCAGCAATTCCCACTGCGCCGGATCGTAGTCCGCGGGCGGCTCCAGCGGCGCGCGGTTCGCCGGATCGTCCGTCAGACAGAGCCGAAAGTTGTAGGACTGAATGCGCTTATCCGCCGAGCCGATTGGTTTCGGCGCGCCGCCCGCGATCAAGGGCAGCAACCCGCTCGACGGATCGCCAGCTTTCACGAACGGGTCCACCTTCACCGAGAAACGACCCGACGACGGTCCGTGCTGCGGACCGCGGACGCCGTTGATCGTTTCGTCGTATTGCGTGTTCGATTCCCGGCCGACCGTATAACTGACACCCGCCAGCGCCATCAGGTCGCCCTCGTAAGTGGCGTCGATAAACATCTTCGCCGCCACCGAACCACCGCCTTCAAACTCGACCCGAACGATGCGTCTGCCGTCCTTCACGACGCTCCGAGCCCGCGACTCCAGCAAGACCTTCACTCCGGCCTCGCGAACCAGTTCATTGAAAGCTCGCTCCGCCACCTTCGGTTCAAAGGCGAGCGAGGGCGGCCGAATAAAATCCACCCCGCCCATCGAGCGTCCCTCGATCTTCGTCGCGGCGATCTCAAACACCTTCCCCGGATCCTGACCATAGTGTTTACCGATGCGCTCGAAGACCTCGCGCGCCAGCCCTCCGAAGAGCTTCGCCCGCTCCGCCGATCCGACGTCCGACCAGCTCAACCCACCCGCCATCATCCCGCCGAGATGCCGGCCCGGTTCGACCAGCACAACGCGCTTTCCCATCCGAGCCGCCTGCACGGCCGCGACCACTCCACCCGACGAACCACCGTAAACACAAACGTCCGCCATCACGTCGTCTCTGTCGGCAGCGGTTGAGGCGGGGATCGAAAGAGCGAGAATCAGAAACGGTGCCAACAGTGTTTTCACGGATTGATCTCGGTTGGAATTCGTCTGGAAAACTCTCACCACTCCCCCTCCCTTGAGAACTTGCGGGCATTTTCACCGAAGCGGCGACCGGCTTCGTTCAATCGCTCGATGAGTTCATCGGACGACAGCCCGGTTGCGCCCCTTGCCGCCGGAATGACCGTTTCGCATTCATTGGCATCCATGAAACGAGCAGCTTCCAGAATGTCTTCTTGCTCTTCCGGGGCGATGACGAGGAAGCCGTGCTTGTCCGCGTGAATGAGATCGCCCGGAGCGATGGTGCGACCGAAGACTTCGACCTCGCAGTTCCAGCGCACCGGATGCACGTGCGCATGTCCGACACAAAGACGTCGCGCAAGCGCCTTGAATCCCGCGTTGGTCATCTCATCCACATCGCGGATCGCGCCGTCCACGATCGTGCCTACGCAGCCCAGCGCGCGGTGCGCGTTGCTGTTCACCTCACCCCAGAACGAGCCGATCGTGCGAGGCTTGTCGAGATCCTGCACACAGACGATCTTCGGACCGGGCACGCCGGCGACATACCGGCGATAGTCATTCCAAGCCTCAGCATTGATCTCCCGATGCGTCTTGTTGCTGGGTTCGATGACGACGGTCACGGCATAACCGATCATCGGCCCCATCTGCGGCATGAAGTCGCGGGTTTCCTCAAGATTAAATCCGTCCGCGGCCGGGTCTCCCGCAGTGATCTGTTCCCAACCGTTGTAGATGGTTGGCGTGTTCCAACGCTTGAGTTGGAGAAGGTCGGCGTGACTTAACCTGGTCATGATTCAATCCGTCGTGGGTTGGTTTTCAAACAGGGACTCTTTCCCGCGCCGCAGGTGTTGGCGGATCCGGGATTCGGCTTTATCAGCCGACGACGCTTCACAAAAATCATCGAGCAGCTTCAGGTGCCGGTCATAAGTGGTCTGCTGCATCGGACTGATCAGCGCGGTCTGGTGGAACAGGCTGAGATTGACGACGCGTTCGAAGCACGAGATCAGCGCGTCGCACTCCGTCAAAGCCACCAGCGCCTGGTGAAACGCGAAGTCTTCGGTCCATAGCTGGCGACCGGCATCCGCCGCCTTGTCCGCGGCGCGCGCCAACTTGCGCAGATGGGGAATCGCCTTGCGGAGCTTCTGACCGAAGTAGAGACGCGCGCTCTGACACTCCAACGCCTCCCGGAGAAGGAATTCTCCCCGCACATCTTCGATGCTTGGCGGCCGCACAAAGGTACCCTGGCGGCGACGGGTTGTGAGGAATCCCTCGTGCGTCAATCGCTGCACAGCATCCGATACCGGGATCAGGCTGACGCCGAGATCCTCCGCGATCTGTTTGCGATCCA
>CAZUAH010000586.1:0-8599 GCA_964617665.1 uncultured Pirellulaceae bacterium
CGGCGTCCATCGTGGCTTCCATCGCCCGCTTCATCGTTCGGCGGAAGCTCGACCGCTTTGAAAGCTGCATGGATATTTCTTCAGCCACTAGCTGTGCAAAAAGCTCCGGGCGGTGGATTTCCTCAATTTTCAGGTTGACGCGTCGACCGATCAGGTTCTGCAACTCCCCCTGCAGCAACTCCACCTCTTGGCCTTTCTTGCCAATGATCAGTCCAGGCCGTGCCACATGAAGGATTATTTTGACCTCGTCACGCGTGCGTTCGATCTCGATCCGATCGATTCCCGCATTGCGGTACTGCGTCTTCTTAGGATGATTCTTGATGAAGTTTCGAATCTTCTGATCCTCGATCAGCAGATCCGCGAACTCCTGCTTGGAAGCGTACCATCGGCTCTTCCAACCAATCATCACGCCCGTACGAAACGCTATCGGATTGACTTTTTGACCCATGCCTAGCTCTCGTTAATGTCTGCCAGCGTAACGTGAATGTGCGCCATCCGCTTCTTAATCAGGAATGCCATTCCTCGAGCTCGCGGTCGGACACGCTTGAACATCGGTCCGTTATCCACGCGAGCCTCGGCCACAACCAAATCGTCAATTTCTATTGTCTTGCCGCGCGTCTGGTCCGGATCCTGAGCGCTGCCCAACGCGCTGTTGATCACCTTCTCCAACATCCTCGCCCCGCGGTGCGGCTGGTAGCGAAGGATCTCCAGCGCCTCGTCGGCAAATCTGCCACGAATCATGTCCGCCAAGGGCCGTACCTTGCGGGGACTGATACGTGCGTATCTGTGACAGGCCCGAAATGCCATGTTTATCTCCCCATGCGGCAAGGCCGCAACCAAAGCGAGGCAAGCATCTTGCCCCGCGAATCTAACGCTTACCCTTGCCGCCGTGTCCGCGGAAAACTCGAGTCGGGGCAAACTCACCTAGCTTGTGCCCAACCATATCTTCCGTCACAAAGACCTTCATGTGCTGTCGCCCGTTGTGGACCAGGAAAGTGTGTCCGACAAACTCCGGGACGATGGTACAAGCCCTCGCCCACGTCTTGATCGGTTCTTTTGTGCCCATCGCGATTTGCCTCTCTACCTTGCGGTACAGCTTGAAATCGACGAAAGGCCCTTTTTTGACTGACCTGCTCATGTGCGGCTACATCTCCCGTTACTTTTTCAACCTGAGTTGACCATACCGCTTTGAACGCCGCCTGCGGACAATTGCCGCATTCGAGGGTTTCCGCTTCTTCCGAGTCGGACCGCCCTTGGCCGGCACGCCCGTCGGGCTAACCGGATGACGACCTCCCTTGGTCCTTCCTTCGCCGCCGCCGTGCGGGTGATCGATCGGATTCATGGCCGTGCCGCGCACGTGAGGCCGTCGACCTAGCCAGCGCTTGCGGCCAGCCTTGCCCAGCACGATGCCCATATGTTCCGGATTCCCGACTTTTCCGATCGTTGCACGACACGCAGCCGGCACACGTCTTATCTCGCCACTCGGCAGATTAATCTGAGCCCAATCCGCTTCCCGAGCGACCAACGTTGCGCTGGCACCAGCACTCCGACAAAGCGTTCCACCGCGCCCAGGCCGTAGCTCGATATTGTGCACGGCAGTGCCCAACGGAACCTTCTTAAGCGGTAGGCAATTGCCGATGGTCGGCGGCGCGTCGGGACCGCTCTCCACCTGATCACCCGCCTTCAGGGTATCCGGAGCCAGGATGTATCGTTTCTCGCCGTCCGCATAAAACAACAGAGCGATGCGGGCACTGCGATTCGGGTCATACTGAATCGAATGAACCTTTGCCGACACGCCGTCCTTGTCGCGGCGGAAATCGATGACGCGATACTTCCGCTTATGGCCTCCGCCGCGATGCCGTACGGTGATCCTGCCTTGGTTATTTCGTCCCCCGCTCTTGCGAACCTTCCGAAGCAGTGACTTCTCCGGCTTCGCTTCTGGCGTCAAGTCAGCGAAATCGCTAACTGTCGCACCACGGCGTCCAGGACTGGTCGGTTTGTATTCTCGAATACCCATGATTTCGTCTCAATAGGGCCAAGCGGCCAACGCTGCCATCGGTTTAGAAGAAGTCGATTCGATCTTCGCTGTCCAACGTTACAAGCGCCTTCTTCCAGTTCTTGGTGTAACCAGAACGATAACGATATCGCCGTGGCTTACCGCCGCGGTTTTGCGTCCGAACTTTGGTGACCTTCACGTCGAACAAGTCTTCGACCGCCCGTTTGATATCATCTTTGGTCGAAAGGGTATTCACCTCGAACGCGTACTGGTTGAATTCGCCAGCGTTGTACACGCCTTTCTCCGTCACCAACGGACGCAGAATGATCTGGTGGGACTCCAAGGAAAGCCGCGTCTTCGTGCCAGAACTTCTATTCTGTGGGTTGCCCATCGTCTTACCGTTTCTGCTACCGAAACCGGGTCACCCAGGAAACCAGCGTATCCTGGGATTACGTCAAACACTCGCTACGTAGCCGCTACCGCCATGCCGGCCTTCTCCTGAATCGCGTCCAGGCCTTCCTTCGTCACCAACATGCGACTTGGTCGCAGCACGGCCAATGCGTTCAAATCGGACGCGGACGACACGGTAACTTTGCCTATATTGCGTGCGCTCTTATACACGTTGACATCGTGGGCCGCCGTCGCGACCAACGTGCTTGTGCCGTCCAACTTCAATGCCTTCAGCACCTCACACATCTCTTTCGTGCGAGGTTCTTCAAACGACAGCTCGTCGATCACCACAACGTCGCCGCTGTCAATCTTTGATACGATCGCCATGCGGGTGGCCGCTTGCACTGCTTTCTTCGGCAGGCGGTACGAATAGTCGCGGGGCCGAATCGCAAAGATGTGACCACCGCCGCGCCGGACACCGGATCGCCGATGGCCCGCCCGAGCGTTGCCAGTGCCTTTCTGGCGGTACATCTTCTTAGTAGTAGCGGCTACTTCAGCACGCGACTTCGTCTTGGCGGAGCCCTGGCGGCGGTTCGCCTGATACATAACGACCACGTCGTGCAATAATTGCTTGTTGATCTTCGGCGCAAGCTTGTTAAGGTCGATTTCGTACGTCCCGACCTCGTTCCCGTTGCGATCGTAAATTGTCAGATTTGTCATGATCGACCTAACCGACCTTGTTCGTTTCGCGAATCACCAAGAAACCACCATTGGGACCGGGGACCGCGCCACGGACCAGCAACAGATGATTTTCAGTATCTATGTTCACAACCTTTAGGTTCCGCGCGGTCGTCTTCACGTTGCCGTATTGACCGGCCATCCGACGCCCTTTCCACAGGCGACTTGGCGTCGCACTCAAGCCCGTACCTCCCGCATGGCGATGGACCTTTTTGACACCATGCGAAGCTCGCTGCCCGGAGAAATTGTGTCGCTTCATCACGCCAGCGAATCCACGGCCCTTGCTGATTCCAGTAATGTCTACGGCCGCGACCTCTGACAACGCCTCGACCGTCACCTGCTGGCCGACTTCGTATTCGTCAGCAGAACCTCGAAGCTCGCGAATGAAACGCTTGGGCTCGCAATTGGCCTTAGAGGGCTGGCCTTCTGCGGTTGACGAACGCTTGCTGCTGATATTGGCGACGTGACCACGCTCGGCACGACTCGCTTGGCTTTGGCGGGATCTCTTGCCCTCTCTTGGCCGTTTTTTGTCAAGATAGCCAAGCTGAACAGCCTGGTAGCCGTCACGATCCGCCGTGCGGATCTGAAGGACATGACAAGGCCCTGCCTGGACAACCGTGACCGGGATGACGTTACCTTTGTCGTCGTACACCTGTGTCATCCCGACCTTGCGGCCGAGTATTCCTTTTGCCATCGGTCTGTACCTGTTTTATTGGTCTGTCGCCTACGGGAGCTTGGAAACACCAACTGTAGCCAAGGACACGTCCTTCTGAGCTTTACGCTGACAAGCAACTTGGCTTGTCGCTACAGCCGTCCCACCTTACCCGAACGGCATCCAGTCATAGATTGACCCGCACAACTACAGCATGAAAGACTACCTGGTGGAAGCCTTGATCTTGATGTCAACACCGGCCGGCAAGCTCAACTTGTTCAGAGCTTCAATTGTCTTCGCCGTCGCCTGGACGATGTCGATTAGTCGCTTGTGGGTTCTGATCTCAAATTGCTGTCTGGCCTTCTTGTCAACGTGCGGACCTGACAATACCGTGTATTTCTCTATCCGAGTGGGTAACGGGATTGGCCCGTGTACCTCGGAATGGGTGCGTTTCGCCGTATTGACGATATCCTGAGCGCTTTGATCAAGGATAGCGTGATCGTATGCCTCCATTCTTATGCGAATTACTTCATGAGTCGGTCCGGCCACGCTGCACTCCTTGAATTCTCCCTGGCTTGATTTCTGCTATCTCTCGTTATCACTTCGCGTCCAGCACACGCTAGACGAACGTTTCTCCCACGGGGGAAACCAGGAATCCTAAGAGGCACCTACGGTTTCGTCAACACCCGTAGGCCCCAGACTCCCAAAAAAGCACAAAAAGCAGCTGCAAACAATCGCCTACTATCGGCACGACGCTCTGGGCCTGTCTACAGATTTGTGCGACAAACGGGGAATCGATTCCACAAATGTCTGCAGAGTGAGACCGATTCGCCAACGCACTTCCGCTTCTCAGGACAGTGTTGACCTGCTAAGGTGATAGATTCTGTCCGATACATGAGAATTACGCTAGGGGACCATCTGCAGTGAGTAAACCGAATCACAAAGTCAAGAAGGCAAACCACGGAAAACGTCCGGCTAACGCCAAGGCGCGCAAGGCAAAACGCCGAAAGGTCCGCACCTAGGCGTGTGTGTCAGGCTCCCAGCACGCCAGCCGACCTTCGATATCGGTGCGCGTGGCGACACCCGCACCTGATGGCCGAGTGTGTTACCTTTTGGGGGTATGAAAGCGAGCTTCGTTCGGCGAAAGGAACACATCGTGGCCACCAAACCACTGCTGTACGACATTTCTACGATTGATTTCGACAACGTGGTTGCGGATATCGAGGAGATCCGGAAATACAATCCCCAACGTCACGAGATGGAGCACTTGACGGCCATCGTCCATGATGACACCGAACACCATCTGGTGGTTGGATACAAGGACCTCACGCAAGACGAATTCTGGGTCCGCGGTCACATGCCTGACATGCCGCTGATGCCCGGCGTGATCATGTTGGAGGCAGCCGCACAATTGTGCAGCTATCACGTTCAGAAGTACAATCTTCTCCAGGCACCAATGATCGGGTTTGGAGGTTTGGAGGATGTACGGTTTCGGGATCCCGTGGTACCGGGCGACCGGCTCGTGTTAATAGGCCAACTCGACAAGATTCGGCCGAAGAGAATGCTAGTAAGTCGCTTCCAGGGTGTGGTTGGAGATTCCGTTGTCGTCGAGGGTGTCCTGAAGGGGATAGCGATCCCAGTCGAAGCGTTGTCCGCTATGAAGCAATCCGGTTGATTGTCATCAGTACGGACTTATCTTGCTTCAGTTTGTCGGCGATTTTTTTTCTGCTCTCTTTGCGCGCTTGCTTGCGTCGCCCCATGCGCACTGAACATACTGTAGGCGCATCACAACAATACTTAATCGAAGGAGAATCAACATGACGCCGCAGGGAAACGCCACAAAGTCAGGTCAGGGTTCACGTCGTGATTTCTTGAAGAAGTCGGCACTTGGCGCGGTCGCCGTCGGTGGACTTTCATTGGCACGTAGTGCCCACGCTTCCGGCAGCGATGTAATTCGTATCGGCATTGTGGGATGCGGCGGACGCGGCTCCGGCGCGGCGGCGAATGCCATGGATGCGGATCCGGGAACGCGGCTAGTCGCGATGAGCGATCTTTTTGCCGATCGCGTCGAGGCAAAACGCAAGGCCTTGACGAACAGCAAGCCCGATCGAGTCGAGGTTGACGACGACCATTGCTTCGCGGGGCTCGACGGCTACAAGAAGGTCATTGACAGCGTTGATGTGGTGCTGATTGCCTGCGCCGCGAAATTCCACCCCATGTATCTAAAAGCCGGGATCGAGGCCGGCAAGCACGTATTCGTCGAAAAACCCCACGCCATCGACCCGCTGGGGATCAAGGTCGTGAACGAAGCCACTGCAATGGCCAAGGAGAAAAACCTAGGCATTCTGTCCGGCCTACAAAGCCGTTTTCACCCCGCCTACCGCGAGACGATGCAACGCGTGCACGACGGGCAAATCGGCGAAATCATCTCGTTCGAGGAGAATTTCGTTCGTGGCCCCTACGGCAACACCGCACGCCCACATAATGTGAGAGAACTCGAAATTCAATACGGTAATCAATACCGTTTTTCCTGGCTGTGTGGCGACGATGTTCCCCAGTCCTTGGTGCACAACATGGACCGCGCCACCTGGGCATTAGGCGAAGTGCCACCTGTCAAATGTCATGGTTTTGGCGGGCGTTCCACGTCGCATAACCTGCTTGGCGATGTCTTCGATCACCACGCGGTGGTCTACCACTATGCGAACGGAGTGCGAGGGTACGCCTTCTGCCGCACGACTCGCGGTTGCTACAACGAGAACTCCAGCAACATCATGGGTACCAAGGGAATTGCCTTCCCCGTTCACGGCAGAATAGCCGGCGAAAATGAATGGAAGTATGACGGGCCAAGAGAAAGCCCATACGTAGCGGAACACCGCGAGTTTTTGCAATCGATCCGCGCTGGCAAGCCACTCAATTGCGGCGACTATATGGCTCGCAGCACGTTGGTGACGATTATGGGGCAACTCTCGTGCTACAGCGGGAAGGAAGTCACTTGGGACCAGGTGACGAAGTCCGACTACTGCATCTCGCCGAAGCCGGAAGAGTGCACTTGGGATATGGAGCCACCGACCAAGCCGGATGAGAATGGCGTTTACCCCGTATGCGCCACACCTGGCGTGACCAAGAACATCTGAGTGCCCTATCCAAACACGGGCGTTGAGAACAACTTGCGTTGTGGCGTGGTCTATCGACCACGCCATTTCTCTTTCCAACGGTATGCCGCGCGCTACTTGATGGCGATGGCCTGCTGCAGCGGTCTCAGCACGTTCTCGATCACGAAGTTGTCGACCAAGTCGGTGCACAATTCAACAAGTCGCTTCATGGCCGACACATAGGTTTCACCCGGCTCCAGGCTTCCGTACCGCCGCGTCGTGAAGTACACACTCAACTGTTCTTCGGGAAAGTCACCGGTCCGAACGTGATACGCGCCAGTACGAGTCTCGACGCTCAGTCGGCACTGGGTACGACACTCCTCGTCCAATGCGAACTGCAACGTTGGCTCGTTTCCCAGGACAGTTGCTCCAGGAATTTCCGTCATGCGTTCCAAGCCGGGGGCGACTCCCAGTGCTTCGACCAGCAACTGGTTATGGTTTCCGCGATACGTGAAATCGAAGCCGAACATAATATTCAACGATTCGCAGTCCAGCGTGCTCACGGTCAACGCATATGGGGCGAGTTCCAAAGCCACTTTATGCTGGCGGAATGCCTCATCCGCCGACCCTGGGTTGACGTATCCCGAGCAGATGCGACGAGGCTCGACCGTTGCCCACCGATAGTTGCCCTGGTCTTTGTCCTCCTCCAGCACAAATTCACCGCGATCGCGGCAGTAAAAGTTCTTCATGCGGGGATAGTGTTTCTGAATCTGCTCGAAATAGTGAAGAACCGTTTCCCGTGTTTGCGGCAATTCCATCTCGGTATTCAGGTTCATGTTTATGTAGTAGTCGTCACTAACCGAGTTATAGTGACTCATAGTCAATCCCTTTCATTGCGACTGAGGCTGGTTCCGAGGCCGCGAAGAGGGGCGTTTCCACGCGACATGTCCATCGAGACTCAGTATAGAATGCCGTCGTCCGAACTGTCAAAGTGCTGGTAGTTGCCGACCACTTGAAATCTCAGGAATAATCGACGGATAATCATGTCTGGGAAGACCAGCAAAGGAGTTACGGCAATTGGCTAGGCGTCGCATCCACATTGATCGAATTACCGTTTTCCCCACAGGTCTGGGCTGGATTTCGGCGGCTTGGCAGGATAGTCGCCTCGCCGCGTTAACATTCGGCCACAACGGTCCTCAGCGCGCCGTCGCGGCGATCGGACTGCAGGAATACGCAGAGGAAATCCAGCATCTCGGTGCAAACTCGAGAGACGCCCTTGCCCGGCGACTACGGACCTACGCGGAAGGCGAGCCGGATGACTTTCTGGATGTCCAACTGGTTTTGGGCGGCGTGACGCGATTTCGGCAACGGGTGATGCGCGAGTGTCGGCGAATCCGCTATGGAGACACGATTACTTACGGCGAATTGGCCGCGAAAGCAGGTTCGCCGAGGGCTGCACGAGCCGTTGGCAGCGCTATGGCGAATAATCCTATTGCCCTCGTGGTCCCCTGCCACCGAGTCGTCGGGGCAGGTGATGGTTTAGGTGGCTACTCAGCACCGGACGGTCTTCGGATGAAGAAACGACTGCTGAGACTTGAGGGAGCGATCTAGACGAGAGCCGAGGCTGTCCCGTGATACGCAAATGGTCGCATGCGCACAAAAAAGGACGCGACAAGCCTGCGATCGGCTCGTCGCGCCCCATCAGCGGGATCACATTGCATGAGAACCGAT
>CAZUAH010000587.1:0-8564 GCA_964617665.1 uncultured Pirellulaceae bacterium
AATTACACGATTCGGCCAAGACAATCGGGAAATAGTTGATCCTCACTTTCATAGCCTGTGCGGACGTACGTGATGCTGCCAGATTGGGTGAAGGTGTCGCCAAAGATGTGTTGGCCGACCAGCAACGAACTGAAATGCCGCCCGCCGTTGATGCCAGCCGTGTCCGCGAGATCGAAGCCGACTCGCAGCACGCCGATGTCTCGACCGGATTTGACCTCACCAGCAAAGTCGTACTCGGCGTCCACCGTTCCCACGTCGCGTCCAGCGCCGATGCGCGTGATTTCCGGCATCTGACCCAATTCGGCCCGCACGCGAAAAATGTCCTGGCCGGCGGTTATGGCGCCCTGGATGTCTTCGCGTGCGTGAACGATCTTGACGTCCACGCCGGCGTGGATATTGCCCGTGATCTCACCACCAGCGATGATCCCACCGGGCAACTGGTCGGAGTAGAAATCGACCTCGTCGCGAGTGCCGTAGTAAACCGAGTAGTAGTTGAGGCCGCCCTCGACGAGCATGTCGTGCCAGTCCATGTCCCCGATACTGCCGGCTTTGGCGGTGATGTCGCCCACCACATGGTAGTCCGCATGCACGTGGCCGATGGCCTGTTCGGCCGTGACGTCGGACACATCCGCGTTGCCGTAGACGCCTCCCACGTTCATTCCGGCGTAAACGGGGCCAATGTCTTCCATGGCGAACACCAACGCCGTGTCTCCGCCGGAATAGGTCGAGGCGATCGAGCCCATGGCCTGGATGTAGTAAATCTCGTCGGTCGCCACCACGCGGCCAACGTGGGCAAGTCCACAATGGTAGGTGTCATCGTAACCCTCGTACAACCACGTCGCGATGTGAACGTTCTCCGCGCGTACATCCCCAACGCCCAGGTCGGCGTCGATTTCGGCCGTTCCTTGGATGTCAATGGACGCTACAAGGCTGCCTTCGAGGCCCAAATACACGGAATCGGCGGGGCCGATCCAGCGAGCGTCGCCCGAGGAAGTAAGCCGGTAGTCGTTTTGCCCGGGCGAACGGAAATGGACCTCGCCGCCTGCGAAACGCAGATAGACTTCACTGGAGGCAGAAACGAATGCGCTGCTGAGCGGCTGCCCGTCCAGGTGTATATCGTTACACGCGATCACGGCGCCCCAACTTGCACATTCGCCAACGCCCAACTCGAAAGGCTGGACTGTGATTTCGGCAGTGTTCGTGTTCCCCACGCCATCTGACACGGTGTACTGGAACGTCTCGCCTTCCAGCGAGTAGAAGGCTTCGACTTGATGCTCGTCGTGGGGAACATAGCGGGCCGTGCCGTCCGCATTGATGGTGAGCGTGCCGAAGCTGCCGGCCGCGGGCGAAACGTCAATCGCTTCCAGACTGACATAAGGGTCGGGCGAGTCGTTGCCGAGCACGTTCAGTTCGCCACCGTTTGCACTTCGCAGCACATCGTCGCCCCCCCACCAGTAGCCTTGGTCGTCTGCGGCAACGACTGGCGGGTCCGCGGGCGGCGGCGTGGTTTCGTCCACCTGGATGGTCACCTGGGCGGTGGTCGAGGCGGCGCCGTCGGAGACGGTATAGGAAAACGAGTCCGTTCCAGTCCAGTCGGGCGAAGCCGGCGTGTAGATGTAGCTGTTCGGCGGCGCGAGCGGGTCCGGATTGAGGGCGACCGTGCCGGCGCCTGCCGAACCCAAGGTGAATGTGAGATTTTCGCCATCGGCTTCGTCGGCGGTTGCTGTATAGTCCAGCGATCCGAACCCCGCCAACCGTTCGATGGTTTCGTCGTGGGCTTTGGGGATTTGGTTGTACAGCACCAACTGCGTTTCCGCCGTGTCACTGTCCGCGCCGTCGGTGACGACGTAATTGAAATCGTAGCCGCCGACGAACGTGCTTCCGGCGGCCGGAGTATAGAGGAAATCGCCGTCTTCCTGGACGGTCATGGTCCCGTCGGCCAGGGCGATCACGATCAGACCACTGGGGTCCGGGGCCACGCCTTCGAACGTTTCAATGCGCAGCGTGTCGCCGTCCCCGTCAAAGACGCTGTCCAGCAAGTTGCCGGAAATGGACGCCGTGTAATGCGCCACGTATGCCTCGTCGTCGAAAGCCACCGGGGCCTGGTTCGTGGACACAATCTCCACCCACGCCGAATCGATATCCTTGCCGTCGTCCAGCGTGTACTTGAAGCGGTCCTTGCCGCTGAAATCGTCGTGGGGCGTGTAAGTGAAATCGCCGCTGGGGAAGATCTCGACCTGCCCGTGATCGAGTGTGAAAGTTGTTCCACCGGGAGCAATGGGCTGTTCAGCGCCGGTCGAGTCGGTTATCGAGGCGATGAATAGCGGTTCCGCGTCGACTTCCACATCGTTGGCCAGGACATTTCCCGTCACGTTCGCAAAGCCGTGCAGTTGGCGGAAGGGGCCGTCCGACAGGGCTTCGGGCGGGTGATTGTGGTACACCAGGTTCACAACCGCGGTATCCGAATCGTCGCCGGCGGTCACGTTGTATTCGAACCGCTCGATTTCCGCGAAGTGGTCGTTGGGCGTGTACGTGAACTGGCCGTCCGGCTGTATGTCCACTTGCCCGCGATCCAATTGGACGACCGCCGCTGAGCCATTCAGCGGAACAGCGATTCCGTTTGCATCGACCACGGATTCGACGACGGGCGCGGCCGTGCCGTCCAGATACAAGTGGTTGTCGAGCACATTGGCCGAGAAGGCTTCGCCGTGCAGAACCCAATAGACGCCGTCGGGCTTCTTGGTCCCGGTGGTCGGCATATCCAGTTTGTCCTCTTCCAAATAGATGTGCTCGGGTACGTAGGTGTCGAAGTCGGTAGCATAGGGATTGGGGAACGAGTATTGGAGGAGTACTTCCCGCGGGTCTTCGACCACGCTGATTGTAACGGACGTGATCTCATCCGCATCGCCATCGCCATCCCCGCTTGCGTCGTTGTACAACAGCCCGTCCGCCAGACGGAATTCGGCCTTAATCTCGCCTCGTGGCGTGTATCCGGGCGAGGCACCGGTTGACGAGGCTACGACGCAGTCCGGGCACTCCCCGTTCTCTGGCGGCGGGTCCGCCGGCGGGTATTGAAAGCCGCCGTCTGCCTCCATGGGCAACAGCCCCGTGGACACCACGGTCAGGCCGCCGGTCTCCAAGTCCCACAATCCGTCGTCCAACATCGAGTCGACGAACAGCGTATCGCCTTCGTACAACTGGTACGACCTGCCGATCGTCCAAGGCGCGGTATTCACCACGTCGATGTGAGCCGTCGCCGTGGCCGACGCGACCTCGTCCTCGATCGTGTAAGTGAACGTCGCGGCGCCCGTGTACGCTCCTGGACTGTAATAGTAAAATCCCAATTCGTACGCAAGCGAACCATTGCTGGGGCTGGACATATCGACAAGCGACAGCGTATCGCCGTCCATGTCAAAGTCGTTTCTCAGCAAGTCGTTCAGCGTGAATTGCAGTACATCGCCCGAGCGCACGGTGAAGTAGTCGTCGTGGGCGCGCGGCGCCGAGTTCCCAACAGCGACTGTCACGGTTGCCGGGTCGCTGTCGTCGATGCCGTCATTGGCCACGTAATCGAACGTGACCTCGCCCACAAAGTCCACCGCTACGGTGACGGTGCCTGCGCCGCCGGCGTTCAGCGTGACGTCCGAGCCGGACGAATCCAACGAGACGGTCACCGGATCCTCGTCCGGATCAAGTACGTAACCGTCTACCATCAGGTTGAACGAGAGCGTCTTGTTCGATCCGCTGACTTGCCCTTCCGTATGGTGGAAGAAGAAGTGCTGGTCGTAAACACGCGGCGGTTCGTTGGTCACGTGGATCGTCACGGTTGCCGGATCGCTCGCTTCGGCGCCGTCGTGGACCTGATACGCGAAAGTCTCCGTCCCCTTCGAGTTGCCGCTGGACGCGTAGGACCACTGGCCGTCAGAACCAAGGGTCAGGCTGCCATGGGACAAGGTGACCGTTTGGCCCACCACGGCCAGATCGTCGCCGTTGGCGTCCCAGGCGTGGTCCAGGAGCCCCGGCGCGGCAAACCCAATTGACTCGCCTGCGTGGATGGAATAACTCAGTTCGATTCCTGTTGGTTTCGTGTTCGTCACGTGGATGGTGACGGTGGACGGTTCGCTGGCGGCGATTCCGTCGCTGGTCGTGTACTTGAACGTGTCGTCCCCTACATAGCCCGTGTTGGGCGTGTAGGTGAACTGGCCGTCGGTCCCGATCGTCAACGTTCCATGACCCACTTGGTCGGTCACCGTGTAGGTAACTTCGTCCCCGTCCGGATCCCAGGTTTCCAGCCAACGGGTCAGCGTATCGCCATGGTGGACCGAATGAGTCGCACCAACGGAAACTGGCGTTTCGTTCAGCACGTAGATGGTGACTGTGGACGGCGAACTGGATTGGGCGCCGTCGTTCACCGTGAATGTGAAGCTGTCCGTTCCGGCATAATCCTCGTTGGGCGTGTAGGTGAAGGTCCCGTCCTCCGCCAGCGCAAGCGTACCATTGCCGGGCTGAGTGGCAACGGCCGCCGTCAACACGTCTCCGTCGGTGTCCGTCGCACCGGACAGTACCCCCACGCCGCCGGAATCGAACGTGGTGTCGTGCTGCATGTGATAGGTCAGGTCGACGCCCGACGGCACGTTGTTGGTGACGTCGATGGTCACCGTCGCCAGATTGCTGTCGATCACGCCATCGTTCACGGTGTAGGTGAACCCATCGCTTCCGACGAATCCCTCGTTGGGCGTGTATGTGAAAGCGCCGTCCGTGCCCATTTCAAGCGTTCCGCTCGATACGCCCGAGACGACGGTGTACGTCAAGTCGTCCCAGTCTGCGTCGGCAACGAACTCCGTCAGACCTAGCCCGGGCGGATAAAGTGTCTGATCGTGGTGGACCTGAAAAGCCGCACTGGCAGTGGTCGGGGCGGAATTGACGATGTCGATCGTGACCGTCACGACTGCGGTCTCTTGCGCCCCGTCGCCCGCCTTGTAGGTAAACGTGTCGGTTCCCACGAACGCTGCATTCGTGGGCGTATACACAAAAGAACCGTCATCGTACAACGTCAGCGATCCCTGCGTCGCATTGTCCACGAGCACCGCGTCCAGCCAGTCGCCGTTGGGATGGCGGTCGTTGGCAAGGACCCCGCGCGAATGGCCGATACTGAGCGTCTGGCCGTGCGAGGCCCGGTAGTGGTCGATCACGGCATGCAGCGAATCGTCCGGCCCGGAACCGATCACTTGGACGTAGGCCGTTGCGTGCGATTGGTTGATCCCGTCCGACACCATGTATGTGAAACTGTCCAAACCGGAGAAGCCTACGTCTGGTTCGTAGGTGAAGGAACCATCGGTCTGGAGCGACAGGGTTCCGTTTGCGACATCGCTGACTAAGGTGGCCGAGAGTGCCTCGCCATCCACATCCACGTCGTTTTGCAGTACTCCGGGCGCTTCCACAATCAAAGTCTCGCCGGCGATCACTGGGAACATGTCGTTCGTGGTCGCCGTTGCCGTGTTCGCCACTTCGATCCGTACCGTCGCCGTGTCGCTCTGCAGGAAGCCGTCGGTCACGCGATAGGAGAAACTGTCGATCCCCGCGAAACTCGCATTCGGGACGTACGTGTAAGCCCCATCCGTTTCGATCGTCAGTGTGCCGTGCGAGACGCCGCTGACCAACACAACCGAAAGCGTCTGGTCGTCCGGATCGCTAGCCCACGCCAACAGACCTGAGTCAGCATCTACGGTCAGAGTCGTATCGTGTACGATGCGGTGGGACCGGTCGTGCGCTTTTGGCTTGTCATTGTCCACATGAAGGAAGACCACTGCCGGCTGAGAAGAGTCGATCCCGTCGTGCAACTGGTAATGGAATGTGTCGAAGCCGACGAAGCCGACATCCGGCGTGTACGTGAATGCGCCGTCTGCTTCAAACACCAGCGTACCGTGGCTGGCGTCCTTCACCAGGCTGGGTGTGAGATCGTCTCCGTCGAAATCGTAGTCGTTACGCAGTAGTTCCTCGCCGGTCACCGTAAGCACTTCTCCCGGAAGCACGGTGAAGGAATCGCCGGCCGCCCGAGGCGGGTCGTTGCGGACTTCGATCTCTACGGCCACCACCTCGCTGTCTGCAATCCCGTCGCTAACGAAATAGGTGAAGGAGTCGATGCCGATGAAATCGGGATCAGGGGTGTAGACGAAGCTGCCGTCCCCGTCCAGTGTCAGCGCCCCGTTGGCCACATCGGAAACCTGCGTGATTTGTAGTGTTTCCTGATCCAGATCCACGTCGTTGGACAAGATGCCGGGCGCGTCGACGGTGAGCGTTCGGTTTCGGCCCGTAACGAAATCGTCCGCCGCGGCCACCGGGGCCGTGTTGTACACGGTGATTTCGACGGGCACCGAAGCTGTCTCGACCGTGCCGTCGCTGACCTTGTACGCAAACAAGTCTTGCCCCAGGAATCCGGGATTGGGAGTGTAGGTGAAAGATCCATCCGGCTCCATCGACAACGTGCCGCTTTGGGGATCGGAAACTACGATGGCCGTCAGTGTGTCGCCGTCTACGTCTGTATCGTTCGCCAATACACCGCTAGCCACGTCGGCAGCAAACGGCGCGTCGTGCAGTACCTGATACGCGTCGTCGGAAGTCACGGGATCGTCGTTCACAGGGCTGACAGTGACTGTGATCTCGTCCTGCGCCGTTGCACTCTGGCTGTCCGTAGCGACGACCGTGATGGTGGCCGCCCCGTTTCCATTCGCTGCGTAGGTGAGCGTAAGTTGCTGGCCGGTGATTGCCGTGCTAACGAGTGTCTGGTTGTCGTTCGAGCCGACCGACAGAGTCAGGCTGTCACCCTGACTCAGATCGGGATCGTCAAAGACCGAGGAAAGATCGATCGTTGTGTTCGCCGAATCCTCGTCTACCGTCACGTCGGCGATGGGATTCACGACAACTGGGGGACTATTCGTCGAGCCCGTCACGTCTCCGCTGACAGTGAAGTTGAACGGGTTCTCGTCCGTGTCGTTCGTGGCGAACGACAATTCACCGCTGTAGGCTCCGGCCGAAGTTGCGTCCAATTGAACCGTCAAAGAGGTCTGTCCGCCGCTCGCCGCCACCGTCTCGTCAAAACCTGTCACCAGGCTGAAGCCCGCAGGCACCGACAGTGAAAGTGAATCGAGTGTAAGATCTGCATCGCCTTGGTTCTGGATCGTGAAGACGTACACGACGGCAGTGCCAACGGGCGTCTCGCCCACGTCGACACTGCCTATGTTGTCCGCGACGTCTTGGGCGGACTCGTCCAAAACTACGATCTCGGCCGACGGTCCACTGCTTGCTACGTCACCGCTGATAGTGAAGTTGAACGGGTTCTCGTCCGCGTCGTTCGTGGAAAAGGACAATTCACCGCTGTACGTTCCAGCAGATGTTGCGTCCAACTGAACGGTCAGGTAGGTCTGACCGTACGAGTAGACCGTCTGGGCGAATGTCGATACGAGGCTAAATCCCGTCGGCAAGGTCAAGGACCCGGCATCCAACGCGAGATCTGCGTCGCCCTCGTTCTCGATCGTGAACGTGTAGCTGATTGGCGTGCCAGCGGTTGTCTGCCCCACATCGACGCTTCCCGTATCGTCTGTCACTTCATCGTATAACGCGTCGTATACGATGATCTCCGCCGATGGTCCGCCCCCGCCACTTGTCACGTCACCGCTCACGTAGAACTCAAAGGGATTCTCGTCGCTATCATCAGTGGCGAACGATACAGCGCCGCTGTAGTAGCCGGCTTGCGTGGCATCAAGCTGAATAGTGAACGTCGTCGAATCGTCTGGAACAACGGTTGCGGCGAATGGCGCCGTGATGCTGAACCCGTACGGCACCGACAGGGAATTGACGTCGAGGGTCAAATCGCTCGTGCCGGTATTGTTGATCGTGAAGGTTTCCGTGATCGGTGATCCTTCCCCAGTGTTGTCGAAATAGACCCAATCCGATCCGCTGGCCAGTTCGTACTGATCGCCCCACTCGTCCTCGGCCGTTACTGAGATCTCGGGCGCGGGAGGCACGACGTTTCCTTCGATATGGAAGTCGAAAGGACTCTCGTCGCTGTCGTCGTTTGCAAAAGACACATCTCCGCCGAACGAGCCTTCCGCGACGGCGTCGAGCCGAATCACCAACGTTGTCGTTTCACCTGCCCCCACGGAGGAAGCGAAAGGCGTTTGCACGCTGAATCCGTCCGGCACGGTCAAGGAGCCCGCATCCAACGTCAGCGTCTCCAAGCCATCGTTGGAAATGGTGAACGTCTTGTCGATTGCTTGGCCGACGGTCGTGTCAGAGTACGAGATCCATCCCATCCCGTCGTCTACTACGTATGTGTAGCCGTCCAACTCCTCGGTGACAGAAATCTCAGGATTGGCAATGGTGAACGTAAAGGACTGCCAATCGGAGGTGAAGACAACGTTGTACATGTCGTCATACTGCACCGCTCGATAGTCAAGCGTGAAGTCGCCGTTGTACCCAATCAATGACGGTTCGTAGGAGCTGGGATCGTAGGTAAGAAAGTGAGGATCAACTATTTCCCGATTGTCTTGGCCGAATCGTGTAATTCA
>CAZUAH010000588.1:0-8553 GCA_964617665.1 uncultured Pirellulaceae bacterium
GGTCGCCGCCTCGCCGTCGAATCGTAAAAGCTAGTCAGGGAACTAAACTGTTACGGAAGAACCGCGTGGCGACTGCCAAATCCCGTCGAAGCTGCAATGGCCGAGGACAACGAAGAAGCCCTGATCACCGTGGACAAGCTTTGCGTGACCCATGGGGATCTCCACGTCCGCAACGTGTTGGTCGTTCGCGGCACGCATCCGCGATTGATCGACTTCGGATCTACCGGAGAGAGTCACGTCTTCCGAGATTTCGCCGCCTTGGAGGCGTCGCTACGTTTTTCCTGTATCAAATGCAAGTGCCGTCGTACACTGTATCGGCTGGAGAATCTCGTGCTGAAGGCCGAATCGCTTGAGTCGACGAGTGCTCTCGGCAACGTGGCGAAGGGGCGAGCGGAGTTGGCGGCGTTGGCCAAGCTGATTTGGGGAATCCGCCGACTCGCTCGGGAGGCGAGTGCCGAGGACGACCTGGAGGGCTATCTGCGGGGTTTAATGTACCATTGTCTGAAATACGCCGCGGCGGACGTGCCAGACGAAGGTGAACCCAATGGACGCGCGCCGCTACGGCGTTGGCATGCGCTGCTGACAGCGGCAATGATTCTCAAGAAGCTGCGCGAGGCGTAAAGAACACGTCGCTGCGTGTGCGGCTCTTTCATCAGTTTCGGCCACCAGCAGATCTGAAACGCCTCGTCGATTGTCCGCTCGAAAGCCCGAACGACGGCCGGAACAGATTTCGCGCCGTCCTGGCTTGAATCACAACCGGGCGGAATTTCCCCCGCCGGTCGCCGTTCGCGAAAGCCCCATGCTGCTTGGTGAGGTTAACAGGATCGACAGGATACAGCCTTCCGGCCACAATGACGAACATCCTGTTCATTCCGTCTGAATACGCTTTCGATCGCTTGCGAACGATGACATTGCCGGACGTGTTGGGAGACGCTCTTGCGGTCCTACCGAATAGCGGAGGACATCGGGAGTCCCTATCATTGGGCAAACCATCTCCAAGGATCAAGGAACAATGCGAATGCCTTCCGCACTGAAGCCGGCGACGATGCTGATCTCACTTCTTGTTCTGATTGGGCTTTCGAGCGGCCCGTTTCCATTGGGCGCTGCCGAGACGCCCTCCTGGCCTCAGTTCGATGGGCCGAATGGAGATCGTGTCTCGACCGAAACCGGGCTGATGAAGAAATGGCCTGAATCGGGGCCCAACTTGCTCTGGACCGCCAAAGGAATCGGACAGGGGTTCGCAAGCGTCACAATTGTTGATGGCTGGATATACACGGCGGGGGATATTGACGATGCCAATGTGATCACGGCCATGAACATGGACGGCCGGATCCAATGGCAAGTCAAGAATGGCGCGTCCTGGACGGGATCCGGGCCCGATGGCGCCCGGGGAACTCCGACCGTCGACGGTGATCGTCTGTATCACGAAAACGCTCACGACCAACTGGTCTGCCTCGATGCCAAGTCTGGCAAAGAGACCTGGAGTTTGGACATTGGCTTGGAGTTTCAGGGCCGAAGAGGCGGGTATGGGCGTGCCGAGTCGTTATTGATCGACGGGGGCCGTCTCATTTGTTGTCCCGGCGGCGCACACGCCATGGTCGCCCTGGACAAGAAGACCGGCCGAACCTTCTGGAAGTCACCTAGTGCCGGCGAGCCAGCCGGCTACGCTTCGCCGATTGTGGCCGAGTACGAGGGACTACGCATTATTATGACGATGTCTCAGAAGTCCCTGATCGGTGTAAACGCCAACACGGGCGATCTACTGTGGCGGTTCGAGCACTACACGCCACGCTACGTGGCCAACTGCGTCACGCCGATCTACCACGACGGTCACATTTTCGTCAGCGGCGGATACGGCAAGGGCTCTGTGCTGCTGAAGATTCATGTCGACAGCCAGAAGGCTACGGTAGAGCCGGTGTGGCGCACCGAGAATCTGGACAATCGTCACGGTGGGGTCGTTCTATGGAATGGCTACGTGTACGGCGCGTCGCACTCCAACAACAACGCCAAGTGGGTTTGCTTGGACTGGAAGACCGGCCAAATGATGTATGCCCATCGAGGCGTGGGCCAGGGGTCATTGGTCTTCGCTGGCGGGATGCTCTATACGATGAACGAACGCCGCACGGTCGGATTGGTCGAGGCCACATCCACAGGCCACGAGGTCATCAGCCAATTCGCGATTCCCGATGGCGGCGAAGGCCCCACCTGGGCCCACCCTGTAATGTGCGGCGGCCGCCTCTACATTCGCCACGCTGACCATCTGTACGCGTATGATGTACGAGCGAAATGACGACAAGGCAGCGCGATGCCGGACCATCCACCGCGGACGTCACACCTGCACTGTACAACGCTCCCACGAAACCGCTTAGCGCTGGTCGTCCGTTGTCGATGGCAGTTCGTAGCGGATTGTGTAGGCGAACTTCTCGTTCATTCCGCGGGATGCCTGGAAGCGGATGGTGGTATGGCCCTTTTGTTCCAATTCGACTGTGGGCTTTGGCTCTACGGAAACGACGTTCGCGCCGGGCGGCAGGTTCACGGTGATAGTCAGCCGATTCTGTCGCACGCTGTAGAGTATGTCGCTCTTGTACGTCCAGATGCCGTTCTCGAACGTGGCTGCCTCGGGCGTTTCCGTGATCCGTGTGTGTTTCATGGTGCCATCGACGACGGCATTTTCCGAAACTGTCACGTCGTACCGGTTGTGGATGCCTGCGGACGAGACCTTATGGGACATCTCCTGGCCCTGGGGGTCGATCCAACGAACTTTGCATTCTTTTGGCAAGTGGAACGGGAAAGTCTGTGGTCGATGGTGGTACGTCTGTGTGATGTCGGTCACACTTGTGGCGCTGCCATCGGCTGCGAGTGTGACGACTGAATCGGCCGAGAGCTGTCCGCCGCCAAACTCGAATCCGTGGGAGTACCATGACGAGACTGCGATGGCGACGACGACACAGGCCGCCAGCCAGAGCCTGCGTTCCAATGGCGCCGCGCCGCGCATCGGCTCGTACTCGACCGGCGGCTCGGCGGGATCCTTCACACCGACGGCCGAAGCCAACCGGGCCATTTCCAGTCGCACCAGCTTTACGTCTTTCAGCACGCTCATCTTCATATTAGCTATTGCGAACCACAGCTTCAGCAGGACGGTCGATTCGTAGACTACGAGCATCACGACCGCACAGCCGATGAGCGACTTCGTGTCGTCGCTGCGCGCGAAGGAATTGATGGCCGATACGCCGGTCACGACACAAGCGATCGCGAACAGCCAATAGACCCGCTCGGCCCAGCGGTACCGTCCGGAAAACTGGGCCGATGAAGCTTCGCGAAGGGATTCGGCATGCTTGGACCGAAACAGGGCGTTTTCTTCCAGGGCCCTTCGTAATGTCTCGTCGTGTTCACTCATCGTCTTTCTCCTCGAGAAATCGGCGTAAGCCTTGTCGGGCGTAGTAGAGTCTTGATTTGACCGTTCCTGGCGGAATTCTCAGAATCTCTGCGATCTCGGCTGTGCTGAAGCCGTCCTCGTAGCGAAGCGACAGGATAGCTCGATCGTGACCAGGCAGATCGGCAAGGGCTTCGCGAAGGTCCATGTATTGCCGGTCCGCACGGGCTCGCGCCGCCTCTTCCCAGCGCTCGGCGTAGGCCTCGTCCGCTCGGCGCACGCGTTGGCGTCGGCGAATCCAATCTCGCGATTTGTTGCTGGCAATCTGATATACCCAAGCAGGGAATGCTGCAGGATCTTCGAGCCGAGCGATGCGACGACTCACCACGATCCAGGCTTCCTGGATCACATCCCAGGCTGCTTGCTCGTCATCCGTCAGCCGCCAAGCCAACCGCCACAGCCGATCCTGCCACCGCTCGATCAATTGCTCAAGCGCTTCAGGCGACCCTTCCTGGACCTGGATCACCAGCAATTCGTCGTTGATCCGTTCGTTCTGATTCATCCGCCACATAGGTCGTCTGGGAGCGAGGAACGGTTCAGAAGGGTTTCAGAAAAACTTGAGGCGATGTCATGACGTGGATGATCCTCCCCGCCCTATGACCCCAATGTATAACCCGCTGCTGGCTTCAGCCTCAATGCTCCACTCGTGGATTTCTTCTGGCCGGCTGGTCGGTTACCATGATTGGAGCACTTTGTTTTCGTTAGGCGGTCACAAGGAGATTCCCATGCAAAGAATGACAACTTTTTTGACCGTGTGTGCAGTGGCCCTATGCTGTTCGGCCGCCGCGATGCCGTGCCGTGCGGCTGCTGAGACGGTGACGATCAAACAGTCCGACGACCGTTTGAGTGTACAAATCGACGGCGAACTGTTCACAGAGTACATCTTCCGCGGTCATTCCCGGCCGGTTTTGTTCCCCATCATCGGTCCGAATGGGCTGAGCATGACACGCAGTTGGCCGATCAAGATGGGCGTTCCGGGCGAATCGCACGATCACGTGCACCAGAAACCGATGTTCTTTGCCTACGGTTGGGTCAACGGTGTGAACTTCTTTGCGGAAGCTGCGGATTCCGGCAAGACTGTGCATAACAAACTGCTGAAAGTCGAAAGCGGCTCCGAGCGTGGATTGATCCAGACGACGAACAACTGGGTTGCCGCCGACGACAAGATCATTTGTACCGACACGCGGACGCTGTGTTTCCAGTCCTTACCGGGCGGACGGGTTATCGACTGGGAGATCACACTACACGCCTCGCACGGCGAATTGACGTTTCGCGACGACAAGCACGGCATCATGGCGATCCGCACACATCCGAACCTCCGTCTGGACAATGCCCCGGATCGCGGCGTGACCACGGCCAATGGTCAGGCCGTCAACAGCGAAGGGGGCAGTGGAAAGGATGTGTTCGGCAAGCGTGCCAAGTGGATCGACTACTGGGGAAAGATTGATGACAAAATGGTCGGCATTGCCATCTTCGATCATCCGACCAACCCGCGACATCCCACGTGGTGGATGGCCCGCGGTTACGGCTACGTTGCCGCCGACCCGTTCGGCGCACACGCAATCGGCGGCGAGCCACCCGGCACCGGCGACATGACTATTCCTGCCGGGGAAGCGATCACATTCCGCTACCGGTTCGTGTTTCACGAGGGCGATCCCAAGCAAGCGAAGATCGCCGAGCAATACAGCCAGTACGCCACGCCGT
The DNA here is from genome assembly GCA_964617665.1 of uncultured Pirellulaceae bacterium. Lineage (GTDB taxonomy): Bacteria > Planctomycetota > Planctomycetia > Pirellulales > Pirellulaceae > JADHUC01. The sequence goes on from CAZUAH010000588.1 coordinate 5,138, forward strand.
CAGAGTAGGTGCCGCTTGCCGAGCGACATCGGTCACTCCCCGTAGAATCCCAGTTCCCGGCCATCCTCACGTGTCTACTCTGTCACATTGACCCAATAGTCGACGTACTTGGCGGGATCAGTTCCGTTCAGGTATTCCTCGACGTTTGTGTAGCCGTCGTTGTCTGGGTCGAGCCGACTGTCGCCTGCTTCGACCGGATTCAAACCGTGGGTCTTCTCCCACGCATCGGCCATACCGTCCTGGTCGCTGTCGGCGAGGGCGGTGCCTGGAGCCAGTTCGGGCCAGCCGCCGACTTCGGCGACGGTTCGGATGAACTTGCCTTTGCCCGTGCGGACGTCTTGGACCAGGCGTCGGTCGACAGCGTCCCGTTGTGGCTTGCTGGCGCCGGCTTCGTTCAGAACGCGTTCAAGCGCCACTTCGGCCGAGTCCGTAGTCACTTTCGGATATGCGAACTCTTCGGCTACCCTGGTGAACCTGGCCTTCTCATGATAGTTGGCGAACACGGCCCAGCCCTTATCGGCGCCATCCACCATACCGTTGTTGGTATCGTCGTGCAGGTTGCCCGATTGGTAGATCGTGGCTTGGTCGCCTCCGCGATAGATCGTGCCGGACCCTAGGGGGCCGCGAATCCAATAGTTGTTCACACAGTTCAATCGCAGACGCCCGACGTTGTCCGGACCCCAGCGGTCGGGATACAGCTTGTGCCAGTTGGTTCCCCCGTGGCCGTCGCCGCCGTTGTAGATGACGTTGTTGCGCCAGTCGCAGTGGTTGGCCCGGTCGCGGTAACTGCCGGCGAACGGGTTGCGGCTGCGGTTGTGAGCGTACAGGTTGTGGTGGAAGCTCATGTGACACTCGACACTGGGCCGCAGCAGCGATCCGCAGTTGTGCGTGGTTACGCCTTCACTGACGATCGACCATTGAACCGTCACGTTGTCGACCGACCCGGTGACCGAGAGCACTTCGTCGGTTCCCCAGGACGCCGAGACGTGGTCCAGAATGATATTGCTGGCGACCGGTCGGTCCGGGGCATCCTTGTCCAGCGGATGGTAGATGCTCACCGCATCCACCGCGCCTGGGTCGCCAGCCTGTTCGCCCAGACGGCAGCGGATATAGCGCACGATGAGGTGATCGGCCTGAGGAATCAACGCCCCGTTCTTCAGTGTGATGCCGCCGCCCGGCGCCGTCTGGCCGGCGATCGTGCAATAGGGATTGCGAATCGACAGCGCTCCGCCCAGATCAATCGTCCCGCCGACGGCAAAGACCACGATCCGCTGGCCTTCCGCATCGACCGCCTCACGGAGACTCCCCGGCCCGCGACCGTTCAGATTAGTGACGACGAACACTTTGCCGCCGCGCCCGCCGCAGCTGAACATGCCGAAGCCCTCGGCACCGGGGAATGACGGCAGGCGTTTGATCACAGCATTATCGTCGCTAGCGATCAGCGGAAGCTGGAGGACCGCCGTCAGGAGGACGGCCGCCGCCGATTCCAGAATACCACGACCACCGGACGAACAATTCGGAACGGTACGCATTCGGATGTTCATTGGATCACCTCCGCGTGCATGAAGTGTCACTTCACCAACAGCCTACATCGACCGAACGCCTCCCACAAGCTTCTGGGGATCATTCGGACCCTCGGCCAGATCCACCTGAGTTGTAGACTGCGCAGGAAGACCATCCTAAGATGACTGGCATTGAACAGTGACTGGACAGAAACCTCTCGACCAGCGAAAAGGAGACTTTTGATGAAGTACTTGGTGAACCTCGTTGTCTTGGTCCTTGTCTTTCTTGTGTCTCTGGCGTCTCCCGTGTTCAGTCAGCAGCCTCAACGGATCGCGGAAGAAGCGTCGAGCGCCGAGGCGGATGTGAAAGCGATCAAAGAATGGATCAAGCGATATTGTGACACCGTCACCGCAGGCGACATTGATGCCTATCGGGCTTTCTGGACCGAGGATGTCGTGTGGCTACCTCCGAACGGCCCAACTGTGAAGGGCATCGAAGCCTGTATGGAGCATAACCGACCGTATTTCGAGGACTACGAATCGGTTGAAACAATGACCGTGGAGGAAATCAGAATAGGCAATCCCGTCTCGTTTGTGCATGTCAACTACACCTGCGTGGGAAAACCCAAAGCGGAAGGCGAGCCCTTCAAGGAAGACGGCAAAGGTATCTTCATCCTGAAACGCAAGCCGGACGGCTCCTGGGTATCGACTCACTGTGTTTGGAACAGTAATCTCCCTCTGCCCGAGTAAAAGAGAACTACTGCATCGAAACAACGGCCACTTCGTAGACGTCCAAGCTGGGCACGACGAATGTCACGAAGCCCCGTTCGCAAGCATGCGTGACCTTCAGATCTTGTTCGCGTCCCGGAGTCGCCAAGACCACCTCCTTCACGCGGCATCCGTCCGGAATGCGGAGTCGTACCAAGATGTCTTTGACGGGCTCGGTGTCGCGATAGTTGACTAGATGAACGAACCGTTGATCTCCCCGCTCGCTCAGTTCTACACATACGCCCAGTAGACTTTCGTCGGTCGCTTCGCTTCCCGGAGGACTTGTTTTCGTTGAGAGTCTGAGTGAAGGCTTCTGGTCCAACGCGCGATCGACTGCGTGGGCCATATTCTGGCTCTCCTCCACGCGAACTACCCGCTTGGCCGGCAGATCGCCCAGCGCCAGCTTCTCGCGCGGGAACATCCACTCGTCATGCGTAGCCAATGGGCCCGCTACGCATAACCGGCCACCTGCTTCGACGAACCGCCGTACATGCGCTGCCTGCTCGTCCGGTATGGCGCCGCATCCGGCCAGCACAAGCACCCGATATCGGTCCAGTTCGGCAAGATGCTGGTCGCTGATGATCTGAAAGCAGGCCCGCCCGGCAATCAACTCATCCACAGCACGGGCCGTCAGGCTTGCGAACTCGGCCGGCCCGAACACCTGCGAAGGAAAGCTCCGCAGCACGGCTACGTCGGCCACAACGTCGGTGTCTCGGAACAACTCGCGGCGGTTCCGGTAGAATCGGACGAAGGGCACTGTATCGGGATCGAGCGGTTTTCCATGCGAGCCCGGATAGTCCGAAAGCTCGCCGTACTCGAACCAGCAAATGCAGCCCAAGCAGTCGAGATTGAACGCCATAGCTTCGGCCATTTGCATTGGGCTGCGAACGTAGCGGAAGACCATATTGTCCATGCGCCGGGCCAACTTGTACGTTGGGATGGCGGTTTGCAGTTTCCCGTTTGTGAAACCACCGATGAACCCTTCGTTCCAGGTCGCCTCGCCACCCTCGAATAATCGTCCGTGATCGACCGGCGGGTTTATCCGCGCTCGCAATCCTCCCGGATTGCACTCCATGAGAACGTTCTTTCGAAAGGTGCAATCTCTGTGAGGTGGTAGATGCTGGGTTTTTCGAGATGGGTCTATTT
>CAZUAH010000589.1:0-8540 GCA_964617665.1 uncultured Pirellulaceae bacterium
TGGCCAGCGTGGTGCGGCGGCCCAGCGTGTAGAGGTGGTATTCGGCGAAGCTCTTCTCTGCAAAACCACGTCCCTCACTTTTTCCGCGGGATCCAGCGCGGTTAGGTACTCCGCGAAGACGCCGCTGCTCTTCGACTAGATGCAGATCGCCAGCCATCAGTTTCAGCCCGGCATCTTCAAACGTCGTGCCGGTCTGGTTGTTGATCGTTACCCATCCGGCCAAGTCCATCGTCTTCTCGTCGGCTGCAGCCACCGCGCGATAGTCCACTCGCCAATTGATCGAATTAGCCCGATAGGCCACCTTGACCAGATGCTCCCCGCCCTTCGCGGTTTTGACCTTCCAGACCAGCGTGGGACGAGTCAACAGACCCTCGGGCAGGCTGGAAAAGCGGATGTCTTTGATGTTGTTCACGCGCGGGATCAAGTGGATGCCCTCGTCGTTCGACAGCACCACTTGTGCACTATCGCTGGACAGCAACGTGCCATCGGTCAGGCTGCCGTCGCGACCAACGATGCTGATCTGTCGGTCGATGTACTTGTGCAGGAGCTTACTGGCGCTGACCAGATCGAATTCGTAGTTCTGCTCCAAAACTCTGGCACCGACGGGACGTAACGAGCTGAACTGAACGGATTCGGGCACGATCGTGGCAGCTACCTCTGGGAACTTGACCACGCTGGCACCCGCTTCCAGGTCCATCAGCCGCCGCTCCTTGACCATGGCGAAATTCTGGTTGTAGACCGTCAGGCTTACGCCGGGCCCCAGGTCTGCCTCGTCCTCGGCCAGGGCTGTGCAGGTGAGCGCCAATAGGAGGCAGAAGGTGACAAGGTGACGGGGTGAGGGGGTGGCGTAGGGAGGAGGTGAAGAGGTGAAGGGGTGAGTTGGGGTAATAGCATCGATTGTGGTCATCTTAGCACCCATGTGTCTGAGTGGTTGATCATGCCGACGAGTGTGCCGAGTATTTCGTCGTAGGTCTTGTATAGTTCAGCGGCTTCGTCGCGGTTGAGATAGTTGCACTTGACGGCGAACTCCAGCCAGACTTGCGTTTCGGCGGCTTCGGTCTCGGCGTCGGATAGCTTGCTCTTGAAGGCCGCCTCGTAACGTCGCTTCCGCCACGCCTCGGCCAAGTTCGCACACACGCTCCGTGACGACCGCCGTATCTGATCCGTCAACGAATACCGTTCCTCCTTCGGAAACCCTTTCGACAATTCGAATACTTGCATTGCCGCATCAAACGCCTTCCTGTAGACGTCCAAGTCCAAGTGCGTCCTCACCTTTCCCTTCGTCACCCCATCACCTCCTCACCTTGTCGCCCCCTCACCCTTTCATCCCGCTACCATTGATAATCCACCGTGTAGGTGATGGTCTTTTCCGTATCAGGCTCCAAGCGGAAGTCGAAATGAAGCGTTTTGAAGTCGTGTTTGCTGTACGCGTCACTCGATTGGGTGATCGTCCAGTTGGTGTGGCCAGCCAATTCTCCAATCGCCCGCACGTGGACCTCCGTGGGCTTGTGATTGCGGATGCGGAACTCGTAGGTTTGGATCATGCGGCGACGTGCCGGACGCTCGGTCTTGACGACACGATAGCCGTATACCACGTCGAAGGCCTGCCCCATTTTGATATCGAATTCTTCGTCCTTCGGCGTATGGTCGATTTCGTGACGGCCGAGCAGGTGGCTGTCTCCGTCGTCGTCAACGGCCACCAGGGCCACCATTCCCTTTGGCAAGGGGCGGCCAAGGTTGTTTTGTTTTTCGTTCTTGATCAGCAGTTGCACCTCCGGGTGCAGATTGCCACCCTGGTTGGATCGACAGACGAATCGCCGCACGGCTCTGACTCCGCTGGCCTTGAATAACCCAAGCTGCTTGATCTGCCGGTCCTTGATCGTGCTCGGCTGGTTCAGCGTGTAGAGCTTGTATTCGAAAAAGCTCTTCTGAGTGAATTCCTTTCGGGGGGACAAGCCTTGTGTGCGCCTCCCGATGCCGACGAAGAAGCTGTACGTATGCCACTGATTGCTTTGTGGAACCGGTGCCCACGGATCGCGCACCCGGTTGACATCGCCTGCGATCAGTTTCAAGCCTGCTTCCTCGTAAGACGTGCCGCTGCGGTTGTCGATCGTGACCCAGCCCTTCAGGTCAAGTGTGTCTTCGTCGGGAGTGGTGTCGGTGACAACGGCCACATAGTCCGCCCGCCAGACCACGTTCCCGCAGAGGTACGTCAGCGTGGTCAGGTGGTCGCCCGGCTTGTCGGTTCGCAGCTTCCAAACCAGCGTGGGCCGCGTGTACAAATCTCTGGGTACTTCCTGGATGCGAATCGCCTGAAGCTCGTTGCGAGTAATCGTGTGAGTCTTGGGCCGCGCGGCGTCTGGATCGTCCGAGGGCTTGCTATCGCCGAGCACGATGCTTTGCGCGTCATAGCTGAGCAAGCACCCTTCAAAGAGTTCCTCATCCCCCTTTCCAACGCACGTGATGCTGCGTTCCAGCGATTTCTTCAGCAACGCGTCCGCGCTGGCCAAATCGAACTCGAAGTTCTGCTCGACCACCTTGGTTCCCATCGGGTCGGTGTCGCTTACCAGTCGCACGCTGGTCGGATCAATCGTGGCCGCCACGTCGGTGAACTTGACCTCGTTGTCACCCTTCTGCAGATGCAGCACCATCCGCTGATCCTTGACCAGCGCCATACCTGGGCCTTCCTGAAGGTGGACTATTCGAGGCGTGTATGTCACTTGGCTGGGCGGCCCTGCTGCGTTCATCGGCATTTCCCTTTGTGTCACGGCCATTTGCGATTCCTCTTGCCCAAGGAGGGATGCCGTCTCATTCGGTGACACCAGAGGCATGAACAACGTGGGTTCGCGGTTTTCCGACTTGCTGAATACGGTTATCTGAATGCCACGCCGGTGGACTTCGATTGACAGGATCTCAGCCCGCACAGGATCCGGTGCGCCCGGCCAGAACGAGACCCCCAACACAATCGCGACCAGGACGCTTGCCGCCACGGCGAGCGACACCCAACGAGACGCCGAGCGCTGCGGCACAACCTGCGGAGACGTGTCGTCGCCGTTCGTTTCGTCGCTTGGCTCGTGAGGCGGCAACCGGTCGATCAGCGCGTCCCAACCCGGATCACGCGGTTGGCACATGCGGCCCGCTTCGTCCAGTTGCCGCTGGAGGCTTCGATATTCGTCGTCAGGATGGTCCATGTCTTCGTGTCGTTAGGGTCGACTGACGTCGGCTTACTCAATCGTTCTCTTGCTCGTTCAACATCTCCCGTAGTTCAGCGTACGCTCGGCTCAGGCGACTCCGGACCGTACCGGCCGGAATATCCAGTTGCCGTGCGATCTGATCGCCGCCCTGACCCGCAAAGTGTTTTCGCGAGATCACCTCGCGATGTGGCTCACTCAGGCGACCGACCGCTGCCAACAGCGAAATCGTTCGATGGTCTGGTACGGTTTCACTGCTGGTCGCTGGCGGATCGTCAGCCAGCGGGACGGTCTGTACCACTTTCGCTGGCTTCTTCGCCAGGTTGTGCGCGATGCGATAGATCCAAGCACACACACGGGCCGGCTCCCGCAGACTACCAACCTTCTGCCAAGCGATCAGAAACGCCTCCTGGGCGACCTCCTCCGCTTCGTTGCGTCGTCCGCGAAGCCCGGTAATGTATCCGATCAACCCTGCGCGCAGCCGTTCCACCAGGACCCCAAACGCCTGGGAATCCCCTTCGATCGAGGCGCGAGCGAGCTGTTCGTCAGTTCTGTCCACACTTGGTGCTCGGCAAGTTTCTTCGCGAGTCCGTATTATAGAGCCTGGACGATCCCGTTCTGCTCCCAAAAATGATACAAAAGAAGAGCGTGGAACGCGCAGACGCCGGTCGGCGTGCTTCTGATCGCCGACGCCGGAACGCGTGCGGGGCTAATGACTTTCCGTTAGAATGGACGTGCGACACGCCGCTCTCGCTTGGTCACCGAGCTGAAGAGCGAGACAGGAGAATTGACGGCAGGAACGTCGTCTCTTCACTTTACCTACCATATGAATACTCCTGCCTTGATCGTACCTCGCACGACATAGGAGGCCGACTGATGATGCGTTTCAGACGAAACACGCAGATCGCTATATGGTCGCTCATCGCGTTTGCCATGTCACTGATGATGATCCGGTCGGCGACGGCGGTTCCTCCGCCTCCACCGCGCGGATCTCTGCCGGGAAGCACGATCGGCAAGCTCGAAAGCCGATGGTTGGCACCCTACGTCTGCGCAACGACGGAACAACTCGGCGGAGTCGGCCAAACTCGCGTGCGCTGGTTCAATCCTGACGGAAGCGTGACACGAACACTCTCCGGACCGAGTTTGACCATCCATCACGAATTCATCTGCGATCATTCAACTGGGAAGACCACAATCCACGGAGTTTCCGGTGACTGGAGTTTCGTCCTTCCGAGCAAGCCCGACAGGCCTGGCTACATCACGGCTTCAACTAACGGTCGAACTTTCCTGCACCAATTTCATCCCCAAAAACATCAGATTGCCGTGGACGTCTACCTCTCAGGCAAGTTTACGGCTACGCTCGGTCCGTTTGACCAGTATCGTGGCCGAGACGTGAGACCAGCTGCCGACGGCAGTTTGGCTCTGCTGACGTGGAGGACGGAAAGCAGGAATCACTCGCAGGTAGTCGTCGCTGGCCCGGACGGCAAGATCCAGTTCCAGGCCGCGTGCGATCAGCCGGTCGATTCGCCAGAAGCCGCGCCTGGCGGACAAGGAGTTCTCATGAGAATCGAGGGAAGGGAAGAGCCGCCGGTCAGGTTTCGGTTTCTCGACGCTGCCGGAACGCGCAACACGATTCCTGTGGGACCGAATGCGCACCTCGTCGCTTGGGTCCCCGAAACCGTCACGGCGCTGTTTGCCACGAGCATTGGCCACACGCATCGCTACAGACTGATCGACTGCCGGGCGGGCGAGACCAAATGGGAGATCGCCGAGCCCGTGCGTCCACACCCCAGCACGTATCCTTCAGTTGTCGTCGATGGAGACCACGTTCTGTTTGGAGGCATCGACTTCGCAGCAGTCGATATCAAGACTGGCGAGGTCACGGTGCACTGGCACCCAGATCGCTCGCGCGCGGATGCCCCTCGATTCGTCCGCTGGGACGATCGTCTTTTCGTCTTGGGCAATGACCAATTCGCAGAGATACGGCTTGATGACTTCGCCAGCAAAGTGCCGCCTTCGACGCCCGCAGCCTTCGGGCCGCGACATTAAATGCGGAAACAGGCTGAAAACGGAAGTCAGTTCGCGTAGAATGTTTGTTGTTCCGCGGTCGCCGATCGTCGGATGACGTAAGACAACGTGACGATTTCAAGGATACTGGAGGCAAGCATCATGACACACGCACTCTCCCGACGACAATTCATCGCCACTTCGGCCGCTGCCAGTGTGGGAATGCTGGCGGCTACAAAGCTCGATGCGGCTCCGTTCAAGACGAAGCTCAAGAAAGCCCTGATTGGAAAGCCGACCGAGCAAACACTCAGCAGTTGGAAAGAGGCCGGCTTCGAGGGTATGGAGACGAACGTCTGGAAGGCGACGCCCGAGGAGGCGGCGGCTGGTCGAAAGATCGCCGATGAGCTAGGCATGAAGATCCACGCTGTCATGCGCGGATGGGCCAACTTTAACCACCCCGAACCCAATCGGGTGGTCGAGGAGATCGCCAGCGTGGAAACTGCGTTGAAAGCCGCGGCAGGCTACGGAGCGGACGCTGTGCTGCTGGTTCCCTGCCGCGTTGGCAAGATGCCCATGCCCGAGCCTTGGGAGTTCGATATCGAGTTCGACGAGAAGACGGGCCACGTGAGCCGCGTGGCGGCTGGCGATAACGCCAAGTACGAACAATACATCGAAGCCCAGAACTACGCCACGGACTCATCTCGAAAGGCCATCGAGAAACTGATCCCCGTGGCCGAAAAGGCTGGCGTCATAATCGCCCTGGAAAACGTCTGGAACAACCTTTGGGTCAAGCCGAAGTTCTTCGCCAACTTCATCAAGTCCTTCGACAACCCGTGGGTGCAGTGCTACTACGACATCGGCAACCACGTCAAATATGCGATGCCCGAGGAATGGATTCGTGCCTTGGGCAAACTGATCGTCAAAATTCACGTCAAGGATTTCCAGTTGAACCCGGACGGCCACGGAGGCAAGTTCGTCGATATCCGCGATGGCAGCGTCAACTGGCCCGCAACTCGCAAGGAACTGGACGCCATTGGCTACAACGGCTGGATGACCATCGAAGGCAGCGGGCGCTTGTCCTTAGAGGAACGCAACACACGGCTCGGTCTGATCATCGCCGGCAAATGACTTGAGTGTATTTGAGACTTGGATTCCGGGAGGGCGAAGCTCCCGCTGAGCCTCGTTTTCCTGCGGTCTCGGCTCGGCGGGGCCTCGCCCTCCCGATTCTGAAACCGATTCTACTGTTGGAAGGACAGCAACGTGCTACACAAAACCCTCGCCATTGTGACTCTTCTATGTGTTGTCGCGTATGCGCCTGCTTATGCGGCGGACGACGCTCCCACCCGGCCACGCCGGAAGGCGAAGCCTCGTCCCGACCGGCAAGCACTCATGGCCAAACAACTGGCTGGCGCCGATGTGCACGTCTTCAAGAGCATCGGCGACGTGAAACTACGTCTTTTCGCTTTCAAGCCAGAGGGACACAAGGCAACTGACAAGCGTCCGGCCGTCGTTTTCTTCTTCGGCGGAGGCTGGACAAACGGAACGCCCTCCCAGTTTGCTCCGCATTGTCAATATCTGGCATCGCGCGGCATGGTGGGGATCACTGCCGAGTATCGAATCAAGTCGAGACACAGCGCAACGGTACCTCAGTGTGTAGCCGATGCGAAATCCGCCGTGCGATGGGTCAGGGCCAATGCTCAGAAACTCGGTGTGGATCCCGATCGAATCGCTGCCGGCGGCGGGTCTGCTGGCGGACATCTCGGCGGGTGCGTCGGTGTCGTGCCCGGGCTGGACGAAGCAAGCGAAGACCAGTCGATCAGCTCTCGGCCCAATGCAATGGTACTGTTCAATCCGGTAATGGCTACGGCCCCTGCGGACGAACTAAGCCAACAGTACAAGCAAGGCATGGAGCGTCGCCGTGAACAGTTTGGCGGTGATCCGAAGGTCGTCTCGCCGCTTCACCACATCCAGAAAGACCAGCCACCGATGATCATGTTCTTCGGTTCGGCGGACCGACTGCTGGAAAGCTCGGTGCTGTTCGACAAATCCTACCGCGCCGTCGACAACCATTGCGAGTTGAAGATCTGGGATGGCCCTGGCCACGGTTTTTTCAACTTCGGGCGCGAGGGTAACAAGTACTTCATCGAGACCTGCCGCGAAATGGATCGGTTCCTGGTCTCGCTCGGCTACCTCGAAGGCGAAGCGACGGTCGAGTCGTTTGTGAAAGAACACCCCGCTCCGGTTCGACGCTAATTTGATGTCGCCGCAGTCAAGCCGTTTGGCCCGCCGCCGGAGGCGCAGGCGGGCATCGGTTCGAAGGCCACAACAACCTGCGCCTCCGGCTGCGGGTTAGACAGACGTGAGTTCAGCTATGCAATCATCCAACGTCATGATCAGCCGTCGCAAGATGCTCTCCGGCACCGCTCAGGCTACGCTGGCCGTGGCCGGCGTGGCAAGGCTTCAACCGCTGTTCGCTGGTCAGTCGCAAGCCGATGCCAACGAGCCAGTGATTTGGGATGCCCACTGTCATTTGAACGGCACGACTGGAACACCGGAAAGACGGGTCGAAAACCTGTTGTTCTTTGCGGATCGGGTGGGGATCCAGCGACTGATCGTCTTCATGGGCTATCCGTTCCTGCCGGACCCGTCACCCGAACAGGTGCGGCTGCAGAACGATCAGGTGATGCGGGCGGTCGATCATTCGGATGGTCGTGTGATGGGTTTCGTCTATCTGAATCCTAAACACACGGACGAGAGCCTAAAGGAGTTGGATCGCTGCGTGCGGGACGGGCCGTTGGTTGGGATCAAACTGTGGGTGGCGATTCGATGTGCCGATCCCTGCCTTGATCCTATCGTCGAACGTGCCGTCGAGTTGAAGATTCCCGTGCTTCAGCACACGTGGCGGAAAGCTACCGGCAATCTGCCCGGCGAATCGACTACGGCCGATCTTGCTGCGTTGGCTCGGCGGCATCCCAAGGCAACCTTCTTTGCCGCCCATGTGGACGGTGATTGGGAACGAGGCATCCGTGAAATCCGTGCACTAGAGAACGTAACCGTGGAAATCTGTGGTAGCGACCCCACAGCTGGCATGGTGGATATGGCCGTTCGCGAGTTAGGCGCGAAACGTGTCGTTTTCGGTAGCGACGCAGGCGGCCGCAGCTATGCGTCGCAGTTGGCGAAGGTCTACGGCGCCGAAATCTCGGACGAGACCAAACGCCTGATCCTCGCCGGGAACCTCCGGCGACTGCTTCAGCCGATCCTGACCGAAAAAGGGATGAATTCATGATTACGGACGTAAACGTCTATCTGGAACGATGGCCGTTCCGCCGATTGCCCTGCGAC
>CAZUAH010000590.1:0-8536 GCA_964617665.1 uncultured Pirellulaceae bacterium
CGACCGCAAAGTCGGGATGGGTGAACTGCAACGCAACGTAAGACTCGGCCGGCATCCCCGTCAGTGTGAACGCCCCATCGGCGTCGGTGCGTATAGATTTGGGCCAGTACTCAGGCAGGTTTTCGTCGGCCATGTCGCGTGGCACTGCCAACAGCATCTCGTCAGCAGGCACATACGCTCCTCTTACCGTCACCAGCGCTCCGGCCGCCGGTGTGCCTCTTGGAGTGAGCAGATGCCCTTGGATCGGCACCGCCTCGGGCAGGCGGACCTCCAGGTCTCCCGTCCAACGCTCTGACGTCGAGTTCCCGCGTTTCGTGACAAGGCCACTGTTGAAACGAAAGATTGCTGTCGGGGCGATCGGGGCGGTGAGGCCAAATCCGTCCGCCGCCACGATCAGCCCCGGCGAGGAGTCTTTGGGCATTGCCGGCGGAATAGGCATATCGAAACAGCCGCTCGCATCGGTGCGCGTCTGGCCGAGTATCTTGGGGCCCGACCACTGTATGATCTCTTCCCAATCACTCGGCCAGGCCATTATCGGAAGCTTGCTCGTGAGCATTGGATGACTTGTATCGGTGGCCACCAAATAGACTCTGGCTCCGGCGACGGGCGATCCATCGGAAGCAAGGACTTTTCCCTTCACCCGCTCGGGAAGTGACGCCGCATCGACGGTTTCGCTTTCGTCTTTGTCGGCCATTGCGACGAGCATCTCTTCCGCCTCGGCACGTTCCGTGGCCACCGTATCGTCTTCCGATGCAACCACCACGGGAGCCTGATCCGGAGCCTCTGCAGGTACGGCGCGTGCCGACCATGGCAATGCCAAGAGCGCCGACAAGCCTACCACCACGAATCCGCCCAAAGACATTCGTCGCCGTGTTTGCCCTCCGACAATCATCTCCAGTCTCCTTGTAAGCGGCCCAACTTGCCCGAAGCCAGCAGCCACAGCAGGCGTCGCGGGGCGTCGACAAGATAGAAACTCCACAGTGGTGAGCAATGCGTGCGCGTATCCTTTCGCGCCACCCGGCACGGCCCACAGAACCCATGCGTCACAACATTGCTCTTCCGCCTGATGCAGGCGACGGCGCGCGAGCCAGACAACGGGGTGCCACCAATAAAGCCCGAGCATCGCGGCTTCGAACCAGCGCCTCAGGTGATCGCCGCGTCGATAATGAGCTAACTCGTGAGCCACCAGTCCCGCCTGATCTTCTTTTCCCAAACGATCGAGCAGATCCCTTGGCAATACGATGACCGCACGTCGTCCGTGTCGCCAAACGAGCGGCGGAACGCGCGCCGCCAGCACACGGATTTGCGGGATGCGTCTCAGGCCGAATCGTTCAGCCAGCCTCTGTGCCTCGACCTGAAGGTACTCCCGCGCAAGTTCGGCCCGACGAACGAATCGGCCGAAACGACACAAGCGAACCGCTGCAAGGGCAAACCAAAGGACCGAGCCCAACAACCAGATGCTCAAGACAACGATAGCCCAGGGGATGCGGATACCCGACACCCAGGAAGCAATCGACCAATCCTCCGATGCTTCGTCCGTCGTCGTATGGGCTACCTCGGCGTGTTCGGACGCTTCCAATACGGCCGGTCCGGGCAAGGCTTCCTCGGGCAACGTCCGTTCGGCCGTTTCCGATTCGGGCACAATGTTGAAAGGCGAAGCGGCGTCTTGTCTGGATACCCGCTCCGAGTCGGAGCCGAGTGATGGAATGTCAGTATCCGTCACTTCACCACCAGCCAACGCAGCCTCGTCCTCCACGCCAAACGAAATCGGCAAATGGACGATGGGTGGCGTCACCAGCTTGAGCAGCACCAACACCCAAAGCCAATAGACCACTTCGGGCCGCCGCACGAAGCGTGTGGCTGCAGCCACCACCACTGCCAGGATCGTGGCGAGAACCGCGTTGGACACAATGGTCTGGAAGAAGGTATCCATTATTCCGTCCTCTGGCTTCTCAGTTATGAACCGGATCATTCCGCGTTGTCGATCAACTCGCGAAGCGTCTTTCGCTGTTGATCTGTCAACTTCGTGCTCTCGACCAAATGAACGAGCAACGGAGTCAGAGAGCCGCCGCAGAGATTCTCAGCCAAATTCTCTAGTCCTTGCCCGATAAGCTCGGACCTTTCAATGGCCGCGCTGAAAGTATGCTTGAACGAGCTGCGATCGCGTTCGACGTAGCCTTTGTTCTCAAGACGCTCGAGCAGCTTCTGAACAGTCGCGTACGCCGTCGTGGAAACCTCCCCGTAGATCTCCTTGGTAATCTCCCGGATAGTCGCCGCATCGCGACTCCACAGCACTTCTAGAATCGCGAGTTCGTACTCGCTAGCGCTCAAGTTGGTCTGTCCCATAACAGCCTCCGATCGAATGTAAGTCAGCCTGACTTAGGTCATCCTAAGTCAAGTTGACTGATGCGTCAATAGTCTTTCGGCAACTTGGCGAGTTTTTTCCGTGATCGTCCGAGCAGCACAGTGCGAGGCAGATCAGCCCTGGGCTCGCTGCGACCTGACCATCGCTTCGCCACGTAGATACGGCGAGGGAACTTGAATTCGACACGCGGCTACATCAAACTGATTGACGTGTCGCACTAGAAAACGAGGAGACTTGGATGGCTGCGAACAGAGTGCCGGTTTTGAAGCAATTGTGCGAGAGAATCACCGGGACAGTACGAAAGTGGTTGCGAGCGGGTGTTTCCTTCCTGGGACTAAGGAGGACCGCAGATAACGCGAGTTCAACAGACAGAGCAACTCGTCGAAAACTGCTTGGCACACTGGGCGTCTTGCCGGTCTTTGGCGTCTTTTCGTTCCAGTCCTCGAAGCCCAAATCAAAGGGGGAAGCGGATGCGGGGGCCGGTTTGGCGATCATCACTGAGTCTGACAAACGAGAGTGCGCAAGGCTCAAAACACTGGATCTGGACGACGCGAAAGCTGTAGCCAAACAGAAACAGATGCCCGTTGGGAAAATCGGCAACTTGTCCGTGGGCCGCCTGATCAGCGGCAGCAATCTGATCAGTATGAATATGCATGCGCGGGACCTGCATTACGTACGTTCGCTGGCCTCCCATTACAACACCGAAGAGCGGATCTTCATGACGCTGAAGAAGTGCGAGGAACTCGGCGCCAACACCATCGTGCTGAAGAATCACAACTTCAAACAATTCCGACTCTCCCGATATTGGGACGAATGGGGCGGCAAGATGCAGTGGCTTGCCGACGTGATCACCACGGACATCAACACGTACGAGAAGCTGGTCGTCGAACATCTGGAGTTAGGAGCATCGTCGGTTTACCTGTGGGGTGGTGCCAGCGACATCTGGTACAACCAGAACAAACAGGAGAACATCGTCAGAGCTTTCGAGATCATGAAGAAGTACGACGTGCCGGTCGGCATCTGTGCCCATCGACTCGAACCACTCGAGTTCTGCGTGAAAGAAGGACTCGAACCGGACTACTACATGAAGACACTGCACCACGACCGATACTGGTCGGCTCATCCCGAAGAGAACCGGCGTTTCATGGAGATGTACGAGAAGAACTCTCCGAATCACGCCGAATACCACGACAACATGTACTGCCACGACCACGAGGAAACCGTGGCGTTCATGCAAGACGTCAACGTCCCCTGGATCGCCTTCAAAGTCCTGGCCGCCGGCGCCATTCAGCCGGAAGACGGCATCGACTACGCGTTCCAGAGCGGCGCCGACTTCATCTGCCTGGGCATGTTCGACTTCCAGGTCAAGGAGGACGCAAAGATCACCCGCGAATCCGTCGCACGAGCAAGGGGACGTAAACGCAAGTGGTTTTGATTGGACATAAGTTCAAAACCCAATTCTGGCGGCCGGGGCTGGACCGAAGAGAAGCCCCGGTCCTCGGATTACCGGGGGTTCGCACGGCTCCAACCCGGACCAACCCGGGCCACCCCGTGCACAGAGACTCCCTCCGTTGAGCTTGCCGCGCACCTGCCTCCCAACCAGGTCAACGGACCTTGTGGGTGACCGGCCAGCTTGCGCGATCATCGTCTTCGTAGGGTCCGATTCGATCGAGTGGCAGTCTCTTGAAGCGGACGACCCAGGCGGGCGAGTCGGACTTGAGTGCGAAGTCGACCGCTCGCGACTGCTTGCCCTCGCCGATTCGATCTGGTGTGGCGAGGTGCGGGTCGACGTCCACATGGTTGTTTTCGATCATCTGGCACTTCGAGCGCTGCCGTGCACACCGCACCACTTGCCGCCGAACGACACGTTGCAGAAGACCCGGTTACCCGTGGGAGCGGCAGGTTCTTCGTGTTAGTCTGTGAGCCCTCGCGTCAACCACACAGAATGCCCGTCCTCTTGGGGCGTTACAGGCTTACCTTTCCGGGCGAGCCTTGATATACTGGAACCCCAGCCCAGCAGTGTTGGTTGTGATTCGTCGGCGCGTGTCGCAGAGATGAAGCAGAAGATGTCCGCACCCTGTTAGATCACCCAGTGTTCCTCAGCCGAAATCAGTCTTTGCGATATGCCATTCCCGACATCGGACAATCGAAGGGAGGGCTACCAAGACCGCCACCCCTCCCCAACACGCTCACAACCACGATCTTGTCAATCGCGATGTCGACCCCGCCAATTCCCTGCTAACGCTCTATCCCGTGGTCACCGGACGACCGGGGTTCCTCGCGACCGGGGCAGGCAATATCGGGGAGACTGACGACGATTGCCAAGGCAATGAGTAGCTGGCTGCCGGTAAGCTCATATTGGAGATCCTTCGGAGAAATTGGAGGCAGGAATGTCACGAGCAAAGCGACGGAGAAACAAGAGACACCGGCGCCCTAGCTACGAGTCGTTAGAGAATCGTATTGTCCTGGCCGGTTGGTTTAGTTCGCTGAGTGATGCCGCGAAGGATCTGTATAACGACACAGTGGATCACATCGACGATTACTTCGGTGACTCGACGATCTCTGATTTCGTGACTAGCGGAATCGAAACTGCGAAGACTACTGCCGAGTCAATTGGTGCGATCGCCGACGCAGAGGTGTTTGACACACTCTATGAGAGCTTC
This sequence comes from uncultured Pirellulaceae bacterium, assembly GCA_964617665.1. Classification (GTDB taxonomy): domain Bacteria; phylum Planctomycetota; class Planctomycetia; order Pirellulales; family Pirellulaceae; genus JADHUC01. The sequence goes on from CAZUAH010000590.1 coordinate 5,029, forward strand.
TCCACTGCGGCGAGTGTGACATCCGACTTCTTGTTTGACGGCGATACCCCAGGATTCAATCAGAGGCTCATTGACGCTGCAAAAGACTTAGCAGACAAGGCGATCCAGGACATTCCCAAAGCGGTTAGGGAGTCAACGGTCGAGATCGGCTTAGCCGTTCCTGGCTGCCTCTTACTAGCGCCAACTGGTGTAGGTACGCCCGCGTGTCTAGTATCGGCGACGGGTGTTGCCGTTGTGGGAAATCTGATCAAACATGACCAGGATCTTGCAAACGCTATCGACGACCTGGAAGACCACGCGCCGAAGACGGCCCGAGCATTGCGATTCGCGCAGCAGGCCGGTCCAGACCTCGTCCAATTGTCCAAGTTAGCGCAGGGCGGACTAAAACTGTTTCTCAACAAGTCGGCAAGCCTAAAGGATAGTTATCGACTGATCGTGGATGTGACGGCAACAGCCGGCTCGATGATGAATGACTATACGAAGAAGATCACGGGAATTGCGGAAGAACGTTTTCGCCTGGAGGAAGCCGCGAAACTCAACGCCATGAACGAGGACAAGCTTCGAGCAGCAATTCTCGCAACGGAACTTGCGACACAAGCTGAAACAACTCGTCAGATGTCTTCAAACATTGCGATGGCGGTGGTGAATACAGGTAGTGTTCCCAGCGACGTGAAGGAGGGCTTGATTGATATTGGCCTCGACGATCCATCAACTCAGGCTCTCATCGGTCTTGATGCACCGGCGCGCACTGCGCTTAGTGCGATTCTGGCGAACCCGAGCCCAATTCACTTTACCTATGACTCCGCAACGAAGGTCCTGATTGTTCGCGGATCCGATGCGATCGACAGCATTGATGTCTACACTGCATCGAACCGGGATCAGTTCATCGTGAACGCAAACGGCCAATCTTCCACGTACGACCGATCCGATGTAGCGCGCATTGTGATCAATACACTTGGCGGAAACGATGTCGTCACGGTTCGCGATCAGGTCGACGCGACGGTTTACGCAGGTGATGGGGACGACGAAATACTTGGAGGATTTGGATCCGACGTTCTCTACGGGCAAGGTGGGAACGACTCGTTGCTCGGTCGAGACAGAGAGGATCTTCTGGACGGAGGGCCTGGTGCGGATTATATGCATGGCGGTGCCGGGCACGACATGTTCATTTCCGATTCCGAAGACACTGTTGAAGATAGACAGTTGTCGCTGGGCCACGACTTGGTTCCTCTTGTAGCGGTTGTTTCATCAAACCCTGATACTGGAACTGGTCCCCCCGCGGCGATCCCAAGCCTGAGTCGAATTTCTGCAACTGTCACGGGAGATGGGCAAGGAGGCGAAGTCGTTAGCCTTTGGGCGTATGATGTGAAGGGAAATGGCGGAGCTATAAAGGAAGTTCAATTCTATCACGACGAGAACGTTGATGGTGTTGGGCAAAGAAATGAGCTGATTGCAGTCGACTCAGGACTCCAGGGTGGATGGCATGCGGAACTGGCTCCAGAGTTGTTTGGGCATGGATCGCATCGCATTGTCGCCCGCGTAGTTGGTCAGAATTATGAAACGAGTTCGTGGAAGCAAGATACCTTCTCGATCAACGCGCCAACAGGCAATGAAAGGCCGGATCTTGTTGCGCGTGACATAGATATCGATCCGTATCAGGCAACGTATGCTTGGGGGCAGTCCTTAGAAACTCAGTTTCGAGTAGAGAACATCGGTGACGCGTATGCGGCTGGGCCGTTTAGCGTTGGAATCTATCTGTCAACGGACACAGACTTCTCAACCAATACTGTTCTGTTGGGAGCTCAACGGTTCAATCATGGATTGATTCCGGGTGGAAAGACAGGGGCGGAAATCAACTTCTCGCTGCCCACGAACGCTCCCGCCGGATTTGCCGATGGCGCGATGATTCTCGGCTTGAGGGTTGACGTTCCCAATGATGTGCCGAACGAGGCGAGTGAGACTAACAACTCGGGACGAGGCCTGAATATCGATTACAAGGCAGTCAACGTAGCGGGAAACTTGACGGCTAGCGGCGATCCTTCAATCGGTGCCTTCTCTGTCACGCCGTCAACGCTGATTCGTGGCGAGCGCGTGTATCTGTTGGCAACGGGTGTTGTAGACGACGGCGTCGTGAACGAAGTGAAGTTCTATCTGGACGCCAACGGTACTGGTACGCTTGACGAGGCTGACACTCTAATCGAGTACGGCTCGCGAGTCGGCACGACTGCAGACGCCAAGGCAGACTCCGATAATTGGCCGGTGGGGCAACACCTCGTTTTTGCTCAGGCCACAGATAACTTCGGCAATGTTAGTCTCGCGAAGCAAGTGTTGGTAAACATCCTAGGAAACGGCACGGCGACCCCTGATGCGTACGAACGCAATGATACGCACGGAACTTCCTACTACCTTGGCACCTCTGCGAACTTCACCGCTGTGGGATCGTTGACGGCGAATGATGCAGATTACTTTTCGTTTGACCTCCCACTGGGCAACGCGGACATCAGCGCTCGCGTCGACTTTTTTCAGGAGGCCAACGACAGCGGAGATATTCGTGTCGCTCTCCGCAGAATGGACAATCCGAGTAGCTCCGTCGACTACTCGGACAGCAGTACACCGGGAAATACATTCGAGTTAGTTAGCAAGTCGAATGCGGCAAATGGGCGCTACTTCGTCGAGATCCGCCCCGCTGGCAATACAACAAACCCGAACTACACGCTTACCGTCTCTCTGAGTCCGCGACCGGGAGCGCCTAGCGTCGGCCCGATCTCGGCTTCGAAAACAGAAGTCCGCCCGGGTGAACTCATCGAATTGTCATTTCAATCCGTGACAGGCATCAACACGAGCGGCGAGTATGGTGCGCTGTTCTATCGAGACGTCGACCTGAATGGAAAAGTCAGTGCAGGCGTAGACGATTATCTAGGTACTGACTACGCGATTCCAAACTTGAATGGCAAATACGGCATCGAGGTATCTACGGCTGACTGGCCTGTGGGGGAGAATATCATACATGCGTCGTTCTTTCAGTCAGGGGCGGATAGCGTACCTCGATCTCTGGTAGTCAACGTCGTACCCAACGCCGCGCCGCTCGTGGGCGGATTGTCTGCGCCAACGACGATTCCAGCCGATAATCTCTTTGACATCACTGCTGACAACGTGACAGATACGGATGGATCAGTTGCTGCGGTCGTGTTCTATCGCGACGCAGACGGCAACGGAGAGTGGGGCGCGGCTGACCTAGAGATCGGTAGTGGTACGAGGTCTGGTGAGAATTGGACTGCAACTGTTGGTACACCTGGATGGAGTTTGGGGCCTACTACGCTGTTTGCCGTCGCAACCGACAATGAAGGCGAAAGTAGTGTTGCCGCAGTCGAATCGACTGTCATTGCACAAACACCAGACACACCATCAAACGTGCAGGCGTCAGACGGGAGTTTCTCGCAGAAGACGCGAGTTACGTGGGCGTCCATCCCGTTTGTCGATAGCTATGATGTGTATCGAAGCTTGGGCT
>CAZUAH010000591.1:0-8525 GCA_964617665.1 uncultured Pirellulaceae bacterium
CATCCTGACAGGAAAGCCGCTTGAAGCTCATACACCACATTTGACAATAACTCAAAAAAGAAACGCTTGAGTTGGATTACTTTGCCAAAAAAGACAGGTTAGCAGGGTAGGGGGTAAAAATGTTGTCTGGTGAAGCAAGAAGAGAAGATGTGTTGTTACAGTTTCAAGCTAAACTTGCGGAGGTGCAAGATTTTGAAGACGCAGGAAAGTTGTCAGAAAACGAAAGAGAAAAATTTATATCTAGGTTTGAAAAAAGATTGGCTTTGCTGACACCTGAAGAAAAAAAGCATGAGGTCATAGATCCGGAAGGTTTGTTAAAACTTATAGAGTTTATTGATGATATTCTGAAAGAAGCTAAGAAAAAGACAAAAGACGTAGTTAAGAAGATTAATAAACTAGGTATGGAGTTTATTGCGTCTGTCACACCGGAGGGTGTGTTGCTTAAATGGAATATTGATTCAATCAGCGAAATTTCCACCGTTCATGTTTTTAGGAGAGATGATAGATTTTTTGAGGATAAATTTAGTTTTGAGGATAACGGAACCACAGTAGTTGATAAGGTCGGAAGTGGTGAGATGATGGATTATGTCGAGCCTGGTGTTTATTACTACACGGTTTTGTATAAATCGAGCCATCCAGTTGCGAAACTTCAAAACGGTTTGTTTTCTAATGCATCCCCTGAATTTAAAAGTTTGTTATCACTTGTTGCACCCCCGAAAGGTTTTTATGACAGGTTTATTGTGAAAGTAGGGGAGAGTGAAAAGTCAGGCCTAGAGGGTTTAAGGAAGGAAAAAGAAGAAGCTTTAGAAAGGCATAAAATAAAACTTGAGATTGATGAAGGCATACAAGAATTGGACCGGGCTGCAGCTGAAAAAAAGATTAAAAAGACTGAAGAGTGGTACAAGACCTCCATTCAAGCTATCGACCTTGACCCCGACACAACCGAGGAAGAGAAACGGAAGAAAAAAGAAACGCTTGAGTTGGATTACTACGCTAAAATGGATAGGTTGAAAAAATAAAAAAGGAGCTTCGATAAAATTATCAAAGCCCCATGTTGAAGAGCGATTTTGAGGAGTTGGGATTATTTTATTACCCTCAAATGTTTTTTTGGTTCGGCTTCCACATAAAGCCCAAGGTCAAAGTTCATAGTTTTTCTTATGGCCTGAACACGAGCCAGTAGGCACGCATACTTATCAAGAAGATCCAACGCCCATTTTAATGATTCTTCAGGGGCATCATCTGGTTTAATAAATATACTTATTGCTTCTTGCAATCTTGCCCTTTCTGTCTTTTTTTCTCTTTCAAAATCCATTTCTAGGGATTTTTCAGCTTGTTCGGGTGTTAAGTTTTGTAGATATGGAAAAATTTTTGATTGTGTCGGTGATGATTGACCCATGATTCCCCCTTATGGTTTAATTGATTATTGCCAACCGGAAAGCCATAAAATGGCCTTTCGGCTGACCACAAAGGGGTTATTGAAAAGATCAATTTATATAATAATATAGCATAGTTAGCCATTCCTGTCAATAAGTAGGTGCAAAGGTATGTTTTACGGAAAAAATTCTATTGTTGTGGGCAAGGCCAAAGACGGACAAGAATTGCTTTTGCCTGACAGTTCCAGAAAATTACATACGCACATAGTTGGGGCAAGTGGCCGAGGTAAATCAAAGTTTGTTGAGCATTTGATAAGGCAAGACATTATTAACAACAAAGGTCTTTGCCTAATAGACCCTCATGGCTATTTGTATGATGATTTGGTGAAGTGGTGTACTTCAATGGGGTTTTTGGATAGGGGAAAGGCCAGTAAAAACATAATCCTCCTTGATCCTTCTGAGCCTGATTGGACTTTTGGTTTTAATCCCTTGAAGTTTGATAGAGATAATTTGGATTATTATGTTGATGAAATGGTGGAAGCAACGGCCAAGGCTTTTGGGGAAAAGGATACGAATAAAACGCCCACTTTAAAAAAACTTTTAACAGTCATTTATTATTGCTTAGCTGAAAAGCAGATGTCTTTGGCCGAAGGCAGATATTTAATTTTTAACTCACATGAAGAGGTCAGAAAACACTTAACTAAAAAAATGAACAATCCCATTGTTAATGATCTATGGGAAGAAATAAGAGATTATAAAAGTAGTGAGTTCAGAAGTGAATTCCTTTCTTCAGTCAATAGAATAAGTAGTTTTTTACGTTCAAACGTAATGATGAATATTGTTGGTCAAACCGGCACAACCCTAGATACAAAAACGGTTATGGATGAGGGGGCAATTCTTCTTGTTAATTTGGGAAGTGGGGGAAACCACGGCAGACTGATAACCGAGACAAACCGGATAGTTTTGGGCACTTTGCTTATTAATGATTTTCTGCAGAAAGCCAGACATAGAGAAAGGAATGGTAAACCTTTTTATCTCTATATTGATGAGGCCCCAATATTTCTTAATGAAAACATTGAGAGGATTTTGGTTGAGTGCCGGAAGTTCGGTTTACATCTCACTCTTGCCCACCAGACACTTGCCCAACTAGGGAAAGAAGACGATCCATTATATCAAGGTGTTATGCAAGGAGCGCAAAACAAGGTAATTTTTGGTGGATTAACAAGCAAAGAGTGCAGGGTGTTCGCTGATGAGCTTTTTGATTTCAGTATAGAGAAATTTAAAGAAAGCTCAAAAAATCCTATGGTTGTTGGCCATCATCGAGAACAGGTTGAGAGCTACGCTAAAGGCCGTCAAACAGCGAGTGCGACACAATGGTCTGAGACAGATATGGATTCTGTTGGCCGTGGTTCAGGCTCTGGCGACACAGACGGGCTAAGTGTGCTTACAGGTCAAACACTTAACACGCCAATGGACGGTGGATTAAGCCCAGGAGGCTCTATGGGTATTACTCAAGCCACCACAAGACAAGCCTCTTCCAATCGATTTCTAACAGAGAACTCTTCTTCTGGTCATGCTTCAACAAAAGGCGGTTCTGAAATGGAAGGCGAAAGTGAGCAGTGGGGGATAAGTGAGATACTTGTCCCTGATCTAGAAGAGCGATATACTCAATATGAGACCATAGAGGAGCAAATTTATGCTACTTCTCGTGTGCTTAAAGGACAGTGGACACAAGAGGCTGTAATCAAGATCGCCGGGGACAAGAAAAAATACCCGGCTTGTGAGGTGAAAACACCGACTGTAAAAGATCGAGCAACTAAGCCGGAATGGGATGATAAATTTAAGCTGAAATGCTACGAAAAAATAGAGTGGGTAAGGCCTAGAAACCTTGTAGAGCTAGAAATTAAAGACCGCTGGTATTCACTTGAACAAGAAGCCAAAACAATACACATAGGTCCACCACAACCAGAGATTGACGGTTTTATAGAAGTTGAAGCTGAAGAAGTACATGAGGAAGAAACCGAAAGCAGGGAAGTGAAAGACATAAAAGGATTTTTTGATAAATAATTATTTAGTATATGACCAAAACAAAAAGCCAACGAAAAAACAGATACAAGCGGGATCCCTCCGCTTCCGTTTCCCTTGCATTAACGGATCGAGATTACCAGATATTAAACTTGGTATTTATCCATCGTTTTATTGATTCAGAACAGATTTTAGCCCTAGTAGGTGGAGGCAAACAAGGTTTAGTCCGCCGGCTTAATAGTTTGTTTCATGCCGGCTACTTGATGAGGCCGGCCAAACAACAAAAAGCTTTTGAAAAAAATGTTCCTATGATTTACGGCTTGGCCACCAAAGGAGCCAAGGCACTTGCTCCAAAATATGATTACCCGATTGAGAATATTAATTGGGATGAGAAGAACCGAAGGAAGGAGCAGTTTATAGAGCATACCATGATGGTTACTCAAATAATGGTAGCTATTCAGAGGGCGTGTCAGGTGGTTTCAGGCGTGGAGTTTATCGGGCCGGATGAGATTGTAAGAAAAAGGCTTGTTCCTCCAAGTATCCAGGGCAAGGCCTTGAGCTGGAAAATAACAGCCCCTAAAGGTAGGGATGAACTGAAAAGAGATTTTGCCTTTTCTGTAATACCGGATGGTGCTTTTGGTCTTCGTATTACCGAGGGACCAAAGCCAGGACTAGCATGGTATTTTCTTGAGGCTGACCGTTCAACAGAGCCGGTTAAAAGATCTCGTATCACTGGCAAAAGTAGCTTTTACAAAAAGCTGGTTGGCTATAGTGAATCATGGACACAAAAGTTATATAAAAAGGTTTTTGGTATTAATGCTCTCCGGATCCTGACTGTCACCAAACCAAAGACAGGGAAGAGAATAGAAAGCTTGATTATGCGGAACAAAGAAATTGACCCTTTGGGAAAAGGATCAAGAATGTTTTTGTTTACCACAATAGATACTCTTTTTGATGATTTAGAGAATCCGGAAAAAGTTTTTCAGCGTGGTTGGCTTAATGGCCGAGCAGAAGAAACAAGCATGATTGAATAGGCTCTATTGTTTGTTGGGTTTTTAAAAATTTGCTATAATTTAAACAGACCCAATAACGGCTAGATCTGCCACAGGACAAAAGACCATTTGTTAGCACATCCCGCGGGCAATGGGATGAACGCTAACATCACGTCCTAGCAGTGGTGTTTATGCCACAGACATCAAGGATATAATATTTTAAGCTCTAAAAATCCTTGAGGTGTAGGCGATGGCGAAAATTTTTCTATTTGTCTGTAGGAAAAAGTACCCATTTGATCGGTAATGGTTCGTTATTGGCATAGAAAAAAGAGACTCCTACCAAGGGGGTCTCTTTTTTTTGGGTTACTGGTTAAGGAAAGGTTATTGTAAGAAACTCTTTAGTTGTTCTGGTGTTAGCTGGTGTGGTTTTCTAGCCACCTGGCTTATATCAATAGCTTTTACAAAGAGCTTTTGGCCAAGCCTGAAAAGGCAATCTTCAGCACAATACAATCCATCCTCATCACCATCAAATAACAAGATTACATCACCATCCGGGCCTAGACGATCACAGATAAGCTGTTCTTGTTTTTCAGACAATGAAGATCCTTGTAACGCTCCGGTATTTACAAAGCCGTTTTGATGTAGCCACCAGACAGAAATAAAACTTTCTACCAAGATGATCCGGCTATATTCCTTCGGGACCCGGAACAGGTTGTAAACCACTTCTGACTTAAAGAAATTAGGAGGCTGTTTGTATTTGGCCTCTTCTAATTGCTCTTCAGTTATAGCCTTACCGCAATAGGCTACTAATTGCCCCTGGTCATCATGTACAGGTATGGCAATACGTTCTTTCATCATGCCTTTATTACAATAGCCCAGGCCGAAATGTTTTACTGTCTCCTGGTCAATTCCTCTTTCCTCAAAAAAAGCGTGTTCCGGCTCTAACTTCAATTCAAAATCCAACGGCTTATTTTCAATCGGTTTACTCTTTTCTTCTCTAACCAGTTTATTGCCCTTCGGGGATGATTCTGAAGTTTTGCCCAGGTCTTTCTTTTTTTCTTCTTGGCTAGAAGAATGGGATTCAGATAAAAACCATTTTTTTAATCTTAATCCTGCTTCCCGGAGTGTTTCTTTTTCCATACCGGCCACAAAATCCAAAACATTGCCCCCGTTTTTACAGTCTCCAAAACATTGCCAAATGTTCTTTTCAAAACTGACTGAAAAATTATTAGACTTCGGCTTTCCTCCATGAATAGGACAAGGGCCGGTCATGCCCTGTTTTGTCTGTTTTAATGATCCTATAATATCGTATCGAGATAGCACCATCTCCATAGATACCTTTTCCTTGATTTCTTTGAAATCAACCCAGTTTTTTCCTTTGCTCATATTTAGTTCCTCCTATTTAGCTAAATATTGGAGGATATTAGAAAAATTGTCAAATTGCCTACATTGACAAGCTCGGATTATAGGATATAATTTATACATACCTAACAAATATCTATATTATAAAAATATGACTTTAACAGCAAAACAATTTAGTCAACTTACCACCAAGAAAGATTTTGATAGACTAGAAAAAAATCAAAACGATCTTAGGGGTGATGTGAAAGACCTTATTTCAGTTATTGAAAATTTTACAAAAAAAGTAAGTGATTTTGAAATTGAAATGGCTGCAAATCAAGGTGCCCATGGTCGATATGAGGGAAGGATCGAAGATTTAGAAAGAAAGGTTGATAAACTGATGCCTTTGTTCAAAAGAAAAAAATAGTATGTCCATATCAACCGAGAAGCTCCATAAACTTGCTACTAAGAATGATTTAAAAAAACTTGAGGCTAAACTAGGTCAGATTGAAGCAAAAATGAATTTGATTCTTGGAGCTATAAACATGGTGACAAAGGAGAAGAAAAAGAAGAAGTGGTTTTTTAACTAAATAAAATTATATGCCCATAAAATCCTTTAAAGTCTCAACGCAAAAGAAAAATAGACACCGTTTATGTCTTGGTGATTATCTTGAAATACTTCATCAATACGACCCTAAACAGAAACTGCCCTTAGGACTTGGTAAAGCAGTTATTTATTATGAAAAGAAGCAAATAATATTAGAATTCCCCACAGTAGAGAATACTACCGCAGGTGAAATGTATGATATAGCGGAGAAGTTAACTTGTTCCTCTTTCTTTGACGGTGATTCTTTTTTGGTGGCAATAACTGAAAATGCTACTGTCTGCATTCGTTATGGTGCTGATTGTATATTCATCAAAAAGGACGAAGTTAAAGATTTTTTAGACTATATGCTTGGCAAGCCCCAAAAAACCTATTTAGCCCGTTTGAAAAAAGAGGAACAAGAAATAGAAAAAGACATCGAGAATCATGATGTATGGAGTAAGAAATTTTATAAATTAGAAAAAGACAGAGAAAAATTAGAAGAAAAGAAAAAGGAACTGGCGAAAGAGAAAAAAATAATACAGCAATTAAAAAGAAAAATTGTCGACATGAAAAAAAATAAGAAAAAATAATCTCTTTTTTTATTCTTAATAGCGTAGGATAAAGGACGTTATTCAATACTATTAATCTTAATAATTTATATTTGGTCAATTATGAAAAATTTACCAAAAATCATCAAAAATGATCTTCCGGCTGAATTGCCCAGGGCGATAGCCCAAGCCGGAAACCTGGCCGCAAAAAAATATGTGGAATTTTTTACGGCAGAAATTAGAAATCCAAATACCCGAAAAGCCTACATGCAACGGATTAGGCATTTTCTTTCATGGTGTGAGGATAAAGGTATAGCCTTAGAACAGCTTACGCCGTTCATGGTGGCCGCTTATATCGAGGAATTAGGAAAGACCAGGGCTATTTCAACTGTGAAACAATCCAGAGCTTCTATTAAACAGTTATTTGATTACTTGGTGGTTGGCCAAGTAATAGAAAACAATCCTATTGCCCCGGTCAGAGGACCGAAAGAAAAAACCAGCGAGGGAAAAACGCCGGTTCTTTTTAAAGACGATGCCAGGACGCTCTTAGCGTCTATTGATGATCGTTATATTATTGGTTTACGAGATAAGGCCATTGTGGCCTTAATGATATATTCTTTTGCCCGGGTTGGAGCTGTCGTCCGGATGAAAGTAAAAGACTACTATGTTCAAGGTCGAAGGGCCTGGTTTGTACTTCATGAGAAAGGCAGTAAGTATCGGAGGATCCCGGCCCACCATAAAGCCGTGGAGTACATCGAGCGATATATTGAAACGGCCAAACTTGAAGATGATCCAAACGGCTTATTGTTTCGTTCTATTGGTGGTCGTGGTCGTGGACTTAGTAAGAACGGATTACATATTAATAATGTCCTAGACATGATTAAACGAAGAACCAAAGCCGTTGGCCTGCCTCCTGAAATATGTTGTCATACTTTCAGGGCTACCGGCATTACCAACTATATGGAAAATGGTGGTGACATTGAAACGGCGGCAGAGATCGCCGGTCATGTTTCGACCAAGACGACCCAGGTTTATAATAGAAGTCGTGATAGTTTGAAGTTATCAGAGATTGAGCGAATTAGGATATAGCGTTAAATTTATTACTTATAGCTTTTTAGTACTTTTAAAATAAATTTTTTGAATTTTTTAATATTTCTGTCCAAAGGTTTTGCTATTAGTATTGAAATAGCACCTAAAAAAGGAGTTGAAATTAAAGTTGCTACAAAAATTTGCCATGGCAGTTGAAGGTTTGAAAACCAAACATTAATTTCGCCCAAAAACATAACTAGAGGTTTATATATAAAAATACGCCATATAAGTATATTTATTACCAATACTAATATATTAATAATTTTGTAAAGTTGCACTATCTTATCAACTATAATTTCTATCGTTTCTGAAAGACCATGAAGACTATTCACTGTATCTTCATTTGCTTTCACTGTGCCTTTCACATGGCTACTTATTAAATCAACAGTTTCTTTTTGTACTTCTGTTAATTCTTTATTAGACAAAGAGTCATTTGTGTTTTCCATATACTTGTAAATAATAATTATAAACTTACTATAACAAACAGTCAGGAATTGTAAAATGCGTCGAGAGATTGACGCTTTTTTATATTTTGGGAAAGGTGGCCGAGCGGATCCCGACGACGCCGAAG
>CAZUAH010000592.1:0-8517 GCA_964617665.1 uncultured Pirellulaceae bacterium
TACCCCGCACGAACTACCCCGCCGCGACAGCGGCTTACTTGAACCAAAGGATGAAGCCGAGCGGAAATGGCGGTCGGGCTTCAAGTAGAATCAACGTCTCCGGCGCCATTTCCGCCGGCTTATCCTCGTCGTTTAGACCGACGAAGAGCATGACCGAGATCGAGACTTTCTGCCGTCAGGTACGCGCGCGTTCCGCCGAGAATCGTCAGGCGATGCACGCAGTGCGGGCACTGCCCGGGCGATGGTTTCGGTACTCCGTCAAGAGCTTGACTCTCTGGTACGCGTTGTGTTCCTACTGGCGCAGGGCGACCGAGAGTATCGCCACCGCTTGATCGAGGACTCGGTGTCTGGCCGTCGTTGGCGGCAGTTGGATTCAACGAAGGTCGTGACCGACCGGGAGATGGTTGACCTCACCGACAGGCTTCATGGGTGGACGAGATCCGTGTACGCGTTCGGTTGCGCCTTTATCCATCTCTCCAGCTTCCATGACCATCAGAGCCGAGATCCTCTGGACCAGGTTTCCGAGGCCGAGCGGCATGCGGTTCTGGAGCACCTCCGGCACTACCATGGCGGCCCACATGGAGCGTCGCCCCGATTCTCCGATATCGTGCCATACCTACCAATGGTCTTCACGAAGATCGCGGATAACTTGGAGTGCTACGTGAAGCAGGTTGAGCAGGACGGCGACCTTGAACCATGAACGGTCTAAATCGGGTAGCCGGGACGGGCAACCGTCCCGGCTACCCGATTGAAGTGGATCACCCATCAGGTCCCTGGCTCCCGCCCGGTTTGCCCCTTGCGTTTCCACTCGGTACGATGGAACGGCAGTTTCGGTTGGACGGTTTTCGGCTCACGTTTTCTGAGAGAGACATCATGCGTAGTTTGACAATGCTGGCTGTGTTGTTTTCGGTTATGTTTTGGCAGAGTGATGCTCTGGGCGCCGAAGAAGGTGTGCCGGGCAAACAGGTGGCAGCTAGCGTCGAGGTGCCGGCCAATATGAATATCTGGAAGCGCCGGGACAAATCTAGGAAAGAGACGCCCGAGGAGAGAGCCAAGCGGCGACTGATGTGGCTCGAAGACAAGGTAGATCAGGATGCCAAGGAAGAACTGCATTACTGGCTCTACCTTCCCGTCAACTACGGTGAAAAGAAGAGGTGTCCCCTGGTTCTTTTCCTGCACGGGGCGGGCGAACGGGGAGACGACCTTGAGAAGGTCAAGGTGCATGGCCCACCGAAGCTGGTCGAGCAGCGGTCGGACTGTCCGGCGATCGTGGTCTCGCCCCAGTGCCCGAATGAGCGAATCTGGAGCCCCACACGTTTGAGCCTGCTATTGGACAAATGCATGGGAACATTGAAAGTTGACCCGGATCGAGTCTACGTCACAGGTCTTAGCATGGGCGGGTTTGGCACATGGGCTTTTTGCGCACAAGAACCGGAACGATTTGCTGCGGCGGTACCCATCTGTGGCGGCGGCGACGTCACCAAGGCCGCCCGACTCGTCGATCTGCCGATTCATGTTTTCCACGGCGCCAAGGATACAGTTGTCACTCTAGATCATAGTCAGAAGATGGTCGACGCCATTCGCGCGGCTGGCGGAACAAGAGTCGAATTGACGGTCTACCCCGAAGCGAAACACGACTCATGGACCGAGACCTATGCCAACGACGATGTGGCCAAGTGGCTGTTAGGTCGGAAGCGGGGCGAATAGGCCAATTCCGGTTCAAAAACATCGAAATCCAACTGGGCTGCGAAACGAGACTTCGGTTGGCACTGAAAAAGGGAATGACCTATGTTCTCGCACTGGCTACGTTGTTCGTGGGTGTATGTCGGCGTGTTTCTGTCATGTTCGACGGCTGTATCGCCGACGTCGTCACTGGCAAACTCGCCCAACCAATCGGTCGAAAAGGCCAAGACCGGTGCCGCAGCGAAGGACGGGCCTCCCAATATCCTGTTCATCATGACGGATCAACAACACGTCGGCATGATGAGTTGCGCGGGGAATCCGCATTTGAAGACTCCGGCCATGGACCGCTTAGCGCGTGACGGTATCCGGTTCACGAATGCCTATGCGGCGAATCCCGTCTGCGTGCCCAGTCGGATCAGCATGGCCACAGGCGTGATGCCGGGACGTTTGGGCGTGTTCAGCAACGGCATGAAGGCCGACGTTCCGCGCGATGTCGATGCGCACTCGCTGGGCAAGCTGATCAAGAGTGCCGGCTACGATACCTTCTATGGTGGCAAGGTCCACATGTGCCCCGAACTTGTCCCGCTCAGAGCAGGCTATGACGAGTACTTCAAAGATCAGCGCGACGGCTTGCCGGCGGCCTGTATCGAATTCATCGAGCGAAAGCGGGATGAGCCGTTTTTTGTCGTGGCGTCGTTCATCAATCCGCACGACATCTGCTTTGCGTACAGCGCCTATAAGGGCAGATCGCCAAAAGGAAAGCAGAGTGTCGAGCACCTATATCGCCAAGCCGCCGCTTTGCCGCTGGACGAACTGCCGCCGTTGCCAGACAACTATGCGATCCCAGCGGACGAGCCTCATGCCATCGAGAGCAATCTCAGCCCCAGGGCTGTAACGCCGGCGGGTACGATGCGGAAGGAGTACGATGAACGTCAGTGGCGGATTTATCGTTGGATCTACTGCCGTCTGACAGAACAAATCGACCGGCACATCGGACTGATCCTCGAGGCCGTGAACCGCAGTGGATTGGAGGATAAGACGCTGATTGTCTTCACCAGCGATCACGGCAACATGGACGCGAGTCATCGGCTGGCGTCAAAGGGCCTGTTCTACGACGAATCGGCGGGCGTTCCATTGCTCATGAAATACAAGGGCACCATCCCGCCGGGCACGGTAGATGAACACCTAGTCTCCAACGGACTCGATATCCTTCCCACCTTGTGCGACTACGCCGGCATCGCCGTTCCGACAACCTTGTTGGGCAAGAGTTTGCAGCCGGTCGCTGAAGGTAAACACCTTGACAAGTGGCGTCCCTACGTAGTCTCCGAGAACCGCACAGGGCGTATGATCCGAAGCCAACGCTACAAATACTGCGTGTACACCGAGGGAGCAATTCGCGAGTCGCTTGTAGACATGCGGAACGATCCCGGGGAAATGAAAAACCTGGCCTTGTTGCCCGAATACAAGAATGCCCTGTTCCAGCATCGGGATTATCTCGACCAGTGGATCGAAAAATCGGGCGATACGTATTATGGCTTCCAGGCAAAGCGACCGTAGCGCGTTCGGGCAGGCAGGATTGGCAGCTCTTTCCACTCAGATTTTCCCTCGATCATGATTTTGGGGCCGCCCTTTTGAGGATCTGGAAACGAACGAGTCACAAATCCATCGGGAGACCAGGTCGGATCGTCACCACGCCCTGCTTTGCGCTTGTTCTTCCCGTCACGTCCAACAACCCAGACGTTCCAGGTTTCGGAGATGAGTTTGTCACGTTTCGGATCGCGCCTTCCTGTGAACTTACTCATATGAATCATCTCCACGCCTTCCCAGTGGGCAATCCACTTGCCATCTGGCGACCAGCAAGGGACTTTCTGTTCAATGGGGGCGTTGAGCGTTTCGTCGTGGTCGACGCTCACTGGTGAAATGGGCTTTGCCCCGCTGCCATCGAGTTTGCTTACCCAGATTCGAAAGTGGCCGCCTCTATTGGAAACAAATGCAACCAGTTTTCCATCCGGAGAAACGACCGGCATCGAATTACTGAACTCGATTTGCTCAGGATCACTGAAGAGACGCCTTGATTGCATCGTCTCTGTATTCATGATTCGCAGTTGGCTCTCAGCGGATGGATTCCTACCCGGTGTGAAAACCATCCACACGATGTGCTTGGAGTCAGGCAACCAGGAAGGAATGATACTTCTTCCGGTCTCCGTGAGTGCTCTTGCATTCTTGCCGTCCGAGGAAATGAGCCAGAGATCCAAGCCTTTGTCACTCTTTCTCGCGTATACGATCTTCTCGCCATCGGGTGACCAGGCAGGCATCATGCAGTCATTTCTGGAGTCCGTGATCTGGTGTTTGGAGGAACCGTCCTCCTTGACGCGATAAAGCTGCAGTCGGTTGTTCTCGTCAGCATGGCTAACAATGAGCTCGCGCAGATCAGGCTCGGATGCGAGTTGGTCCGGCTTGTCCTGGGCGTACAGCGACGCTGCTCCGACCAGAGGAAATACGACAGATGCAATTGTGAACGTCCATACGGTTGTGCCGCGAAGCATCATCGTTTCACCTTTCTTGATCGTCAGTGTGTGTCACCATTGCCTTCAATTTCCCTGCGGCGGCATCGACCGCGGCTGCGACTTCGCAACAGTCCTCCCACCTGGCAAACATCTGCTTGGTGATTGTTACTTCCTTGGCCGCCTCGCCCAGCATCTTGTACATTCCGCCGATCTCGCACTCCCGGTGCCGACCGCACTTGAAACAGGGTGGGACTTCGGACAGGAACCTCACCGTGTCGATCACGTCGACCTCGAACTTGCCCAGCATCCTGTGGAGCTCCTCGACTGCAAAGTCGAGTCTCAGCGCACCGCCGACCGCCAACACAAAGGGTTTGCCCGCAATCGGTATGTCCACATGACGATAGCCAAAAAACCGCTCGATGAAGGCCCATACCGTTGCGGCTGTCGTGTTGAAATAGACAGGCGTGCCAATCACGACGGCATCGGCCTCCTTGACCTTTTGATAGTAGGGCTGCGCATCATCCTCCAGCATACAGACCCGTGGTTTGGCACATAGTTGAACGCACCCTTTGCATCCGGAGTAGTTCAAGTCGGTTAGTTTGACGAATTCGGCCTCGTGCCCGCTCTTGTCCAGAATCGCCTTGACCATCCGGTCGATGTTTCCTTCCCGCCCCACGCTGCCGGCGCTGAATCCGATTACTTTCACGAAACGGGCCCTCCTTTTCCAATCTGATTTCAATCCGTAGTCAGCCAAGACGCGCCGGACACAAACAAAGATTACCGTATCAAGGCACCTCCTATGCGACAAGCAGCTCGGTAGCAGGATATGCCGGTGTCGAGATATGATGGTGGCGTTCCAAAGCCAGGCGTTTGCCTGAAACATCGTTGCCGCGACCATAGGAACGGGACCGGCACGCACACCTATGCCGAGATCGTCTACAATGTCAAGGACAAAGCGCACAAGCGTTTCTTCGCCTGCTTCATCCGATAGACAGAAGAAACTGGGAGCCAAAGCAGCATTTATCTTGATATCCGGAAGCGAATGGCGTCATCTTCCAAGCCAAGTGCGTCATCTTCTGGCTGCCGCTCGCGGAATTTGTTCACTTACCCAACCGAGGATTCAATATGAAGTATTTGCTGTGCCTGCTTGTGATGTTCAGCGTCGCGATCTCCGCCGCTGCTGCGCAAAAGCCAAACGTTCTGATCTTCCTGACGGATGACCAGGGTTGGGGCGATCTGAGCGTGAACGGAAACACCAATCTCGCGACGCCAAACATCGACTCACTGGCCAAAGACGGGGCCACTTTCGAGAATTTCTATGTATGTGCCGTTTGCGCGCCGACGAGAGCTGAATTCTTGACAGGGCGTTATCATCCACGAACCGGTGTCAGCGGCGTGAGCATTGGGCAAGGCCGACTGAATCTTGGCGAAACGACTATTGCGGACGTTTTCAAATCGGCTGGCTACGCGACGGGGGCGTTTGGAAAATGGCACAACGGGACGCAATCGCCATATCACCCCAACGATCGCGGATTCGATGAATACTACGGTTTCACCTCCGGTCATTGGGGGCACTACTTCAGCCCGTCGCTTGATCACAACGGCAAGAAGGTCCGCGGGAAGGGCTATATCGTCGATGATTTCACGAATCATGCGCTGGCCTTCATCGAAGCGAATCGCGAGCGGCCATTTCTGTGCTACGTGCCCTACAACACGCCACATTCGCCGATGATGGTCGACGACCGGTTTTACGAGAAATTCGCAAATATCGATCCCAAGATGAAGCATCGTGATCCTGACGAAGAGGACGTCATGATGACCAGGGCCGCACTCGCAATGTGCGAAAATATCGATTGGAACGTGGGGCGGATTCTGAAGAAGCTCGACGAATTGGAACTCAGAGAAAACACGATCGTTGTCTATTTCTCGGACAATGGTCCGAATTCCTTTCGCTGGAATGGCGGCATGAAAGGCAAGAAGGGAAGCGTCGATGAGGGCGGCGTGAGATCACCATTCTTCATCCGTTGGCCTGAGAGAATCCGGGACGGCACCACAGTCTCCGAAGTGACTTCCGGCATCGATCTGCTTCCCACGCTTGCGTCGATGGCCGGCATCGAATTGAAGACAGCAAAGCCGATCGATGGGCGCGATTTCTCACCGCTGCTGTTCAAACGCGACCCCCGGTGGGAGCCCCGTTTGCTTTTCAACGTTTGGAGAAATCGTGTCAGCGTGCGAACGGAGCGTTTTCGGCTGGATGACAAAGGGCGGCTGTTCGACATCCAGAAGGATCGAGGACAAATCGCCGATATCTCGGCCTCCTATCCCGGCGACGTTCAACACTTGAAAGACGCCGCGGCAAAATTTCGCTCGGAGATGATGGACAATCTGGCCAAGTTCGCAGACCGCCCCTTCACGGTTGGCTACGCAGAGTCAACGACGCTGCCTGCCCGAGACGGTATTCCACACGGAACCATTGCCCGCAGCTCGAAAGCACCGAACAACTCGTTCTTCGAAAGCTGGACGAGTGAGGACGATGCTATCACCTGGAATGTCCAGGTGGGCACCGCTGGCGACTACGAGGCGATCGTGCATTACACCTGCAGAGAATCCGACGTCGGTGCGACAATTCGGCTCGGAGTGGAAGGCGGGAAATTCACCGAACGGACGGTCACCGAAGCCTTCGACCCGCCGCTTTACGACAAGTCAAAAGAGCGTGTCGCCAAATCGCATTACTTCGTGAAAGACTTCAAGCCGCTCTCGCTGGGCACTCTGAATTTGGACAAAGGTCGCGCTTTGCTGCGTCTTACTGCGCCGAACATCACCGGAGAAGAAGCGATCGACGTTCACTCAATAGAACTCAACCGCACGGACTGATCTTCTGCAGCAGCCCCGTAAATGAGCAAGCTCTCGCAGGATGGAACACGCGATCTATGCTGCGAGTATAGTAGAATTCGCGGCAACAGCTTTGACCACTCTGACCAAACGAGGGAAACAGAAATGGTACGTATAACACACCAGGTTCTTCCTTTCATGCAAAAAATCGTGCTCACAGTTTCCATCGCTTTGGCATGGGTACTGTCGGCCAAGGCTGACCAAATTCCCGAGCGGCTCTACCGCGAGCGAGGTCTGATTGTCTCCGTTGGGCTTCCGACCGAAGGGCTCTTGGCGTCGGTGCAGGCGGACCGCGAAGGGCTGGTGCAGGTGCTTGTGGCCAGGGGAGAGCGGGGAAAGGCCGAGGCGAGCATGCGGCTGTCTGGGGCTGACCACGGCATCGCCCTCGGCGGTCGCTCGACGGTGCTGGAATACGATGGGCAGCATTTGCCGTATTGTGACAACTCGGTGAACCTGATCGTGATACGAGAAGCGCGTCACGAGATACGAGATGAGGAGTTGAAGAGAGTACTAGCTCCAAGAGGGAGAATCATTGCCCCGGAAGGAACACGCATCCCGTATCCCGTATCCCGCATCGGTAACGGCTTTGCGATGTTCACGAAGCCTGTTCCTGCCGAAATCGATGAATGGACTCACTACCTCCATGACGCGACGAATAACGCGGTGGCCGATGACACGCTTGTCGGGCCACCCGATCGTCTGCGCTGGATCGGGGCACCCGACCATGTGCGGCACCACAATTTCCTGGCGTCGGTTTCAACAATGGTCTCCGCCCACGGCCGGCTCTTCACGATTGTCGACGAGGGTTCACTCGTGTCGCCCTACCTCCCTGCGGACTGGGTGCTTTCGGCACGAGACGCGTCTAACGGCATCACCCTGTGGAAGAAACGCATCCCCGACTGGGCGCCGACGTTACGGGATTTTAGGTCCGGACCGGCAGAGATCGGTCGCCGCATGGTCGCCGTTGGCGACGAAATCTTCGTGACGCTTGGATTCGAGGCCCCGGTGTGTGTTCTCGACGCCGCGACAGGCGACGAAAAAGCAATCCTGCCCAGTACGAAAGGCGCCGAGGAGATACTCATTGTTGACGGTGTCGTTCTGATGGTGGCTGGCAGCCCGAGAGCGGAATTGCGCGACTGGTCCAGTCCGGAACGCGACTTCACGACAGGTCCCGAGCACAAGCGGGCGCTGCTCGCGATCGACCTGGCGACTCGAAAACTGCTGTGGGAGAGGCGTGACGAACAGACGGCTACGGTCCTGCCCATGTCCATGGCCGCAAGTGACGGCCGGGGCTTCTGCGTCAATCGAGAGGGCGTGTTGGCATTCGATCTGAAGACAGGCGAGCCGTTGTGGCAGACGGCAGAGCCCGTCGCCATGAAACGCCGGGCCAAGTTCGCGCCGACGGTCGTTGTCCACAAGGATGTCCTACTGTACG
>CAZUAH010000593.1:0-8465 GCA_964617665.1 uncultured Pirellulaceae bacterium
TGGGTTGCGTGGTGTTGGATTCGAGGGAGGGGATTCGTGGTACGGGATTCGAGCTACGGGATTCGGGGTACGGGATTCGATTCTTTCGCGTCTGCTCGTCTGCCATCCAGGCTACGCTTTCACTGCTACGCCTGATACCTGCATCCCACCTCCCGACACCCTACCCTTCATCGCCAGCGAACAGATGGCAGTAGCTTTCGTAGCGACGGGCGTCTAGCCGACCGTCGGCCACAGCGTCCTTTACTGCACAGTCGGCTTCGTGCGTGTGCGTACAGTCGGGGAAGCGGCATCGGCTAACGTACGGTCTTACGTCACGGTAGTAACCGGCAACTTCTTCCGGTATCACGTCCCAGAGTTGAAACTGCCGAATGCCCGGTGTGTCGACGACATAACCACCCTGGGACAGTGGGATCAGTTGCGCCGTGGTCGTGGTATGACGGCCTTTCTGCGTCTCCTGGCTAACGGCGCGAACGCGCAAGTCCAAATCGGGTTCAATGGCATTCAACAAGGACGACTTGCCCACACCGCTCTGTCCCGTCATGACGCTCTCTCGGCCAATGACCCGGCGTGCCAAGCGTTCTGTGCCGAATCCGGTCACGGCCGACAGCAGCAACACCTCGTACCCCATTTGTCCGTATACGCCAACCAATGGCTGCAAGTCCGCTGGATCAACAAGATCGACTTTGTTGATGCAAATCAACGGTTTGATTTCGGCCTTTTCGGCGGTGACCAGCAGGCGGTCAATCAGGTTTGGCTTCAGGTTGGGTTCCGCAGCGCTGGTTGTGATCAGCAGCAGGTCCACGTTTGCCACGATTACGTGCTGCCGGCCGCGACTGGTGCGGCTGATGACGCCGTGCCGTGGTTCGATGCGTTCGATGATGCCTTCGTTATTCGGCTCCGGGCGAAACCGGACCCGATCGCCCGCCGCAACGACATGCCGCTGGTCAGTGCTCAGTGTCTTCAGGAGTCGCCGCGTGGCACAGCGGTAGATTTGACCGTCCTCCGTCCGAACCACACTTGCCACGCCGTGGACGGCAAGCACTCGACCAAGCAGCGACACCGATTCGTCTACTTCCAAGTGGATGGAAGGAGCCCCGGTTCCGTCTTCATCCGCTTCTGCACCAATAACGGTCCGCTTGCGAGTCAACTCGCCTTTACCGCTGACCCGCTCGCTCTGTACGGTCTCATCGTCTTCGAATTGGTGTTCGCGAAAGCCGCGCGTCAAATCGCCCTGTCGCGTGCGCGATTCGTGCTTCTTGCGGAATTGGGCTCGAATCTTCTTCTTTTTGTTCTTCGCCATTGCGAGAACGCCTGCCAGCCGTTATCTAGAACGCGTATCAGGTCACCGCAGCGTTATTTCGTCGGTATTGCTTGGGATTCACGCCGCCGCGACCGCCATATGTGAGTGCGACACGCACCAGTGGCTCATACACCCCTTTCGCCAACCGCAGACAGATTAGCAGCTTCTACGGTATCGTCCAACATGTACTGACATGACTGTTGAACAACTATTTGTCGGAGCCGTAGCATTCGTCCTGGGGCTATTGGCGTTGATCGCGGCGATCCACAATCGGGACTGGTACTTCCGCCTGCCCAAAGCACGTTGGATCCAGGACCGCTGGGGGCGAGGTACGGCGCGGTTCGTCTACGCACTGTTGGGGACCGCATTGATTGCCCTTGGTATTGTGATCCTCTTCGGCGACCGGTGAAGCGAGAAGGTCAACGAACCGCACGGCAACTCGTCCCGTAGAGGGGAATGCGTAGCCAATCAGCATAGATTGACAGCGTTAGGTGTGGGCTGGATCGACGATCCAACTTTGGATCTGGGCGTTTGTCGGCCACTGGCCATGTGCGCGAGGAATTCGATTTCGCGGATGGGACATCCGCCCCAAATATCGCTATAATCGCTCAATTCCTCCCACTTGGCGGTTGCGGGGTGGTGACTTGGGGGTTTTAGGGAAAGCAGGGCGGCCGCGGTTGGCCGCTTGGCGGCGAGTAAGCCAAACTTGTTGCGGCGAGTAAGCCAAACTTGTTACCAGACAACCCCTTACGCTTCTTTCATACTTTGTGCAACGCAGGTTCGAATGGGCGAACCATCAGAAAAATCCGATATGGATGACGGCCCTCAAAACGAATCGCTCGCTTCAGGCGCCAAGCCGGCCATCGATGAGACGATGGAATTTCAGGTGGACGACAGTCAGGTGGACCGCGCTTCAGAATCGGACGGAGGGTCGTTGACGGTCGGCACCGATGAACCACAACCGCAAGGGACCGTAATCGGTGAATACGCGGTCCTTGACAAGATCGGAGCCGGCGGCGGCGGTCAAGTCTTCAAAGCCGAGCATCAGCGCATGGAGCGGATTGTCGCTCTGAAGGTGCTGCCCAAATCGACACCAAAGGCCGTCAAACGCTTCCACCAGGAGGTAAAAGCGGCTGGAAAGCTAATCCATCCGAATATCGTGACGGCCTTCGACGCCGGTGAACACGAGGGCATGCCCTACTTGGTGATGGAATACGTCGAAGGGAAATCTCTAGATCAGGTTGTCGACGACGGTGGGCCTCTGCAGGTTGACACAGCCTGCGATTTCATCGCGCAGGCTGCCAGGGGGCTGGCATACGCGCATTCGCGCAACATCGTGCACCGGGACATCAAGCCAAGCAACTTGATGCTGGACGACGAAGGAGCGGTGAAGGTCCTGGATATGGGCCTTGCTCGCCATACGGTCGCGTCTGGTGACGCGCCGAAGAGCGACACTGATTCCGGTGAATTGACCAAGGCCGGGACCGTCATCGGCACGGTCAACTACATGTCGCCGGAACAGACAAGGGATGCGAAATCGGTCGACCATCGAACGGATATTTACAGCCTGGGCTGCACGTTCTATTACCTGTTGACGGCCCAGTCTGTCTTCAGTGGCGACATGATCGCCGTGTTGCTGGCCCACACACAACAGCCAATCCCGTCGCTACGGTCGTTCCGGGAAGACGTCCCCGAAAGACTGGACGCGGTGTATCAACGGATGCTGGCCAAGCGTCCGGAAGACCGCTATCAGACGATCGGCGAGGTGGTCACGGATCTGGAAGAGTTCATTATCGCGGGGCCCATCGGCGCGGCCGGTGCGGCCACTCAGTTGACTGCGGATATCACCACCGATTCTCCGTGGGCGACCAGATTGCAGGAGACGATTCGTTCAACCGAGAAGCCCGCGACGACTGCCGTTGGGCACGCTCCTGCCGTGGGGATCGACCTGGGAACGTCACTTTCGTCCATCGCTCGGGTGGACAAGAAGACTGGAAAACCGGCGACGCTGGCCAATTCCGAAGGCCAATTGGCGACACCCAGCGTAGTGATGATCGATGGTTCGACGGTCGCAATCGGCAAAGACGCTTTCGACGTGGTGGGGACGAAAGCCGAGTGTCTCGCCGAGCGAATTAAGCGCGACCTAGGTCGCAACTCGTATCGCAGCGCTTTGAGTGGCCAGCACTATCCACCGGAGGTGCTTCAAGGGCTGATCGTCAACAAGCTGGTCAAGGATGTTGGCCAGGAGATTGGCGAGTTCAATCAGGTCGTCATCGCTGTACCCGCGTATTTCGGCGATGTTCGGCGAAAAGCCGTCGAGGATGCTGCTTACATTGCCGGCCTGGAACTACTGGACATCATTAACGAGCCGACCGCCGCTGCCATCGCGTTTGCCCAGAAGCACGAGTTTTTCGAGTCGGCCAAGGGGGAATCACCCCAGAGGCTGCTGGTTTGCGACATTGGCGGTGGTGCCTTCGATGTGAGTGTGATCCAAGCCGAAGCTGCCAAGTTCTCCGTGCTGGCGACCGGCGGTGCTTATGCGCTGGGTGGCCACGATTGGGACGGCCGGCTGGCCGGCAAGGTGGCGAAGCTGTTCACCGACAAGTATGGCCTCGATCCACGCCTCGAGCCAAATGCCGCCGCGCAGTTATGGCGCCAGTGCGAAGAAGCTCGATGCGCGTTGTCAGAAAATGACAAGGCGACCATCAACTTCGAATTCGAGGGAAATCCAGCACGAGTCACCATCAGCCGCCAGCAATTGGCGAACTTTACCCGAGATATCATCGACGGTATTCGAGCGGCGATCGAAAAGACACTGCAGATGGCGGATGTTGAAGCGACAAGCGTCGATCATGTGCTGCTGTCGGGCGGGATGTCGCACACACAGATGCTTCGCCGCATGCTCAAGAAACTGACGGGCAAGAAATTGGACGCGTCGATCCAACCCGATCAGGCGGTCGCCCACGGAGCGGCCTTGTATGCCGCGGCGCGGCTGGCCAAGAAAGAGGGGCGACCGCCGCGATTCGAGATCGAAGAGGTCAACTCGCATAGCATGGGAATCGTGGCGACCGAGAAGAAGGGCGGCAAGCGTCACGCCATATTGATTCCTCGCAATACACGCCTGCCGACCTCTGCAAAGCGCACTTTCAAGACCCACAAACAAGGGCAGGATTCCCTGACGATTCAAATCGTTGAGGGCGAGAGCAAGTCGCTAAAAGAGTGTACGTGGATCGGTAAATGCGTCATCGAGAATCTGCCTCCAGGCCTTCCGGCCGGTACGCCGTTTAGTGTCGAGTTCCGCTGTACGGCAAACGGTCGGCTTTCGGTTTTCGTGGAAAGCCCTGTGACGGGCCAGAGGATTACGCAAGAGATCAGGCGTCCAACTCGCCTGAGCGGATCGGAACTCGAGACGTGGCGCGAGTGGGTCGAGACCATGGCGCTATGTGCGGGCTTCGAGGGCGAGGGTTTCTAACGCCCAATCTTTGTGCCCCAAGACGTCATCTCTATCTTGTCTGCCCACGTTCTTTGCAGCGATCGAGCTTTTCGCGTAGACTCAACGGTGCGATGGGATGCGAGATTCGGGATGCGGGATAAGACAGATCGGAATCAAGCCGTCGTTTGGGTGCAGTTCACGATTCTCCCATTGGCCAGCCGCGCATCTCATCTCCCCTTATCGCGCATCCCGATTCCCGCATCCTTCCTTACTGCGGAGTACCAATATGGCCACATCAAGAAAGCTGAACCGGCGCCGTTTCCTCAGACGCAGTACCGCTCTGGTCGCGGCGGGTCTTACGGCACCCTACGCCATTCCGTCAGGCGTGTTGGCTGCTGCGGATGAGCCGGGAGCGAACGACCGCATCGGGATCGGCATGATTGGCTGTGGACGGCGGACGCACCAGTTGCTTGGCGAAGTGCGACGCGTTACGGGAGCTGGAGGCGGTGCACGGGTTGTCGCGGTGAACGACATCTGGCCGAAGAAGTCGCACGAGTGGATCGCGGCTTACGAGAAGAACATGCCAGAAAAGGGCGGCGACTACGGCGTTTACGTCGATTACCGCGAGTTGCTCGAACGCAAGGACATCGACGCGGTAATCATCACCACGTGTGATCACTGGCATGCCCTGCCCGCGATTCACGCGTGTCAGGCCGGCAAGGACGTTTACAGCGAGAAGCCGCTGGCGTTGACCATTCGCGAGGGTCGACTAATGGTCGACGCCGTGCGCAACTACAAGCGAGTCTTCCAGACCGGAACGCAACAACGCTCGTACCTTCGCAACCGCCAAGGATGCGAGTTGATTCGGAATGGTCGTTTGGGTGAAATCAAGGAAGTCATTTGTACGAACTACGAAAGCTCGAAACCGGCCAACGAGTATGAACTCCGCGAGGAACCTGTGCCGGGAGGCATGGACTGGGACCGATGGTGCGGGCAAACGGCTATCGTGCCGTTCAGCATGAATCGCTACTTGACTTACGAGAATCCCGGATGGCAGCGCATCCGCGAGCATTCCGGCGGACTATTGACCAACTGGGGCGCGCATGGTCTGGACATGGTCCAATGGGCTCTGGGAACCGACGATACGGGGCCCGTGGAAATCGAGCCGCACGGCAACCAGTTCAACAGCAAGGTGACGTATCGTTACGCCAACGGAATCTTGCTGAAACTAGCCACCGACAGCTCGGTACTCGGCGGCGGACATTTCGTCGGAACCGAGGGCGAGATGTTCATGACTCGCGGCAAGTTCAATACGGTTCCCATTGCTATCTCGAAAGAGGAAATCACCGACAGCGACATCCGACTGTACAAGAGCGATAATCACATGCAGAACTGGTTGGACTGCATCAAATCGCGCGAGCGGTGCGCGGCCGACGTCGAGATCGGCCATCGCACCGCGACGATCTGTCACCTGGGCGGCATTGCCAGGCGACTGGGGCGAAGACTCCGCTGGGACCCCAAACGCGAGATCTTCCTTGATGACGACGAAGCCAACTCGTTGGTCGATCGCCCCAAACGCAAACCGTACGAGTTGCCGGATCCCGTTTGACAGTCACGGTGGTTTGGAACTGGGAGGGCGAGGCTCCTGCCGAGCCGCGTGTTTCTGCAATGCCCTCCCAATGCAGCGGCTCCGCGGGAGCGTCGCCCTCCCGAGTCGAGCCCTTCTCTATTTGTAGACCCGCCCGAGATAATCGACGATCGCTTTCCTCAACTCCAATGGTTCAATCCTGCCCTGTTTGCGGAAGAGGATCTTCCCGCCGGGGGCGACCAGCATTGTGTATGGCAATGCCCCTTGCCATTCCGCATCCAACGTCTCGGCCAGTTCGTACTCGTTGTCGCCTTCGAACAGGTAGTTTGTGCACGACGCGTGTTGTTCGTTCAGGAACTTCAGAGCCTGCTTCTTGCGCTCCGGCAGGTCCGCGCTGATGGTTAACAACTCGAATTCTCGCTTGCGGTACATCCGGTGCATCGTCACTAATTCCGGAAACTCGGCCTTGCACGGGCCGCACCAGGTCGCCCAGACGTTGATCAGCCGAAGCTTGTCCGAATCGTTTGCGACAAGGGCTCTGACGTCCTTCTTGTTGACTGTCTCAAGCGTTGCTTCTTCTTGATTCCATCGTTCGAGCGATACTCGGGCCGACTCGCGTTTGTCGGACCATTTGATCGAACAACCGAACGTGCGGGTCCTTTCAACGGGGACGTCTTCGCCCGCCAGAACCGCGTCGATTGCTGCCTTCGTGTCGTGTGACGTGATACGATCGGGCTTGGCCGAGTTGTCGACCCGCCCCGAATAGCGAAGTTTGCGTTCTTTATCGAAAACGAAAACATGCGGAGTGGCGACTGGCCCATATGCCTTGGAGACCTTCTGATTTTCGCCGTCGTAAAGGTAAGGGAACTCGAACTCTTGATCCTTGGCGCGGATCTTCATGTCCTCGAACGAATCACCAACGTCCGTATAGCCCAATTCGTCAAGCCGGACCGCCAATGGATCGTTGGGCGATATGGCCACCAAAGCGACACCCTTGTCGCGATATGCCGTCGCCAACCCCGCGATTCGCTCCTCATACGCCTCTGCCGTCGGGCAGTGGTTGCACGTGAACACCACAACCAACACCTTCGCATCGGCGAAATCGCCGAGTCCGTAGGTTTTGCCGTCCACGCCGGGAAGCGAAAATTCCGGTGCTGACTGACCGATATCGAGCGTCTTCACACGATCGGCCGCTTGTGCTGAAGTCATGTGCAACGTGGCAGCCAAAGCAACCGTAACGAAGATCGAGAATTCTCTATGATGCATTATCTGTCTCCTTTGGATGATCGGGGCTACGGTTCACGCATTCTGCGGCGGGTAGCATGGCCACCGGGCTACAGGTCTAGTTGTGTGCGCGCATACGCGAGACACCTTTTGACGTTGGCTTCTTCTGCTGCAGCCTGATCGTCCAACGGCAGGTGACTTATGCGCGGCAGGGTCCCATCGAAGGCGGATGCTCGGACGATTCGCAGCGTGCGGGCCAAATCGCTCTTGGGCACATCGGCGAACGTGGCCCAATATTTGTCGGTCAGGCATGGAACGCGCAGAGGATCGCGAGTGATCATTTCCAGTGTGAATTGGATCGCCGGCTTGGTCTTGCGCAGAATCTCCACCATCTTGGCAAGATCAAGGAACCCTTCCCCTAGCGGAATGTCGGCGAACAGGAAACCGTCGTCGTACTCCTGCACGGCCTGATCCTTCAAGTGGACGGAAAATGCCCACGGCGCCAACGCCTCGACAACTTCGATCGGGTCCTCCAAGAGGGAAAAACTGTTGCCCGTGTCGACACAAGCGCCGACGTACTCGCTGCTGATGTGTTTGAACACTTCCAGCCGTTCCGGGATACGTTGGTCCTTGTGGTTTTCCACGGCCAGCCGGACGCCGTGTTTTGCAGCGACTGGCTCGGCGAGTTCCAGTGACCTTACGCCGCGTTTCACGAATTTCTGGAATTCCTCGGCCAAGTCAAACCGCTCGTAACGCCGGCCGGGAATGATCACGACGCGAATTACACGGACGCCCGCTTCTTTGGCAGTGCGCACTTCGGCGTCGAATCGCTCGACACCAGCCTGATCGTGCGGAAGGCCGGCGATGCCTTCGATGAACATGTCGTGCGTCTCGGCCTGATGCCGGAGGCGCGACGTGTA
>CAZUAH010000594.1:0-8428 GCA_964617665.1 uncultured Pirellulaceae bacterium
TAATCACAGAATAAACCACGCGCCAAGACGGAAGATTATGGAGCGGTCACGCACAGGCGACATCCGGTTGTCTCATTGGACGACCATCCCGCGGAAAACATCAAAAATCATGTCCACGATTGGAGAAGTTTGGCGGTTCTTGTTGGATGGACACGTGAGAAACGAGGGCATTTCAATTTCGGCGATACAGTCAGATACGAACCGATACGAAAACACAACTGACTTCCTGTCTTAGTCCACGTAGAATCTGCGCAACTGCGGGTAGCTAGGACCCGTTTCATGGCATGACGGGTGTGAGCGAGGAATGGTGACCAGACGCAGGGCAGTTCTGATTCAACCAAGGCAAGGAGTCAGTCGTGATCAGAAGGGCAACTGCATGCACAGCATCGTCCGATGATACCGGCGAACGACTGGCGGACTCTGCGCGGTCAGACGCCGAGGGTTTGACAAACGGGCAGCCGTGGCTGCTGGGCAGAGTGCCAAACGGATACTGGGAACGCCGCCCGCAGCGTGTGGCTTACATGCGTTGGCTCGGTGAGCGTTTGGGCTTTCGCGATCCTGATGACTGGTATGCATTGAGGCGGCTGCATTTCCGACGCAACTGTGGAGGAGGTCTGCTGCAATCGGTATTTCGCGACTCGCCCCTGGACGCATTGCGCGACCTCATGCCGGAAAGAGACTGGCACCCTTGGTTGTTCAGTCGCACGCCGAACGGTTTTTGGGCTGACCAAGCGAACCGGCGTGCCTACATGCAGTGGCTCGAAAGGGAATTGAATATCGAGCACCCGGGCCAATGGTATGCCGTTACCAAAGAGGACTTTGTGAACAACGCCGGCGCCGGCATGTTGAGGAATCATTTCCAAGACAGCGTGTCCGCGGCCGTGATGGAATACCTCCCGCGGCGCCGCTGGCACCCGTGGCGCTTCGCGTCCGTCCCCCAAGGTTTCTGGTTGAAATTGGAGAATCGCATCGCCTATCTCGACTGGTTGGGAAAGCGTCTGAGAATACGTTCTCCAGAACAGTGGTACGGCGTGACGACCGAAACGATCTCGGCGCACTACGGAGCTTCTTTGGTCGCCTACCATCGGCATTCGACGCTGAATATCATGCGCGAGTACTTGCCCGAATTCGACTGGAAGCCGTGGCTGTTTAGACGCGTTCCCAGCAACTACTGGAACGATTCAGCAAATCGACATCGCTATCTTGTCTGGCTTGGCAAGCAGATGGGGTATCGGCGGCCGAGTGACTGGTACAACCTGACGGCCGAGGATGTCATTCGATCAGGGGGCGCATCGGTATTCGATTGCGTGTACGGCAGCCGCCTGGAGAATCTGTTCCGCGAACGCTATCCCAATCATTCTTGGCAGCCCAGGGCGCGGAAGAGAGCGCCATCCAGGAATCGGCGAGACGGATAGTCGCAGTACATGCGGACGCTAGTCATCTCTCCTCTCAAGTTTCGCCCCTTCCTTCTCCGCTTCAGTCGAGCGGATTGCCATGGGTACGCGAATGACACTGAATCGCTCGCTCGGTCCACATCGGATACAAACCGACACGGTTTGGTACACAAACGCAACAGACAAACTCGGCGTTTCGTTGATAATTGCATCATGGCGGTTATCCCAAGTTTCTTGCGAATCCTAACCACGAGGAGAAAAGAGGTGACGCACGCAGACGTTTTCCATGTACGAATACCAACTCGACGAAGGGGCTTTACCCTTGTCGAACTGCTGGTCGTTATTGCCATTATTGGCATCCTGGTCGCGCTTCTATTGCCGGCCATTCAGGCGGCTCGAGAGGCAGCCCGACGCACCGAGTGCGTCAACAATTTGAAGCAGCTCGCTCTGGGCTTCCACAACTATCACGACACCTACGACCGCTTGCCGCGCTATTGCTACCGAAGCACGCAAGGAGCTAGCCACTGGGAGGGATTCAGCGCTCATACGATGATCTTGCCTTACATCGAGGAGCAGGCTGTGTGGGACCAAGTTGCGGACCGGATGCTGAGCACACCGACGCCTCAAGACGGATGGCGGATAGGGCATTTCACGGGCATTCGTCGCACACCGATCGATGCGTACATCTGTCCTTCCGACAGTTCCAATTCGGGAGCCGATACGGGCAACTGCAGCTATCCTGTCTCGGCGGGCTCGAATAACGGATGGTGGTCAAGTCTCAACAAAAGTCGCTGCAACGGCTTATTCTGTACCGACTGGGGGGAGGTGAAGCTCACCGACATCAAGGATGGAACCAGCACCACGATCATGCTCGGCGAACACCGTTTGGGGGATCACAACAACGGCACCTACAATCCCGGTGATGTCGTACGTGGTCAGGGTTTTACATGGACCGGGCACTTTCCCACGCCTGCCCAAGTCGAGCAGTACGGCCAGCAATGCAATGGGGGCATTGGAAATCACCACAGCCATGGCGGTCGCGAGTGGATATGTCCCCAGCCCTCACAGACGGTATTCAACACACTGGCCCCGCCCAACTGGCATTGGCCGACATGCCAGGATTGCGGTGGGTGCGGCTGGATGGATAGCGATGGTGTCTTTCCCGCACGAAGCTACCACCCAGGCGGGGTCAATCACGGGCTAGCGGATGGTTCGATTCGCATGATCGCGAACGACATCGACCATCAGCTATACCAGCACCTTGGCACTCGGTCGGGAGGCGAAACCGTTGGCGATTTCTAGCGGACGTCTGCCATGTCAATCTTGATCCTCGTTCGTTAGCTCAGCGGTCTTGGCCATCCGCGCCACGGACCCGCTGGATGCGAGCGAAGGCTGAGGGGCGGGGACTATGGGTGGAGTTTTTGGAGCAGTGTTTTCCCAAACAAGAGGAGTTCGAGCGCGAATGGGTTATTTCAGAATTGTTATGCTTCTGGTGGCTGTCGTGGTCCTGGGGTGCAGCGAAAGCAGGAGCGTAACGCCACCGGCAGAGGTTCCGGCAGTCCAAGCCGCCAAGGGGATGCTCGAAGAGATCGGCGAAACGGGCGAGCTAGGTAGCGGTGCGATGGAGCTTCGGGAGAATCTGGAAAAAGTCGACGGATCTCAATCGCTGCTGTCGGACCTAGACGCCCTGGAAGGGCTGACCGATCCGGCGCAAATCAAGGAGAAGGCCAAGGCGATGGCAAGCAAGCTGTAGCCGGTGTGCCGCCATGGGACGTTGACGAACGTCGCTGCGCCCTCACAGATATGGTGTAGAGAGTGCCCCTTTGCTGCGGACAATGTCTGCCAACGCGGGCTCTTGGCAGCCTACCGGAAATAGATGCCCGATTCTCGTGGAATGGGCTTCCAGTTATGTCGTCCGATTGGGGGCACGAAACAAGTTAGAGTGGTTTGTGTTGAATTTTCGTCTTTATTAATTCGTTGGAGGTCACTTATGGTCCGCACTAAATCGCGTGGCTTCACGCTCGTGGAGTTACTTGTTGTCATTGCCATTATTGGCATCTTGGTCGCATTGCTGTTGCCGGCAATCCAGGCAGCGCGGGAGGCCGCGAGACGGACGCAGTGCAACAACAATCTGAAGCAAATCGGCGTGGCGATGCACAACTACCACGACACGTTCAAGACCTTGCCCCCAGGTTTCACCAACGACTTCGGCTTGGCACAAAACTATCAGGGCCAGAATTACTCCCACCATGGAGGCCCATCGCGTTACTATGCAAGCTGGGCGTGGTCCGCCTACATTGCGCCGTTCGTGGAACTAAGCTCCCAACATGAGATTCTTGACGTGGATGGAAAGTTTGCTGCGGAATCGCTTCTGAACGCAGATGCGCGAGACGTTCTCAGCACGCCGGTCGAATCGTTTCGCTGCCCGTCAGATACGGCAAAAGATCTCAATACCGCAGGCGGCGAGTACCGCCCGGCGGCCTCGGACGGCACTCGGTACAACGCAGCCTCGAGCAGCTACGCGGGGGTTTGTGACGACAATAGCGCGAATATCGACAACCGCCAGAACAATTGCTCGGGGGTACTTTTCGTAGACAGCAATGTTAATTTTCGGGACGTCCTAGACGGCACGAGCAGCGTGCTCATGGTTGGCGAGAGGTGTCGTCAGAGGAACCACGCCCGCTGCAGCAGAATGCAGAACTGCGGCGGGGCGATCATGTATGTCGTTGGGGCCTCCAACCAACTATCCCATTCTAATCGCTCTACGTGTGGTGCACTTGGAAGCGCCCGTAATGGAATCAACTGGGACTCGACCGTGTCGGACTGCAACAACCTCTGGAACGCCAAGTCAAGTTTCCACTCGCTTCATCCTGGGGGGGCGCAGTTCGTGTTGGTCGACGGCTCTGCCCACTTCATCAGTCAGGATGTAAATCTTACGACGTTCCGTCGACTGGCTCACCGTCAGGACGGCAATGTTGCGCAGGTTCCGTGATCTTGAATCCCTTGTGGATGTCCAACAGGAACGATCCGGTAAGAAAAAAACGAACATGCTATTGTTGTGAGGATGAAAGGAAATGAAAACTCGCTTATTGCGAATTGGTGCAATCGGTTTGCTGTCTTGCGTCGTTGCCGGCTGCGGTGGCGACGGTTTCGATCGTGTTTCGCTATCCGGCACCGTGACCTGCGAGGGCATGGAGAGCATCAACGGCGGCATTCTTGCAACGTCCGCCGAGGCAGAAACGGGTGTTGCCCCAAACGTGGGTGCGCCCATTACTGATGGGAAGTTCAGCTTTCCATCGGGTCAGGAGCCCGTCGCCGGTTCCTACATTTTCGAGATCAGCCTGCTAGTGCCCGGCGCTCAGCCAGCGCCCGGAGAGGCCCCGGAGGGCGAAGTCGAGACAGGCCCCGAGGTCGTTTACCAAAAGACGATCGATGTTCCCGAGGGAGGAAGCGACAGCTTGTCGATTGCGCTAACTTCCGCCGACTTAACCGGGGATTCCGCCAAGCCCCGTTACGCTGAGGAGTAAAGTCGACCATCTTTTTCTTGGCGATTCTTAGCGTGGCGACTTTGCGCGGGCGGGAGTTGCCCGCCGGATCGCTGCCGTCGCGGGAGAGTCGATCATGAGCGGCCCTCCGCCGAATGCGCTTGGCGATGGCCAGAAGACAACGACAAGACAACGAACCCGCGCTGCCAAGCTTCCACTAATGCGCAAGCTGCTGTACGGCGCGTTCGCAACGGCGGCCTTTTTTGGGCTGCTTGAGTTGACGTTGCTGGCGTTTGGCGTCGATCCGGCCTCTCACGAATCGGACCCTTTGATCGGTTTCAGCGGGCAATCGCCCCTATTCGTTCACAGCGAGTCGCCCTCGGGACAGCCGATTCTGGTGACCGCGGAGAATCGGCTGTCGTGGTTCAATCGGCAGTCGTTCTTGCGCGACAAGCCGACGGACGCCTATCGGATCTTTTGCTTGGGTGGGTCGACCACCTACGGCCGACCGTATGACGATAGGACCTCATTCGCTGGGTTTCTGCGGGCCTTTCTGCCGGAGATGGATCCGTCTCGGCAATGGGAAGTCATCAACGCCGGGGGCATTAGTTATGCAAGCTACCGGATCGACGTACTGGCCCGCGAATTGGCGCAGTACCAACCTAACCTCTTCGTAATCTACACGGGGCACAACGAGTTTCTCGAAGACCGAACATACAAGTCGCTCATCGATACCCCGGAGCCGATTCGCCGCCTAGTCGGGCTTGCGAGTTGGTCGCGAACGTTTTCGCTGGCACAGCGCGTGCTGCGCGGCGCGCCCGAATCTCAGGATGGGGCGACGCTCCCGGCCGAGGTCGACGCGATCCTCGATCGTTCCGTCGGGCCGAGCGCCTACCATCGGGACGACCAATGGCGCGAACAGGTGCTTGCCCACTTCCAGTCCACACTCGGGCAAATCGTGGATGTCGCGCGAGATGCCGGCGCGGAAATCGTCTTCGTGGTTCCGGCCAGCAACCTGCGCGACTGCACGCCCTTCAAGAGCGAGCATCGAGACGACTTGACGAATGAGCAGATGCGGGAGTTCCGAGCCAACTTTCGTGCCGCCGAAGAGGCGTTCCAAGCCGGCAAGCTCGCCGAGGCTCTGACCGGAGTCAACCGCGCGATTCAGATCGACCCGCGCCACGCCGCAGCGCACTACTTGCGAGGCCGCGTGCTGATCGCGACGGGCGACACACAGGCGGCACGCCAAGCTCTCGTTCGAGCGCGTGAGGAAGACGTCTGCCCGTTACGGGCGTTCGAAGCGATCCAGGAAACCGTCCGCGACATCGCCGCGAAACGGAGGATACCAATGATCGACTTCGCGGACCTGATCGACCGCGAATCAAAAGACGGCATTCCTGGGTCCAACTGGTTCCTGGATCACGTCCATCCAACCATCGAAGGGAATCAGCGATTGGCGCGTGAAGTGGCCAACGAACTCATCGAGATGAAGGTGGTGAGCACGCAGCCGTCATGGACTTCGGCCGAGTCTCATCGAGTCGCTCAACGGTTGGTGGATGAGATCGATCCCCGCGATCATGCGACAGCGCTGCGCAACTTGGCCAAGGTTCTGAGTTGGGCCGGCAAGGTTGACGAAGCCGATCGCCTTGCACTGCAGGCCGCGGTGCACTTGCCGAACGACGTGGAAGCCCTCAGGATGGCTGGCTCCGCCAAGCTCCAACTCAACCAGACGACCGAGGCCAAGTCCCTGTTCGAGGCGGCGCTGCGCATTCAACCCGCCGACGCTCGTGCGTTATCCGGACTCGGCGAGGTCTACACTCGATTTGGACAACACGAAGCCGCGCGTGGTTGTTTCGCACGGGCCGTTGCCATTGATCCCAAGCACGCTCCCGCGCAGTACAATCTCGGAAATGCTTTCCGCATCCTCGGCCAACCGAAAGAGGCGGAGGCCGCTTACCGGAAGGCGATTTCACTTGCGCCGGATCAGCCAGACACGCACAAGAACCTTGGGTTAGTACTCTTTGCGCAAGGCGACGTCGATGGGACGGTTCGTCACTTCGAGGCCGCGCTGGCGCTGGAGGATCACGTTCCCCAACGCCATGCAGACCTCGGGTATGTTCTAATCGACGCCGGTGAACAGCGGCGTGCCGAGGCAGAGTTTCAAACGGCGCTGGCGATCAACCCGTCGTTCGTTCCCGCGATGTTCGGCATGGCTCTCTTGTGCGAAAAACGCGGTGACCTATCGCGTGCCAGGCAGTTGCTCCACGACGCGGTCCGCGTCGCGCCGAACGACGTGAACCTGCACTACTCTCTCGCCCGGTATGCAATGCAGAGTGGCGATGCCGCAACCGCTAGGTCGGAACTGGAGACGGTTTTGACGCTTGATCCGAGCCATGCCGAAGCACGCCGACTTCGGGCGGTCGTCGATCAGGAGTCTCGATAAACGGACGCGTACGAGAATGTCAAACGCAATTCAGGCGTGATTGTTGTGAGGCAAGGATTTGAGAATCGCAATCGGGCAGACCTGCTCCCTGTAGGTGGGGATATGCGCGGTTAGGCCAACGGTTTCAGAGCGAGCTGTTGGGCGTTTCGGTCACATCGACCGACCACAGTTTCGGCCGGCGAGACCGGCCAACCGGTATCATTAGGTTGACGGCACGGCATGGTCGCTCTCGGCCTCCGATCTGGCTGCCCAACTGAGTATCGCGGCGGCCTACGCCCGGCTCGACCGGTTTGACGAAGCGGAGGAGACGTACCGGAAGGCGGTCGAATTGGCGCCACGCCAATCCGGAGGCTATGCCGCGTTGGCGAGTTTCCTTCTACAGACGGGACGCAAGTTCGACGAAGCCAAGGAATTGGCCTCGAAAGCGGTAGAGATGGAGCCGATGGCCAAGAATTACTTCCTGCTGAGCGTGTCCTGTGAAAGGACCGGAGATCTCGCCGGGGCCTCTTCCGCGGCGAAGCAGGCCATCGCCGTGGAGCCATACAATGAGCAGTATCAGAAGCTGAATCAGCGTTTGCAGCGGCTGATCCGGATTGGCGCACCGAACGAGTCTGATTAGCCGCTGACCGGATCACTCGCATCTTGTTGTCGAGACAACACGCGGGGTTAAAACGCTCAGCCGCCCTCCGGACTTCTTGAATCCCCTGCGTTCCCCCAATTAACTCTCCCAGCAACCTCCGCGTGACTACGGGCGACATGCGGTTGTCTCATTGGACGGCCATCCCGCGAAAAACGTCAAGAATCATGTCCACGATTGGAGAAGTTTGGCGGTTCTTGTTGGATGGACACTTGAGATACGAAACGAGGGCATTTCAATTTTGGCGATACAGTCGGATACAAACCGATACGAAGACGCAACTGAACTGCTGTGTTGGTCCACATAGAATTTCCACCGACGCGGATGGCTTGACGCGGCTGCCGCATTGAAGACATACAGAGCTGAGGCAGCGGATCTGGATCCCCAACGGAGGCGTAACGATGCATGCGGAGGAGCACGAACTGGGGCGGTGCGAGTTTGTCAGTAGAGATGCACGAGCTGCTGCGGT
>CAZUAH010000595.1:0-8345 GCA_964617665.1 uncultured Pirellulaceae bacterium
GGCCGATCGCATCTATGGCGAATTCGACGACGGCAATGACGAGGGCGGCGACGATCCGCCGGACGAGCCCAAGCCCGACAGCGGCGGTACGCAACTCTATCCTGTCGACCGGCTTTTGCGGCACTGGAACCGAGAGGGCCACGCGGTGGTTGATCGCATCATCGCCGAGGATTTGGAACGGGAGCAGGCGCAGGCCACGGTCGGCCCCGAGCCAATCCTGAACAAGGCAGACGCAGACGACGACAGCGACGACGGCGAATTGACCGTAGACGCAGAAACGCCGTACGAAGCGTGGGCGAGAGAAGAAGAAAACGCCGTGCGGGAAGTTTTGAACGAGCAGGCGCGATTCTTCGGCGTTGAGCCGGCCCTGAACGAGGCACAACAAGACTGACATTTTCCTGGACGTGTTGTGTGGGGACGGCGTCCACATTTTCACTTTTTCAGGAAAGGTAACACACAATGACAGACATCTCACAACTCAGCGGACGCGTGGGCGATTTGCGCGTCCGTTGCGGTGAAATCGAAGACCAGATTTCCGACATGGATCGGCGAATCGAGGCGGGCCCGAACGCAGAAACGATCGAGGCACTCCGCGAAGGCAAGACGAAGCGGCACGGCCAAGTCGAGATGCTGCGTTCGCAGATCCGCGACTTGGAAAAGCAAGGCGAGCGGGCCGGCGGCAGCATCGGAAGCAGTAGCCCGTTGGCCAGCACGCAGTACGCCGGCCCGCTCGGATCGGGCAACGCGTCGCCAGACTTGGGCGGTGGCCACCAGGAAACGGGCCGTCCGCCATTGATGTTCCGCGACCTGTCCTCGGGCGCGAAAATGCGAGCCCTGGAACCGCGCGAACGTCTTTGCCAAGAACGTCCCCCCATCAGTATCGGCGACTATCTGGTGGGCAAAATGCGAGGCGGAGACTACAGTTTCCTCGACAAGTCCGGCGAAGAGTTTGCCGCGAGGATCTCGCAGGAGGCGGGGAACATCACGGGCGGCGGTGCCATGGTCATTCCTACTTTGTCCAGTTTGTTTCTTGACCTTGCCAGAGAACAGAGCAAAATTGTCCAGGCCGGTGCAAGAACGTTGCCAATGGATGTGGCCCAACTTGTCATCGGCAGGCTAAATACGGATCCTACTCCATCTTTTCTCGGTGAAGGCGAAGCCGCCACAGCCAGTCAGGGCAATTATGGCGCTCTTAGCGTCACACCGCGAAAGTTGGTCACGATCACGTTCGCAACCCGAGAATGGCTGCAAGATTGCCCGAACGCTTCTGATCTTGTGCAGCGCTCACACACCGGTGCGGCCGGCGCAAAACTTGACCACGTCGCGCTGTACGGTCAAACTGGTGCCGAACCCCTCGGCCTAAAGCACTCCTCGCTCAACGAGGTCGCCAGCGTCGGCACGCCGAGCAATTTTGACGAGGTTTCGCAAGCCGTCAGAGAAATCATGGACGCGAACTATCCGGGCGAAGTGTCGTCATTAAGTTGGCTTCTCTCGCCGCGCGAAGGCCAAACGTACAATGACCTGAAAGACACAACGAACCAACCCTTGCAGGCTCCCGAGTGGGTTCGCCAACTGAAACGTTTCTACGCAACGGCGATCGACGTGGACGAAGGCGTCGGCGGGGACGAGTCGACTAGTTTTGTCGGCGACTTCTCGGAAATGTGCCTCTTCGTCCGGCAGCCTTTGAGTTTCGAGTTCCTGTCTAGCGGCACGGCGCTGGACGCAGATGGCAACACAGAGAACGCATTGTCGGAAGACAAGATCGCGATTCGCAGCACAATGCGAGTTGCTGTTGTAACGCTAAGAGCAAATTTCTTTGCCAAACTGACGAGTATTACGGCCGCATGATTCGCACGTGGCATGCGCGGCTACTCGTCGTGGCCGGGCGTGCAATCCTCCCCGCCGCGTCGCGTGGATCCGCAATCCCCACGCGGCTCGGCGGGGCTCGCCTACAAATTTGGCGCGCGTTAAACGCGTAGGGCGCGCTGCCAACCCGGCCCGGCTGGTGTATCCCCATCCATCGGCCGGGCCGTTTACCAAACACAAACGGAGTTGCCGTGATGATCGCAGACCAAATCGACTGGGAACGTCTGAACGTCGCCGAACTGAAAGCGCTGTTCGACGGAGTGCACGGGGAGATCCAACGGCGCGCGAACGTTGCGGTAGCCAGTCTCTTGCCGCCAGATGCAGACGATGAAACGACGGAAGAAGAAAACGAACTTCACGAACAAGCGGCAGCCGGATCCTAGCGCGACAGAGATAACTGCGGCGTGCGAGCGGATCCGCGCCGGCTGGACCGGGCAAGAAGAATTGCGCCGCCGT
Organism: uncultured Pirellulaceae bacterium; assembly: GCA_964617665.1. Classification (GTDB taxonomy): domain Bacteria; phylum Planctomycetota; class Planctomycetia; order Pirellulales; family Pirellulaceae; genus JADHUC01. The sequence continues at coordinate 2,323 of CAZUAH010000595.1, forward strand.
GGCATCGCGCCCGATGACGTGGAATTGCTGCAATGGCAGCCACCTACCGTGGCCGTTGCTGGCATCCTGGGACAGCATCACAAGACCGAGGCAGACGAATGAGAAAACTGTTGTTGGTACTTGGCTGGATGATAAACCCACTGACGTGGATTGCTGGCGTTGCGTGCTTGTCGATCGCAGCGTTCCACGTTTCAACGGCTCGCGGCTTCTGCATCCTTGGCGTATGCCTTTTGGCGACCCCGATCGCGCCAAGGTTAATCCGCTTGCTTGTCGCGCACGTCCAGAGCAAAGCCTCAAAATGAGGCTTTGATCGCTTCGCCGATACATGGCCAGACCAAAGCCTCATTTTGAGGCTTTGCTTTTCCTGCCCCCTCGTCTGCCGTTCCAGTCGTCGCCAAGCAAATTATCAATTTTTGCCAAATGGCAATTATTGATATCTTTGACCATGAGGGCTTGCGACACCCCGAACAGTTCCCCGATCTCCTTCTGCGTCCAGCCGAGCAAAGTGTCGATTTTTGCCAGATGGCAATTTTCGACACTTTCACTGATGACGCTGCGAGCGACCCCGAACAGTTCCCCGATCTCCTTCTGCGTCCAGCCGAGCTGCGACAAGGCGAACAAGAAACGCAGCAAGAAAACGAAGGCACAGGCAGCGGCAGCAGGCGTCAACGAGGGTGCGATCCAGCGAGCCGACGCCAGAAGAAGCCGTGCACATGGGCGCGAGGTTCGAGAAGTTGGAGGCAAAGGAAGCCCGAAAGCGACAGAAAGAAGCTGGTTCGCGCGGTAAGGAAGGTGGTAGAGGGAAAAAGAAAACCCTTGGGGAAACTTGCCCCAAGGGAAAACGAGACGAAACCAAGAGAAGTCGAGGGCAGGTTGGCGCTGCCGTGGGGATGTCTGGGCGCACTTACGAAAAGGCCAAAGATTAGGCTTGGGGAAACTTGCCCCAAGCCTACGCGACACGAAACCAAGAGAAGTCGAGGACAGGTTGGCGTTGCCGTGGGGATGTCAGGCCGCACTTACGAAAAGGCCAAGGAGGTAGTTGAGAGCGGTGACAAGAAGCCAGCGATGTCCGAGTCAGCCGTAGGCAAGGCGATGGGCATGTCGCAGAAAACGATCAACCGATGGGTCCAGTGGCCGGATGTTAACACTAGTCAGGCGACTAATGCTAACACTGAAACGGCAGACGAGGGGGAAGACGAGGATGACGACGCGCCGATCGTGCGCGTCGATGCCCTGGGTGTCAGCGGGTGTCAAACGGGTGTCACTGACACCCGTAAAGCGCGTTTTCGGGGGTTTTACGGGGCTTTCGGAAAAACACCAGAGTTGCGTTTCACCCTTGTTTTTGTTGGGTTTTCCTGCGTTTTCGAGGGTTTCTAGAATTGCCCATTTTGTCTTAGGAAACCCTCGCTCTATCCAACTGAGCTACCGGGGCAAATACGTGTTTTTGTTGGATATTTCGTGTATCCTAGGTTCGTGTGGTTTGTGCTTGTACAACCCGCGTACAATAAGGAAACGATCTTCTGGGGGGGGCGACAAGGCATCGCCTGACCATTTGCTGCGGAGGTGCCACCCAATGTCCAAGTCTACTCGAAAGCGGCGGACCCGCAAACCGCACGCTGAATTCCCCCTGACCAGGCACCCTCGCGGCTACTGGTGCAAGAAGGTCAAGGGGAAACTGCACTACTCCGGAAAGATCGAAGCAGAGCCTGGTGGGATGGCCGCGCTCGATGAATGGCTGCGGTCAAGGACGATCTTCTGGCAGGACGGACCCCTCGGGCCAAACGCGATGGTCTGACGCTTGCCGATGCGTGCAACTCGTTCTTGAATGCCAAACGATTGGCGCGGTAACCTGCGGGCCGCTTGTGCTTAAGGCTTCGAGTCTTTTCAGCCCCTTGAGATTCTCTAGCCCATCACGGGTGATTTTGGCGTTTCCAAGAGACAGCCATTTGAGTTCTGTCAGTACCTGTAGGACGGCTCTTCCGAGCCGTCGTGGACGACCTGGAAAGGTCGTCCTACAGAACGACTTATGGCAACACGTGCAAGAAGCTGGCCAGCCGCGAGCAGTTGGTCGAGTTACAGCAAACTCGTCTCGACGGTCTCTACGGACCTGAACGCGGAGCCGTGGCCGCCCGTTTGTTCCTGTGGCGCGTCCGGTGGCAGCCCCAAGACTTCGCGGGCTAGGCTGCCGTAGTCCGCCGCCCCATTGGACGACGGCGCGTACTGAAAGATCGACTGGCCGAAACTTGGTGCTTCGGCCAACCGGATGTTCCGCCGAATCCGCGACTGGAACGTCTGGGCGTCCGCCCATGCTGTGCTTTGCGTCTTGTTCTGCTCGAAGAACTCATGAACGTCGGAGGTGACTTCGGCAGCCAGCCGTGTTCCCGATTCGTACATGCACAATACGACGCCAGTCAGCCGCAGGCCCGGATTCAGGCGTTGAGCGACCACATCGATCGTCTGCAGAAGTTTGCCGAACCCGTGCAATGCAAGGAAGTGCGGCTGCAGCGGCAGAAAGACTTCCTTCACAGCCGTCAATGCGTTCAACGTGAGCACGCCTAGCGACGGCGGGCAGTCGATGATCAAGTAGTCAAAATCCCCGTCGTCCAGCACCAACTTGTCCCGCAGGATGACCTCACGGCCCACTTCCCCGGCGAGTTCCATTTCCGCTGCCGCCAGATCCAGGTGCGATGGAATCAGGCACAGTTTGTCGTTAATCGCCGTACGGACCTCGGACAGGCGAGTATCGCCTGTGAGCACTTGATATATCGACGGGCGATCATCCGTCAGAGCCACGCCCATGTGCAGTGATGCGTGGGCCTGGGGATCGAGGTCGATCAAACATACTCGCTGCCCCAGGTCGGCCAACGCTGCCCCCAGATTGACTGCGGTGGTGGTTTTTCCGACACCACCTTTTTGATTGATGATGGCGATCGACCGCATGTTGGGAACTCCTTTTCGACGAATTACCATCGTTATGGGCGATTATAAACGCCTGGCGACAATCCCGGCTATACGAATCCGCCCGTGGTCCTCCGGTTGGTTCCGGGGGGCATTTGGACTACAAATTAGGAAACCTGCGTCGCGGACGCAACGCGGGTACAGCGAGAGAGACATCTGAGGAGGATACTTCGTGCGCGTGGTCATTGAAAGTGATGTGGATGCTGTGAGCCGGAGAGCTGCGCGTTTCGTTGCTGGTTTGGTGCGTCGGAAGCCCGATTGTGTGCTCGGTCTGGCAACGGGTAGCACACCACTGGGGACGTACAAAGAACTGATCCGCATGCACCAAGAGGAGGGCTTAGACTTCTCGCAGGTAACGTCATTCAACCTGGACGAATATGTGGGGCTGGACCCCAGTCACGACCAGAGCTACCGCTACTTCATGGAGGAAAACCTCTTTCGCCACATCAACATCGACGCGAGCAGAACCCATGTTCCCGATGGCCTCGCCACGAATCTGGGGGCTTACTGCGAGCAGTACGAGGAGATGATCAGGGACGCGGGCGGAATTGACCTTCAGGTGCTTGGCGTTGGCCGCGACGGCCATATCGCCTTCAATGAACCGGGGTCGTCGCTCGGAAGCCGGACTCGTCTAAAATCCCTGACCGGCGAGACAATCACGGACAACGCTCGCTTCTTCGAGAGTGAGGACAAGGTCCCGCGTCTTGCCATAACGATGGGCGTTGGCACAATCCTGGAATCGCGCCAGTGCCTGCTGTTGGCTCTGGGGAGTTCGAAAGCGCAGGCCGTACAGGGCACGATCGAAGGGCCGGTAACTGCCCAGGTTACCGCTTCCGCCCTGCAACTGCACCGGGATGTCATCGCCGTTATCGACGAAGAGGCAGCCGCCTGGCTAACGCGTCGCGAGTATTACGCAGAGGTGGAGGAAGCGCAATTGCTGTTGGAAAGTGGCGAACTGCAAAGGCTAGGCATTGGCACCCAGTAGGCTGACTCATGCGTCAAATCGGAACGGTCTCAAACGTTGTCTGGGCGGAACGCTTTACGGCGTTCTTGATCACGAAGGGAATCGCTGCGCAGGCGGAGGAAGAGAACGACGTCTGGGTCATCTGGGTCCGGGACGAAGACCAACTGGATGAAGCTAAGACTGCCTTTGACCAATTCACAGCAGATCCGGACGGCCAGCAATATCAAAGTGCCCTGCGCGAAGCCACCGCGATTCTGGGTGCCGAAGCCAAAAGCCGCGAGGAGGCACAGAAGAACGTAATCGAAATGCGCGGCCGATGGCGCCGGCCTGGTAGTCGCCGAAACCCGCTGGTTATCGCCATCATTGTGCTGTGCGTTGGCGTCTCCGTCCTTTCGGGCTTCAGTGAGAACCCTTCCGGCACCGCTCGGCGCGTCCTCGGGTTCTGTGACTCCATGCAACTGCGCACTTGGGACGTCAACAAGACTTCCGACAGATTAGTCGACATCCGACAAGGCGAAGTGTGGCGTCTGGTGACGCCGATTTTCTTGCACGGGGGTATATTCCACCTGGCCTGTAACATGATCATGTTACACTTGTTCGGCAGCATTATTGAAGATCGACGAGGAACCGCAAGGTTCGCGGTGATTGTTCTTGTTGTCGCGCTGGTGTCAAACCTGGCTCAAGGGTTGGCACCCTCCACGTGGGGACCGTTCGCGGGAAGTCCGGCCTTCGTAGGGATCTCGGGGGTCGTTTACGGGCTGCTTGGCTATCTATGGATGAAGACGACCTACGAACCCGATTCCGGGATGTACGTCAGCGGCTCGACGGTTGCATTTCTGCTCGTTTTCATGATGCTCGGTTTCGTAGGCGTGCTGGACAAGCTGCTCGGTGCCAATATCGCCAACCTAGCGCACGGCGTAGGTTTCGTCACGGGGTTGGTAATCGGGTACTGGCCTCAGTTGTTGCGCCGGGTGACACAGTGATTCAATTCGATTCGCCCATCATCTGTGTTGGGACCGTCTGCTTCAGTGTCCTTTCACCTCGCAGAATGTAGGCTGTTATCCATGGACTTGGCAGTGATTTTCGACGTCGATGGCGTACTGGTCGATTCGTACAACGCTCACTACGAAAGCTGGCAACTGCTCTGCGGCGAGCGCGGCCTGACGATGACACACGACCAGTTCATCGCCACGTTCGGCCGCACCAGTCGCGAGATCATCAAGGAGCTTTGGCGCGATCGCGCCACGTCGGAAGCGACCGTTGCAGAGCTAGACGATCGCAAAGAAGCGTTGTTCCGCGAACTTTTGGCCCGCGACTTCCCGGCTCTGGATGGCGCCGTGGAATTGATCGACCAGTTGCACGAAGCAGGCGTTCCTTTGGCAGTTGGCTCGTCGGGTCCGCCAAAAAACGTTGGGCTCGTCTTGGCCGCACTCGACCGCGGAAGCGTGTTTGGCGGCGTCGTAACAGGCGACGATGTCACTCGAGGCAAACCCGATCCGCAAGTGTTTCAACTAGGGGCCGAGCGACTGGGCGCGCCCCCGTCGATATGTGTGGTGATCGAAGATGCACCCGTGGGCGTGGCTGCCGCGCACGCCGCTGGAATGAAGTGCGTTGCGCTGGTCAGTACAGGCCGCGTCCGAGAGAAACTTGGAGCTGCGGATCTGATCGTCGATAGCCTGCGCGAGCTTGATCTTCAGGTCCTTCGAAGTCTGGTCTCGTCGTAATGCCGCGCGACCTCTCATTAGTGGATTTCCCCACGCCCAATCTGTCGCATTGTCAAACTCCACCTAAGATGGGAGCGGTATGAAGTTCGCTGAAAACACTCTTGAACTGAGCCGATACTCCGTCAAAATATTGGTGTAACAGGACAAAATGACATACTATTTAGTAGTCTAGATTCAAGCCCTGGTCTGGGATGTTGCCAAAGGGATGCATGCGGAAGAGGCACTACGCGAAAGCGAAGCGCGGCTTCGCTTGATGGTCGATCAGATCCCGGCAATCCTGTGGACGACGGACTGTGATTTGCGATTCACCTCGTGCACGGGTGCTGGTCTCGGGGGCGCCAAACTTGCTCTTTCCTGGTTAACTGAGCTGGTTTTGT
>CAZUAH010000596.1:0-8321 GCA_964617665.1 uncultured Pirellulaceae bacterium
AACACTGGTATCGTGCTGCAGGCGTTGTCGGTGAGCTTCAATCCGACTGTCCAGAGCACCTCGCCCGTCTCGGCGTCGGCGGCGAAGGTCCGGAAGGACGTGATCGCGATGATCTGTCGGCGCCCACCGAACTCGACAAGGATCGGCGAGGAGTAGCCGGCTGTCTCGGTGGCTTCCAGCGCGGCCATTCCGGTCCAGACGGTATCGCCCGTCTTTTTGTCCAACGCTGCGATCAGACCCTTCTTGCCTGCGGGCGTGACGATAACGTTATCCCCATCCACCAGAAGGCACTCAGACGCGCCAAAGAACGGCTGCTTGGCCTCGAAGCGTTCCAGTATATCAACGGCCCACCGCTCCTCGCCGGTAGCCGCGTCAAGGCACGCCACCCGACCATATCCATTCATCTGGTAGAGCATACCCTCGCTGTGACAGCACGACGCACGGCTGCCTGGGTACGGTTTCTTCCACGCTTTGCCGTTGACCGCCTGCCACCTGATGTTGCCGTCGAGATCGAGCGCGAAGATCCGCAACTCCTCCCCCACGTCGCCGCCAATGAATAGTGAGCCACCCGCAACGATCGGAGAGCACCAGCCGCGCCCGAGTCCGGTAGTCTTCCACACCAGCTTGGGCCCCGTCTCAGGCCATGCGTCCAGCAGGCCGGTTTCATCGCTCACAGCGTCGCGTCGCTGCCCGCGCCATTGGGGCCAGTCAGGTTCATTCGACGCAACCAGCTTGCCGGCATCGGCCGCCATCGCTGCCCCGCACACGCCAAGCATGAGAGACGTCACAAAAACGACGCCGCCAACACCAGCACTCAAGCTTCCCCTAGATATCACGCGTGTGCCTCCATTTGCAGTTCAGTGTGCAAGAATCAGAGCCCGTCCGAGAACGCCTGCGGATCTGAGTGTATTCTACGCGAAAGTGCAGTGGAAGAAGCCGGGGTGGTCTTGCTGCAACTGCCTACACGAGGCCATGGAACGATTTCTAGTTCGTAACCGTTCAGGCTTTCCGTGGCCCCCCGACCATGCGTCGTGCCACGCGCCTGCCCAAGTGCAAGTAGTCGGTCACGGGGCGGATGGGACACAGGTAGTTGCACCATGGGCGGGTGATGAATAGAGAGGCGACCAGTACGACCGCAAGCAGGCCGAACTGGAGATGGGATCCGATCAGGTCGAAGAGCGTGCCGTACACTTCGTAGTTGGCCAGAGCCGGGTTTCGATAGGTTAGAGCAAGAACGATAGCTGCCCAGGCGAGGATCCGTGGCGTCCAGCGGAGATATCTACGCCATCGCGGCGAAAAGCGTGGCTTGGCGCCGCCGATCACCGCCAAGCACTCTTGAGTCGCGCCAAAAGGACAAATCGCGCGACAGTAGGCATTCTTGCCCGTTGCGAGCGGAACGATCAACACGCCAGCGATCAGCAGGTACCAGTAGAAGTGGGATTGCCATTGGGGCCAATAGCCGATCAACAGCGAGCTGATGTTGGTCAGCGTCAACGGGGCATTGAGCATCCAGCCCAAAACAACCAACCCGGTCAAGAGACAGAACCAGCGAATGAGTTTCTTTCGCCTGAGTCCAACCGTTTGGTTAAGCAGTGCAGCCGCGAAAAGACAAATCAGAGTGATCTCCGGCAGCCCAAACTTCGCCGGTACGACGTTCTCTGGCGGCACTGGCAAGTTCAATTGTGTTCCGGCCACACGACGAGCGCCGGAACTGACGGATTCTGCCAGGGCGGCAACGGTCATCGTCGCGCCCGTGACCGCATCAACATCCTGACCCGGTGAGAACGGATCGAAGCACTTCTTGCCGATTAAGCTCTCGGGGAGATTGGTTTGCGTTACCCTCTGAAAGTAGGCCGTCGTCTCCTGGTGATCGACGATGGTAATCCGTTCTACGGTGCCTTCTGAATCGACACCAACAGCAACGCACATCGGGCCTCCATAGCCTTGGGCCTGTCCGACTCCTACGTAGCCCACGATCCGTTGCTGATCTTCGACAGTTCCCCAACCTGCGAAGATACCCGTATGGCATTCTTCGAACCGATCTGCGTCAGGAAGTGTTTCCTTCAGAAACGGCGCAAGATCCTGCTGGCGCCCGGACCATCCGACCGCCCAGGCCGCCACAACCGTGACCAGAGCCAGAAACGCCAGCCTTCGTTCCCATACTTTCATCGGTCATTGCGTCTTCTTGGCACGGGAGCCGATCAGGAGTAACCGCCACACGGCAACGCCAGTGATGATCACGAGTGTGCCAAAGATCAATCCACCTTGCGTCGCTGCATGACGCTCATTTTCACCGAGACACGTACCGACGAAAGCAACGGCAACCCCAAGCCCAAGAAACCAGCCCGCCACGAGGGTCCATTTCCAGAAGGGCATAGGAATACCGCGATCTTCCATCCACACCTTGAGACCGATCGCGACCAAACAGGCCAAAATCCCCTCGATGAACCAGAACAATCCGCTTGTGAAAAAAGCGTGCATGATGTGCCTCGCAATTAAGAACCTGCAAGTTCAAGCCTTGGGATGCTCGGAAGGTGCCTTGTCGACGGTCTCAACGTCTTCCGAAGTGCTTTCCGTCTCTAGAAAATCCTCCGTGCGTAGCCACCAGGGCGGTTCCCGATAGGTTGCGTTTTTCCCGCCCAGCGACGGTATGAAGTACTCTTCTGGATCGGGGCCCGGGTACAGCCGTTTCTGCAGACCGACCAAGGCTTTGTGGGAGATCCCTGTGGGATCGTTGGCGGTTACATTCAGCGCCGTTCTGTGCAACCAGTTTGCCTTTCTCGTGTAGGGGCAGACGGCTATGCAAAGGCGGCAGCCTGTGTTACCCAAACATGAACTCCAGAAGTTGTGGCATTTCTCGGAACAGACTGGGTATCTCAAGTAGCCACGTATGTCTTCCTTTTCGCCCATGGTGATTGCACCGCTGGGACAGTTTTCTGCACAGATCTTGCACGTCTTGCAGAAATCCTGCACACCGAAATCGATCGGTTTGTCGGGCACCAGCGGCAGGTTCGTGGTAACGACAGCGGGCCGGAAATTGCATCCCAACTCAGGCGTAATGACGATCGAATGCCGCCCCTGCTCGCCCAGCCCGGCGTCGACCATGATGGGAGGTACCATCAAGTCGTAACTGGCTCCCGGCGTGTGCGGCCGTGCTGCGTAGCCGAGAGTTTTGATAAACGATGTGAGTCGATAAGCCGCGATCCGGCTCTTGGAATAGGCGTCGTGGGAGGTCCCGTATGTGGGGTTTGCCAGCATGGCATCCCACGACATCGGAGTTCCTACCACGATGGCGAATTGCCAGTGCTCGGGAACATCGACCGGCTCGTCCGGCTTGAACCCTCGCCCTCGCATCGGATACTTGTAGACCCAATCGGGATTCAGTCGGGCAATTCCCACTAGCACGGATCCCAGTTCGTGGGCGATCTTCTTAATCAAGCGGGATGTCTTGCTGGGGCTCTTCATTTGCAGCGGTTCGCGATCGCCGCTAGGAAAGTCCGACTCGTCCGGCGGTCTGCGCACGGCAGGTGGCAACACCGCGCCCATCGCCTTGGACCAGGCCTCGGCCAGAATGTAGTCGTCCTTGAACTTCGGAGCGTCGACTTCCCGTTTGGGCTGGATCTCGTTCTTGAGGAGGAGATCCAACTCCAGAGCATCGGGATGATCTCGATAGAACTCCTGAAGGTGTTCGTCCAAGCCGTCGATCCCCCTTTCGTCATCCCACTGTCGCATTAGGGCGGGTCGCCGCTGGAAGACGACTTCCGTCCGTGCATCGGGGCGGCTCGTCGGTCCGGTCTTCTGATAGTGAGGTTGATCGACCTCGTGTGCCTTTCGGTTGAAGGTCTGGCACGCGCCTTCCAGGGCTTCGCATCCCGTGTACGTTTCCGGATCCTTTCCGGACTCGTGGCCGAAGAATCCCAAGCCCGCGCTGCCCAGCACGGCACTCGCCGCACCGGAGGCCTTAAGGACCTGTCTTCGATTGAGCTTTTGTTTCGCCATATGCCTCCTCCACACTCTCCGAGCAAGACGGCTTCTACCAGATCGTGGAACGTGACGTATTCTACGTGATCGGCCGGCCAAGGACCATTCTCTCGGCTTTGGTCGAACGCGGCGAGCTGCCACCTAATGCGGCCCAGAAAGGGAGTGTCGAAGTACTCGCATCAAGCGTTAGCGTTGATTAGTGTTCATCAGTGGTCTTGCTGTAGACTGCTAGTATGCACTGGCCGCAAAACATGAATCGTCAGCGTTATGCGTCTGGAAATCGAGCGAGGTGCACTGAGATGCGAGACAAAGAAGCCTCCAATATCCTATTGACCGCTTGAACAAAAACCTCAGATGTCTACTCGCCTGAAGTGGGCGTCGCGATCCGGCAAAATCCCCTAGAACCATTTCCACTTGATCAACCATCATACTCCCGGATAGATAACGAATGTCGAAAAAAAGAACGGCGATTTGTGCAGCTCTGGTGATGTCGTGTGCCGTGCCGGCCAGTGGGCAACTGGAGGAGCTCCCGGTATTCAGCGATCACTGGTACGTGGCGCCATCGCCTGATCCGGAGCGTCTCAAAGTCGAAAGCGGCCAGTCGTTGCGTATCCACGGGCTGCTCGAGGTGCCGTACCCCGCATCCTGCAGCGCGTTTGCCAAGAGTTCTTTCGTGATCGACGAAAACTCGACATTGCGTCTGGGATTTAGGCGGGGCAGAGTTGAAACGGACTCCTTTCACTTCCGCTACGGTTTTGCCGTGGTCTCGCGCGGAGCCCGAATTGTTCTCTATCATCACTTGGCACCCAGTTGGCAGGGCGAACGCGGCTGGAATCTGCAGCGGACCACGCGAGATGCGGACGGCAAGGCGAAAACGCACCATCAAACGATCTTTCACCTGCGCGATGAACTGATCGCGAGTTATCCGTCGAAGTTCTCGATGCCAACGTTTTTCCACAAACCGGAAGTCCTCCAACTCGAACTCTCCGGCAAAGGTCTCAAGGTCACTCGCGACGGTGTCAGCAAGACCATAGCTTTCGAGATCAGCGGGGAAGTCGAAATCGCGTTCTTCGTGTCTGGCGATTTTCACCCAATTCATCTTGACTTTGAGATCACCGAGTTGACCGTCGCCGGATCACCGGGCGACAAGGAACTGAAACTCGGCCCCGGCAGCTATCTTGCTTCGGCCAACATCGTCAGAGGGCTCAAGGACTTGCCTCCTGCCGAGGACTTCGATCCGTCAAAGGCAGTTCGAAAACCGACCGAAGACACGAATCTGCTGGGCGTAACGCTCCGCGGTTCATGGCCCACGAATCGCTGGTACGAGTTCATCAACGAGTCACGTGCGATTGGATACAACACGATCAGCCTGGATCTCCCTTGGGGACAGGTGGAACGTGAACCGGGCGAGTTCGATTTCAAGCGTTTCGATGATGCAATCGCGTACGCTGCCAACCGTGGCTATTTCCTGCAGCTTAAACCATGGTGGGTCCGTTGTACCTATCCGATCTGGATCAGCCCGGCGCTAGAACAGGAGTGTCATCCGGCCGAAGGTAGAACCTGGGCTCCGCAACTGACTTTTGCGAACCCGGAACTGACCGCTCGCATTGCACGATACTCGAGCGAGATTGCCCGGCGATGCAAAGGCTATCCGAACGTTTTTTACACCCCGGTCTGCGGACCATCTGCAGAGATGGAATACTCGCACGGGCAGTATTGCGACTACGGCCCCGCGGCCACGGCTCGTTTTGCACAGTGGCTGGAGAAGAAGTACGGTCAGATCGCCAAGCTGAACCAGGCATGGGGGAGCGAGCACATGGCTTTCGCGGCCGCGAAAGCCCCGCACCTAGGCAACAAAGCCAAACGAGACACGCCGGACCTCGATCCGGCCTTCTTCGACTTCATGGCGTTCCGCGAAGATCTGCTCAAGGAGCTATTGACCGAAATCCACACGGCCATGAAGACGGCTGATCCCGACTGCAAACTGGGTATCCAGGTGGGACGCACGCATGACGGTCCGTTGTTGACCAAGCGCGGTACCCCAGGCATCCATTACTGGGCGAAACCGTATGGATGGATCATCGCCGATCCGCAGCCACAGAAACGGACAGACAGCGCAGGTTACATTGTCGATTTCATCCGCTCTGGCAACAAGATTCCCGGTGTCGAGCAAACCACATACCAGTCGTACGCTGACGACCCGGCTGCCTTCTGGGAGTTCACCTGGCAGACCTGGGAACACGGAGGACCCTTGATGTTGATCGCCAACTGCGCACCGCATTCTGATGTGGAAGGCATTCGCACCAGCCGCAAGAGTGCCGAGCAAATCAACAAGGTGGCGAAGTTCGATCCACCGAAAATAGCTATGTTCGTCTCCAAGTGGGAGCTCTATGCCTGGCACGGCGGTGATCGATGGCTCGATTGTCGACGGGCGTACAATCGCTTGACCGACGACAGCCGATTGGTCATCGACGTCATCAATGGCGACATGATCAACAATGTAGCGGGCTTGCTCGATCGCTACGACAGGATCGTGATACCCTACGGCGATGTCCTCGACGAAGAAGAGCATGCCGCTTTGAGTGCTCACGCAAACCGACTGGTCATTGAGTCGCCGAAAACCTTCGCACGGACCGTCTTGCGGAATACCCACTCCTGCCAATCTCCGAGTGAGTCCGGTCCGACAAAGAACAAGACAGACGTTGGACTCTAGCTCAGCGTGCGGGCTCCACGGGCTTCACCCCCATACCGCGCGACAAAGCTGCGGGGAAACTTGGCCGCGAGACGTATCCATTCGTCGGGATTCTCTCCGCGGCCGTCCTCGAACAGGAAGACGCCGTGGTAGTCGATGGCCTTGAGACCAGCGAACACGTCGTCCCAGCAAATAATCCCGTCCGGATGCATCGGCGCGCGGTGGTCCGGTTTGGTTTTCAGGTTGAATGTTTCATGCAGGTGCAAGTGCAAGATACGCCGCCCGCCCAAAGGCAAAACTCTCTGGGATCGGCCTTTCTTGACAAACGGATTGACGCCATCAGGATCGCGAGCGTGGCCGATGTCGACGGTCAGACCGAATCGGTCCGAACCGATCCGATCCACGAAGTCGACATACGGCTTCAAGCCACCGCGCATATTCTCAACAGTTAGTCGGATGCGCAGACCTTTCGTCTGATCCAGAAGTTCTGTGACCGTCTTACGAGACTGGTCGTTCGTGCCGAAGTGGGCCACGAGGATCCCAGCGTCTGCTTCTTCAGCAAAACGAATTTCGTCGAGTAGTTCCGTGGCGGCGGATCGGCGTTTATCTTCGTTTGGGTCGTTGTATCTGCGTTTGAGATTTCCGTGGACGGAGGTGACGGATACGCCTTGTTTGCGACACTCCGAGAGAACCTCCAGAACCTGTCGCCGATCACGGAAGTCGAACGTCTGCGGCATCATCAATAGCTCGATGCGCTGGATGCCCGCTTTGCGGATCGCCGCGATATGCCGCGCCGCCAGCCGCTCTTTCTGGAAGACGGCCATTGAAATCCCTAATCGGGCAGCAATTTCCGCAGCCGTATACGGCAGCCCGTCCGGTTGCCGAGTCTCGGCCGCGACGTCCTTCATTCCGAACGCCACAGAAGCGCCCGCTGCGGTGGCACGTTGGAGAAAGAGACGTCGGGTTGTCGCTCGTGACATCGCACGTGTCCTTTCCGCCGTGCAGTTGGCCCACCGAGGAAGCAACCGGTGCAACTCGCATAAACCACGGCGTGGGTTAGAGGGTATTTACGCCCTCAATCGGAATTCCCTTGGCCGCGACTCTCTTCGTCGTCATCGCCATCGTCATGACCATCTTCGTCATGGTGTTCGCCTTCTTTGCCTGGATGGTCTTCCTCGGCACGTTTGCCATTCGCCATCTGTTGGAGCATCATTCGCATCTCTGCCATCTGCTGACGCATCTCTTGCATCTTATCCTGCATTTCGCCAAGGGTCCCTTGCAGCCGCAGCATTTCACCGTCAACGTCCTCATCGTGGCGGACCTCGGTTGTTTCCGGGGTCCGCTCCCGGTCGTGTTCTTCGCTGCTTTCGCCGTGGCCTTCTCGGCCGTGCTCACCGCCCTCACGTTCGTGTTCACCGTGTCCTTCACCATGACCATGTTCGCGGTTTCCGACTTCAGGATGAGCCGACCAGCCATCGAAGTTCTTGCTTGTTGCCGTCAGTTTGACTTCTCTTTTCTTGCCGGGTTCGAGATCGGCCGGCGTTGTCGGGCCGAGTTCTCGACCATTGGACAAGTGCACTTCGACACGTACTTTTTCCAGAGTTTCGTCCGTGGTGTTTTCTACCGTGCCTTGAAAGGAATTGCTTTC
>CAZUAH010000597.1:0-8318 GCA_964617665.1 uncultured Pirellulaceae bacterium
CCCTACCGCCGTCCCAGTAATGAACGCCTGATCATACAAACCACGTGGTGCGCTCTTGGCCAGATTCCACAACGGTCGCTTTGCTGGCTGAATCCCAAGGAATTCGGGATCACCCGCCATTCTGAATTGCTGCGAATTCAGCTACCATTCGAACAAGTGGCCCGCTAGGCTGCAGTGTTTGCTGCTCGCGTGTAATCGTTGATTCGATCCAAATACCCATGCCTGACCTACTCCGTCAAGAAATCGCTACCACGGCCGACACGATTGTCGTAAAAGTGGGCACGCGCGTGTTGAGTCGCCCCGATGGACAATTGGACGAAGCGCAGATCACGCGTCTGGCCGAGGAATTGAATCAGATCCGAGAATCGGATCGACGAGTGGTCTTGGTCAGTTCCGGCTCGGTCGCGGCGGGCATGGGACGTCTAGGGTTAAAACGCCGACCGACCGATTTGGCTCAGCTTCAAGCCGTAGCGGCCGTTGGCCAGACGAACTTGATCGAAACGTACGACCGGACTTTCCGCAAGCACGGCCGCCATGCAGCCCAAGTGCTCCTGACGGCCGAGGACATGCAGGATCGAACACGGTACCTGAATGTTCGAAACACGCTGGTTTCACTGCTCGATTTTGGCGCGATCCCGATTATCAACGAGAACGATACCGTAGCCGTCGAGGAATTGATGATCGCGTTTGGCGATAACGATCGGCTGGCGGCTCTTGTCACGAATCTGTTGCGGGCTCCGCTGCTTGTGATACTGTCCGACGTTGACGGATTGTTTGACGGCGATCCTGCCGATCCCAAATCCAAGGTAATCTCGACAGTGTCACGCGTCGACGACTCTGTGCGGGCGTTGGCGTGCGACGGTGCGACCGGATTGAGCAAAGGCGGCATGGCCAGCAAGCTGGAGGCCGCCCGCATGGTGGCTGCGGCCGGAGAGAACGCGATTATCGCCAACGGCCATCAGGCCGGTATACTGGGCCGCATTTTGGCTGGCGAGTTGGTGGGCACGGTGCTGTTGGCTGAAGGCAAATCGGTAAGTCCGCGTAAACGCTGGATTGGCTTCTCAGCACGTCCGTGCGGCAAGTTACACTTGGATTCCGGAGCAGCCCGCGCGGTCACCAACCAAGGCCGAAGCTTGCTGGCCATTGGCGTCGTCGATGCTGAAGGAGAGTTCATCAAAGGGGACGTGGTCGCTTTGTGCGACCAGAATGGCAAGGAAATTGCTCGCGGTTTGACCAACTATCGAACCAGCGAAGTTCAGCAAATCAAGGGGCTGAAGTCAGACCGGATAGCCCAAGTTCTGGGTCACATGCCCTACGAAGAGGTGGTCCATCGCGACAATCTAACCCTTGTGGAAACGCAGCCCGAACCCTAAGCTCCAGCCTGAGTCTCTGATTTCAGGCGACTGGAAGGCCCGCGACGACATGCTTTTCCGACTCCAACACTCGCATCCTGTATCTCGAATTCCGCATCTTGCCCCCGAATCCCACATGACCTACTTTCGAGCGAACATCGAACAGATGGCCGGCTATGCCCCCGGCGAACAGCCGCAGACCGGCAAGTTCATTAAGCTGAATACCAACGAGAATCCGTATCCGCCATCGCCCAAAGTCAACCGGGCGATCGAACAGTCATTGGAGTCCGGTTTGCTGCGGTATCCGGATCCTGTTGGAAACGCGTTTCGCAGTCGGGCCGCCGACGTGCTAGGCGTGGCATCGGATTGGATACTGTGCGGCAACGGCAGCGATGACATTTTGACGATCTTGACGCGAGCGTTTGTCGGGGAAGGGCAGCGTCTGCGGCTCCCGTATCCCAGCTACATCTTGTATAGGACGTTGGCTCAGATCCAGGGAGCCGGTTGGGAGGAAATCCACTTCAACGCGGACTGGACGCTGCCAGACGAGTTTGCGGACGCAGCGGACGATATTCGGCTGGTATTCCTACCCAACCCCAACAGCCCGTCGGGTACGATGGTGGCACCGGAAGCAATATTGGAATTGGCTCAGCGGTTACCGTGTCCGTTGCTTGTGGACGAAGCGTACGCCGATTTTGCCGAATACAACTGCATCGACTTGGTGGCCCGGAATGAACGGATCATGGTCTCCAGGACCATGAGCAAGTCGTACGGGTTGGCGGGCCTTCGATTCGGCTTCGTCGTGGCTCAACCGCAAATGATCCAAGAATTGGTCAAGGTAAAGGACTCGTACAATTGCGATTCGCTTTCTATCGCAGGTGCCACGGCGGCAATGGACGACCAGAAGTGGTTGGCGGAGAACACGGAGAAGGTAAAGGCGACTCGCGGGCGACTGGCCGCAGAACTGGAAAAACTCGGATTCTCGGTCATACCGTCGCAAGCCAATTTCGTTTGGTGCACTCATAAGGAGCAGGCTGCGCGGACGACCTATGAGAGCTTGAAGCAGAACCGCGTACTTGTCCGATACATGGACTATCCAGGATGGGGCGATGGTCTGCGGATCAGTGTCGGAACGGACGGTCAGATCGACGCCTTGTTAAGCCTACTCCAAACCATGGTGTGACCCATGCCTCGAACCGCAACGATCGAACGCCAGACGGCCGAGACACAGATTGAACTGACGCTGAACCTGGACGGCTCCGGCCAATCAGGCATTCAGACCGACGTGGGCTTTCTGGATCACATGCTCGAGTTGTTTGCCAAACATGGAGCATTCGATTTGACCGTTAAGGCCAAAGGCGACCTGCACGTGGACCAGCACCACACGGTTGAAGACGTCGGTATCTGCCTGGGACAAGCGGCCAAGCAGGCGCTGGGCGACAAAGCCGGCATCCGCCGCTACGGACACTTCACGTTGCCGATGGAAGAAACGCTGGTCACGACGGCGGTGGACCTGAGCGGCCGGTATGCGATGGTCTTCCAGGCCGACTTTCCGACGGCAAAGATCGGCGATTTCGACAGCGAACTGGTCGAGGATTTCTGGCAAGCCTTTGCCGCCAATGCCCTGTGCAATCTACACGTGATCCTGCAGCACGGGCGCAACAGCCATCATATCAGCGAGGCCATCTTCAAGGGTATCGCCCGCGCGACGCGAATGGCCGCCGAGTCCGACCCACGCGCCAGCGGCGTACCAAGCACGAAAGGCACGCTCGATTCCTGAGCAGTGCCGGTTTCGTGCCATTGGATTCGGATCTTCGACAGGCCCTATCCCTCGCGTTCCAGCTTGATCATTTCCGTCGGAAGATCGCAGACTTCGCTTGGGCCAAAATACTGAATTGGGCCGGGATAGACGTAATCATCGTCCATAGCCCAATCGCAGCGATGCTTCGCGAACTTCTGGAACGGAGCGCCGTCCAACTCGACGAGGGCCTTCTTGATGACCGGTCTGTCTTCACCTTCCCGGCGTTCCATGTTCATCATCATCGTCAGCGGGATACCTCCGGCGATCCACTGGTCGGCAGACTTCGTCAAGTTGCGGACGCTGGCCAGGTAACCCGTCTTGCCACTGCCCACCAGCGTGGCGGCAGCAAAGCCGAGACTGTAGCAGTAGTCCGCATCGAAGTTCGAAGGGGCGGCGCAACGTCCCTCGTAGCCGAAGAAATGAGACTGAGTGCTGAAGCTCCCCGTAAACTCTTTTTTGTGCTCCCACTCATCCAAGATGTCGCCCGCGACATCGATCAGCAATTTCTCGGTCTCGATTCGAGATACTTGGACATTGCCGTGCGCGTCGCGGTCCGACAGTAGTTGCGACTGGATCGTGCGGGGCAAACTCGAGAACGTGTGACTCGATTCCGGCGACAGGTTCTTGTTGACGAACTGGCGTCTTTCGTCGTCTTCTTTCAAGTCGTTGAAGTAGTCGCGGTTCTTGGCCAACAGTTCATTGAGTTCGGAAATCAGGGCCTTCATTTCCGGGATGAATTCGATCAAGCCCTCAGGCACGAGAACGACACCGAAGTCCTTGCCGTTTTCCGCACGTCGTTTGACGATTGTCGCGACTTCTTCCGCAATCTGATGTAGTGTCTTGTTCTCAGCTGCCACCTCCTCTGAAATCAGAGAGACGTTGGGCTGCGTCTTCAATGCGCACTCCAGGGCGATATGACTGGCGCTACGGCCCATCAACTTAATGAAGTGCCAGTACTTCTTGGCTGAATTGGCGTCTCGCTGGATATTGCCGATCAGCTCACTGTAAACCTTAGTCGCTGTGTCAAAGCCAAAGGACGCTTCGATCCACTCGTTCTTGAGGTCACCATCGATTGTCTTCGGGCAACCGATGACCTGGAGCCCCTTGTTGTGCTGCAGGCAATACTCGGCCAGCACACATGCATTAGTATTCGAATCGTCGCCGCCAATGACGATCAATGCCGTGATGCCGAGTGCTTCGCAATTCGCCGCAACTTTCTCAAACTGCTCTTCCGATTCCAATTTGGTCCGGCCGGAGCCGATGATGTCGAATCCGCCGGTATTGCGGTAGTCGTCGATCTTGGCGTCGTCGAATAGAATGTACTCGTTGTCGATCAAACCGCTGGGGCCACCCAGGAAACCGTAAAGCTCGCTCTCCGGATGGAGCTTCTTCAGCCCATCGTAGATGCCAGCGATGACGTTATGGCCACCGGGCGCTTGGCCGCCGGAGAGGATCACCCCCACTCGGACCGGTTCGAACGCTGCCCCGCTTTCGGATTCGAACGTAACGACCGGCAATCCGTATGTATTTGGAAACATGGCCTTTATGGCGTCTTGGTCAGCCACTGATTGCGTCGGTTCGCCCTCGACGATCTGCACAGCCGGACCGCTTTCCGCGAGGGCTTTGGGTAGTTTGGGTGTATAGGCAGCGCGGGCCTCTTGCAGGGGCGAGATACTCATATTCTTCTCCTTCGTGGTTGTCTGTCAGAATTCGAGCTATTCTAGTTCCACTGGACGGACTGACTAGGGGCGGACCGTCTGCACGTCTGGGATCTCCCCAGACATACCCGCGTTCTGACCAAGAATACGCCCACGCGCATGGTCGATCTTAGCCTGAATTCACGCGATGACGGAGTGGCTGGCCGCGCAGTCCGGCGAGCAGGTTATCAGCGGCAATCTCCGCCATGCCGTTGCGGCTGGAGACGGTCGCGCTGCCGACGTGTGGAACGAGCACGCAATTGGGCAAACCGACGAGCGGATCATCCGCAGGTATCGGCTCTGGATCGGTCACGTCCAGCCCCGCGGCAAAGATCTCGCCATTTCGCAGAGCATCACAGAGGTCTCGCTGATTGTGGATCGGTCCGCGAGCACTGTTGACGAATATGGCGGTCTTCTTCATCCTGGCAAAGGCGGCCGCATCGAACATCCAGTGAGTCTCATCGTTTAGATCCGTGTGCACAGAGACGAAGTCCGATTCCGCCAGCAATGTGTCGAAATCCACCTGCCGGGCGTCCAATTCCCTCTCTGCCGCCTCGTTTCGCAGCTTGTCGTGGTACAACACCTGCATATTCCACCCCGCATGGCATCGCTTGGCGAGCGCCATGCCGATACGGCCCATGCCGACGATTCCAATCGTCTTTTCGCACAAGTCTTGTCCAATGTGGCCTAGCGGTTCCCACGTCTTCCATTGATCCGCGCGAACGTAGTCCTTGCCTTCGACGATTCGTCGAGCTGCTGAGATCAGCAGGGCAAACGCCAAATCGGCGGTAGCGTCCGTCAGCACTCCCGGGGTATTGCCGACGGGGATGCCTCGCCGAGCGGCCTCGCCAAGGTCGATGTTGTTGTAGCCAACCGCGAAATTGCTGATCACCTTCAACTGCGGACCTGCCGCGTCCATGAATTCGGCGTCAACCTTTTCTGTCAACAGCGTTAACACACCGTCGCAACCAGCGATTTTCTCCAGCAACACTTCGCGAGACGGCGGCAGCGGTTCGTCCCAGACCTCCGCGTCGCACTGCTCTACGACTTTGTCCAGACCGGCGGCGGGTATCCTTCGCGTGACAAAAACGCGCATTCCATTCGTATCAGTCATATTGCTCTCTCCCAAACGGTCGCAATCGAATCAACGCCAAGATAGCCTCAACACGCACTGGGTGTAAACCGCCGCTGAAACCGTGCGAGTCAAACAAGAAACCCGGCTCCTCCAGAGAAGCCGGGTTTCATTGCGTTGACGGAGGTGTGGAAACCGGTATTCGGCAGGCCGTTATCGCTTGATACTGCCTGCTCGTGGGGTGAACGCTTCCTGGTAGCCAGCTGGCGAGGCTGTTGGTGTCGCGAGGCGTCCGCCGGCTTGCGTGGTGCCCGTTAGGAAATTATCGATCTGGCCTGTGTCCTTTAGGCGGTCAAACTCGTTGGCCATAGCTATCCGCAGCTTCTTCTCTTGGATGTCTTTGTGCAACTCTTCCTTGACCACCTCGAACTCGGTCACCACAGGCTTGGTTCGGCCCAAGCAACGCAGAATTACGTACTTGTCCCCCACTGCGATGATCGCCGACAGCTCGCCGGCCTTCAACTTGAACGCTTCCTCCTCTAACAGCGGCTGGCCGCCATGGCGACGCAGCGGCGGTACCTTGCCACCGGTGGCTCGCGACGTCGGTTCGATCGAATGCAGTTCAGCGAGTTTACCAAAGAACAGGTCTGTTGGATTGTCGCGGGCCTGGCCCCACACTTGCTGAGCTTGGCGGTGATCGCTCATAACGATGGCCAGCAATTCGACCCGCTCGCCAAAGTTCGATTTGAACCCCCTCTGCATATCCTCCTCGGTGACCTGCACTTTGTTGTCCACCAGCTTTTTCAGGGCGACCGATGGCCAGACGGCGTCGCGAACGTATAATTCGATCTTCTTCACGTCATCCATCTTCGCTGCATCGTTTTTTGTGACATACTTCAGCCAAGCATTGATATCTGGCGATCCATCGGCACTGAGGAAGTTATAGGCATCGGCAGCTCGGGCGATTTCGCGGTCGATGTCCTGCTCCTCGACCTGTTTGTTGCGCCGTCGCAACTCCTGTTGCAGCAGCCTGCGATTGATCTCGCCTTCAAGCACTTCCTTGCCGTGCCTTGCGACACATTCCTCGGACAATTGCTGAACTGTGATCTGCCGTCCGTTGATCAGTGCGGCAACGCCGGGATACTGTTTCTGGAGGTTGGCGTCGTTATGTACGTTGACGACTTGGGATTGCGACTGGAGTTGCTGGAACAGCTCGGCTGATGCGCCGCGCATCTTGTGGTCGCGAATGCGCTCGCTGAGCGCCTTTTCGATTGCCGGCAACTGCTGGCTGGAGATATACGTGCGCTCGACTTGTTCGTCACACTTGAGAATGATGTACTGATTGCCCACTTGGACAATCGGCGAAATCTCGCCCGCTTTCAAGCCGAAGGCCACTTGCTCCAGTTTTGGATCGCCAAGATACCGGCGGATAGGTGGGATCACACCGTAAGCACTCGCCGTGGCTTTGTCTTCGGAGTGCTCCTTGGCCAGTTGATCAAATTCCTGCGGTTTGGATCTTGCGACCTGCTGTACCTGCTCTGCCTTTTTGGGGTCGGTCAGCACGATGATCCTGGCTTTGACCTTGCGCCCGTATTCCGACTCGAAAGCCTTGCGGAACTCCTCTTGTGTGATCGTGATTTCTTTGGCCGCCAGTTGGCGTAGGGCGAGCGTGGGCCAGATGATGTCACGACGATATTGCTGAGGATCGACGTCGCGTTCAGTCTCCAACAGCGTAAGCCAACGATCTACGGACAGCCCGAACTTGCCGGCTACGTTGTTGATTTCGTCCTCGACGTTCTGCTGGGAGATCTTGACGCCACTTGTCTGGCAAGCTTGCAGAATGATCTGCTTGTTGACCATGCTTTCCAGCACTTCCGCTCCGTACCGTCGCAAGCATTCTCTGGCCAACGCCTGCCGAGAGATCTGTTCGCCGTTCACCACGGCCATCGTCGAGCCTAGCTGGGCACTTGTCCGAGATGTCGAGGCAAGCTGCGGCCCGGCAGTGAATCGAGACCTTGACGCGGTGTCTTGGGCGTCGGCAGGCGACACCCAGACCATACCGGTTGCAAGCAAAGCAAGCACCGAGACCGAGGCAATTGCGACGATAGTGTTGGAGACTCTGTCTTTGCCAAGACGCGGCCAGTCGCCGCTAGCATCCTTGCCAGCCATATCCACTTTCTCCCTGAGCGATAACTAATTCGTTCTCGACATTGCACGGAGCGATCCGATTGCTACAAGCGGCCGGAGTATACGGGCGGCGGCAAAAATGGGTCAATAGAGAACGGCGATAAGCACCAGCGAGAGCGCACCTCGCGGTTTGTAGTTGGCATGGGGTTTCCGGGTGGGATGTGAGAGAATCCTCCCGTTACCGGTTTGGAGGCCGGTAGTTTGGCCCT
>CAZUAH010000598.1:0-8272 GCA_964617665.1 uncultured Pirellulaceae bacterium
CATCCGACTCGGCGTCTGAGATCGCGTCCGATTCAGCATCCGACATCGCGTCGGAAGCACCATCCGTCATTACTTCGCCATCGTTGCCGTCCAGCTCTTCTCCTTCCGGCCCTCCTTCTAGACTCTCGGCTTCGCTGTCGGTCGCCGAGCCGGAAACGTCACCGCCTTCGGCAGAAGGCACAAGGTGAGCTACCTGTACAACTGAATCAATCTCGGTTTCCGGTTCAGTCACGACCGCTTCGATACCTTCCGAGTGTTCGGCCGACGATATTTCCGTCGGACGGTTCAGGCAACTGATGACGTGAAGCACGTCGGACGCAGAGCTGAGGCCATCGTCGTTGACATCCAAGAAGGCGACGACAACCAGGTCAGTATTCAGTTCCCGCATTCCGTTCGCGTTGAGGTCATTGATGAGCGTCAGAACGTCAATCGCCGAGACCATGTGGTCCCCGTTTACGTCTTCGGCTCGTTCGGCATTGTGCCAGCTTTCAATCTCGGCTTGGGCTTCGTGGACTTCGCTCGATTCGAAGGTTTCCAGCGCGGTTGTCGAAAGAACCAGTCGCTGGGAAAGCGATTCGACGGCCAACTTGCGATAACGTTTCATGGATCTGGCTCCTTGTTAGATTGTCTCTTCCCTGTCGTTCGGCATCGCCGCAACTGTGTTCCTTCAACTATCAAGAGTCGTTTTCGTCTCGCTGATCCGCCACGCGATTCGTTTTCTTTCCGAGGATGAACCAAAATCACATGCGCCGGCCCACCGCTCGCAGTTTGGCCGCTGGCATCGGCCATGTGACTTTGCACAAGATCACCTGTCTGCACGGAATCCGTATCGACGAAATCAACTGGGCAGAAAGTGCCCAGCGCGTGGTCAAATCCTTGCCAACGTGTCACCGGAAGCAGTGGGACAGCCGCAAAGTTGGCTTTGGCACGGGAATTGCATAGCTCGTTTGCCCCGCAGTCGTGTCTCGTCGTCTTTCGACTTGTTGGCGGAGAACGGGGCCAGTTTCCACTACTCTGCATAGAACGACCCGACGGTTTGCCGAACGGCGACCAATCACTGAAAGAAATACCAGATGCTCAGCACCGGCCGACGCCCAAAGCACTTTCGTCGTCGCAAGCGATTGCGTTTGCGCGGAGGCCGGCTACGCAGTTTGGGTATTGAGCGGCTCGACGCCCGCGTGCTGCTCGATGCCGACGGGATCGCCTGGGCCGCACTCGATTTGACGATCAGCTTCGCGCCAGACGGCACGAACATAGCCGGGTACGAGAACTCGCTATTCACCGAGTTCAATTCCCTTGCCGCTTCGGACTCGTGGCGCGATACCATTGTGCGTGGTTTTCAGACATGGGCTCAGTACACGACCGCAACCGTAACAACCGTAGACGACAGTGGCGAGCCTTTCGGCGTGCCTGGTCCGACACAAGGCGATGCCCGTTTTGGCGATGTGCGAGTCGGCGCGATTCCGATGGCGGTCGATGTGATCGCGATCTCCATCCCGCACGACGAAGTGATCTCCGGCACGTGGGCGGGTGACGTTCTGTTCAATAGCGACGCCGAGTTCAGCAGTTTGGATGAGATCTTTGCTGTCGCCGTCCACGAAGCCGGACAC
The DNA here is from genome assembly GCA_964617665.1 of uncultured Pirellulaceae bacterium. GTDB lineage: Bacteria > Planctomycetota > Planctomycetia > Pirellulales > Pirellulaceae > JADHUC01. Next base: position 1,611 of record CAZUAH010000598.1, read on the forward strand.
GTGTTCGGGCTGGGACACAGCACTGATCCGGCATCTCCGATGTTCTTGCACGGCATCACGCCAGCGGTCACGCCGACTGCCGAGGACATTGCCGCGATTCAGAGTCTATATGGCGGTCTTTCCGGTGCCGAAGGCCCGGAGGACGAGCACGACGAGGAAGACGAGCGCGAAGATGAGGCAGACGAGCACGAGCGTGAACACGAAGATGACGAGCTGGTGACCGCTAACGGTCTCGCGCTTTCCGCGAACTTCCAAGAAGCGATTCGCTACGATGCCACTGGCCAGATCTTTGATCCCGGCGACATCGACTACTACCAGTTGGTGCCCATTGATGATGAATTCGAGCAAGCCGATGTGCTCACGGTCACGGTTCGAGCGACGACGCCTCTGGGCCTGATCCCGCGCGCCACCATCTTCAATCACGAAGGCCAGGAATTCGAAGCGGACATTCTCGCAAACGCAAACGGCCAGCTAGTCGTCCAAGCCAAGGGGGCGGACCCCAGGCAGACGTACTTTGTGAAGGTTGATTCGGCCCAGTCCACGGGGTCCCACGCCATCGGCGGTTACGATTTCGTTGCCACGTTCGGCACGCGCGAGGTGGAGCTTGGTAAGATCACAAGCGGGACGCTCGAGCCGGGGAAGGGGACTCGCACGAGCGCGTTGCACGTTTCGGAAACGCGCCTCGTGCATTTCGTTCTGGCGACCGGACCGATCGAAGGCGATTCTGCAGCCGCGACATGGGCCGCGATCTACGATGGGGCCGGCAATCCGGTCTATCGGGTTGCGGCACATGCGGGAGAAAGCCGCTCGGCGAACACAGTCCTATTGACTCCTGGCGACTACCGCATCGAGTTTCACGGCGAGACATCGAGCGGTTCCACGTTAGGCGATATCGACTACGAGTTACTGGCCGAGTCAATTTCGTTGCAGGTCGGTCCCCAGCCCGTGGATCCCACGGAGATGCCCATATTGCCCTGCAGCGATCCCGCCGCAGACCCGGTGTATTGCAGTCCTGATGAAGTGGTGGTTGATCCCGTAATTCTTCCCGATCCGTATCCTTACCCGTTTCCCGATCCGGTCGTCATCGTCACACCACCTCCCCCGGAGACAGAATCGTGGTATTGGGACGGGATGACTCCGCCGAACGACCTGCCCGCCCCGCTCGGAACCGGTTCACCTCCACCCGAAGCTGGAACCAACCCTGTAATTCCCGATACCACTCCACCCACGCCCAACAACGAGACAGGGAACGGTACCAACGCGAGTTCGAGTCAGGTCGATACAGGGGGCACATCAACCGGCTCTGCCAACGGTCAAACGGTTCAGCCTCCCCCGCCGGGAACTGGAACCAACTCTGTAGTTCCTGATACCACACCGCCGACACCCAACACCGAGTCAGGCAGTACGGTCAACGCGGATTCGAACCAGCTCGATACAGGAGGCACATCAACCGGCTCTGCCAACGGTCAAACGGTTCAGCCTCCCCCGCCGGGAACTGGAACCAACTCTGTAGTTCCTGATACCACACCGCCGACACCCGACAACGAGCCGGGCAGCACTGTCAACGCTAATTCGAGCCAGCTCGATACAGGAGGCATATCAACCGGCGGTTCCAGCGGTCAAACGACTCAGCCGCCGGTTGGATCGGTGACAGCAGCGTGGCAGAATACGTCGAACCCCTACGACGTAAATGCCGATAACCTCGTCACGCCATTGGACGTGTTATTGGTAGTGAACTATCTGAATTTCGGTCCGTCAATGTCGCTATCCGGCGCGTATCTACCGGGCCAACCGCATATTGATGTCAATGCGGATGGTCACGCGTCCCCGATTGATGCCTTGATCGTCATCGCCGGGTTGAACGCCGGGTCAATCGCCGCAGCCGAGGGAGAAGCGACTCTTGCGCCGCCATCAGAACCAAGTTCGGTCCCGGCCGCGGCATTCGTCCCGCCGCCAAGCCTCAGCGTCTCCAGTGACGCCCCTGTTCCACCCGCGTCGCCGGCCGTCGCATTCTCGTCGACAACGGCGACCGCGCCACTGGCGCCGGCCTCGTCAACCCCAAGCGGGGTCCATCCATTAGGCACGACCAGATCGCTCACGCGAGCAACGACACGCAGTGCCGATGAACGTCTTCCCGGACCGGATTCTCTCGACGAGGAAGTGCTTGGGGCCATTGCTCTAGATGTTGGCCAGGCATGGAATGGGCTGTGACGGGGCCATTCATCGAAATGGAATCGGTTTTCCGTTTGCATCGAGACTCTATCCGTTTTCATGAATGCGATCGCTACGAGCAGGCATCACCAAGTTGTGCCTCCGTTCTGTAGGAATCTTCGCTGGCGGGTATAATGATCGCATTCCACTCCTCAATGTAGTGAACCTATACAGCGAACTCGTGGCAGACGACCACTCACAAGCCGAAAACACCTTCGCCGACGCGCCACGCTCGGACCATTCGCTGGTGCGCCGATTCCAGGATGGCGAGACGGATGCGGCTACGGCGATTTATCTGCGCTACGCGAAACGACTTCAATTGCTTGCACAGTCGCAGACCGGTACTGAATTGACCGTTCGGTTTGATCCGGAAGACATCGTTCAATCGGTTTTCCGAACGTTTTTCCGGCGCGCGGCCGAGGGACACTACGTGATTCCGGATGGCGATGAACTTTGGAAGCTCCTTTTGGTAATTGCCCTCAACAAAATCAGGGCTCGTGGGGAGTATCATCGGGCGGCGAAACGCAACGTGTCTCAAACAACGACTCTCGACACCGTGGAACCAGGGACGCTCACCGGGCAAGGAAGTCCCGATGAAAACGCCTACGTCGTCCTCCGTATGACGATTGACGATCTGTTCGACGAGTTGCCGGAGGTACAGCGCGAGATCGTGTCCTTGCGGATCGAAGGACACAACGTCACGGAGATTTCGGAAAAGACGAAACGGTCAAAGCGGACCGTGGAGCGAGTACTCCAGAGCTTTCGCACACACCTGAGCGAGTGTCTAAACACGGAGTGAACGGGCAATGAATGTGACGTCAAAACCGGCACGGCTGGATCTTGACGATTACATCGAGCGCTATGAATCCGCGCGCGCGACGGACAGCGAAGTCGACGTCGCTCACTTCGGTCCAGACAAGAGCCATCCGGAGTACGCCCAGATCATGGTCGAACTGCTGCGTGTCGATCTGGAGTATGGCTGGCAACGCGGCGAGAGGGACAAGCTGGGCGAATGCCAATCGCGTTTTGCCGACGTTCTACGCGATCCGGACCACCTTCAGCAGGTGGCGTTCGAAGAGTTCCGACTGAGACGCTTGGCGGGCGAGAGCGTTTCCCCCGACGAATACCGGCAGCGTTTTTCCATCGCGATTGACTCCTGGCCCGACCTGCCGGTTGGCGAGGAGCCTGCCTCGAGTTCGCACGATGATTGGGACGATTCCTGTTTTCGTGAGCTTTCGAGCGTCGATCCGGATACGGCCATTCGTCTGGCAAGTGCTGCGCGCCAACTACCGAAGGTTGGTGATCGTTTTCTCGGTTTCGAGTTGGTCGGCGAGCTTGGCCAAGGAGTGTTCGGTCGGGTCTACTTGGCGCGGCAGGGGGACTTGGCGAACCGGTTCGTGGCCCTCAAGGTCACCGCCCAGTTGTCCGACGAACCGCAGCGCCTTGCTCAGCTTCAACACACGAACATCGTTCCCATCTATTCGCTTCATGAGCACGGACGTTTTCAGGCCGTGTGCATGCCGTTCCTCGGTCCGAACACGCTGGCCGACGTGCTGCAAACATTTCAGATCAGCCAGTCCGTTCCCATGTCGGGAAAGGCGCTGGTCAGCACAATGGCGGCCCGTCAGGTTTCCACGGTTGTCCGGGCAGCGGGCAAAAGCGCGCCGGCCGAGGCCATTGGCGGTGCGGAGGACTCGCCCCAATCGTCCGGCACGATTCAACGACTGGGAACGATGACATATTGGGACGCCGCGGCGTGGGTGGTCTCGAAGGTGGCCGATGGCCTGGCTCACGCCCACGAACACGGCATCGTGCATCGTGACCTCAAGCCGGCCAATATCCTCCTGACCGACGACGGCGAGCCGCTCATTCTGGACTTCAATCTGGCGTCGCAGCAAACACCAGGAGCCTCGTCGTCGGCGCTGGTCGGCGGAACATTGCCATATATGGCTCCGGAGCACATCCAATCGCTTCGTTCCGGCGGCGACGTAGGCGCTCGTTGCGACATCTACTCGCTCGGCGTGGTTCTGTTTGAGATGTTGACGGGCCAGTGCCCGTACCCTGTACATCGCGGCAGCTTCGAACAAGTTACGTCGCAGATGCTCGACGATCGCAAGACACCGCCGCCGTCGGTAAGAAGTCTGAATAGATCCGTGACGCCCGATCTGGATTCGATCGTGTCACATTGCCTGGCGCACGACCCGGCACGGCGGTATGCCACGGCTCGACAATTGCAGGAGGACTTACAGCGACACCTCGCCAACCGGCCGCTTCGCTACGCGGCAAAATGCTCGATCGTCGAACGCGTGAAGAAGTGGACTCGACGGCATCCCCGGCTATCGTCGGCCACGTCGATCGTGACAATCTCCATGATCATCATTCTCGCACTCGCCGTAGCGTTTTGGATGCGCGGCAAGCGCCTGGCGGAGAAAGAAGCGGTCGATTTGTTGAGAATGTTTCAGTCGGACCTGGCAACCGTCCGCGCCTCGCTGAACATTCCGCGTACGGACGACGACGCTCTACGCGACGGCCGAGAGGGCGTTCCAGCGATACGGGATCCTCGGCTCGCCCGATTGGCGCGACGGGCCCGCCTTTGTGCGCCTCCCACGCACCGACCAAGAAACGCTCCAGCATGACGCATGCGTGATGTTGTACTTGCTGGCCGCGGGTAAGGCTCAGCAAGCAGCGCGAAAACCGGACGGCGATCAACGGAGGCAACTTTTCGATGAAGCACTTCAGTTCAACGATGAGGCCCGGCAAATGTGGAGTGGGCCCACCGTGCCAAAGGCGTTCCTACTTCAACGCGCGCGTTTCTTGACCAGAACCGGCCGAACCGACGAGGGAGATGCGCTCCGCCGCCAAGCGGGCCGTCTCCCGCCCAGCGGCGAACGCGACCAATACCTGCTGGCCGTTGAACACGCTGCGGAGCACGACTATGAAGCCGCCGCAAGCCTCTTTCAAGAATTGCTTTTGGGATCACCGCAAGACTGGAAGATCTGGTACAGCCTCGGCGGTAGCCATTTTTCGATGCATCGGTTCGACGAAGCCGAAGGCTGCTATACCACCTGTATTGCCCTGAGACCTGAGTTATACCTGGCGCATTTCTTCCGCGGATTGAGCCGGCTAGAGCAGAAGAAGTATGCGGCAGCAGTAGCCGATTTCGATCGCGTCCTGCAACTTCGCTCCCGCCAGCAATCGGCACTCGTGAACCGCGCACTGGCCCGCCGCGGCCTCGGCGAGATTGACGGGGCGATCGAAGACCTCACGCTCGCACTCGAGGGCGGAGCCACGCAAACTCGCATCTATTTCCTTCGTTCGCGGCTGAAGTTGCAGATCGGTGACAAGGAGGGTGCCGAGTCGGACCGACAGGAAGGGCTGCGCCGCGAGCCATCGGACGAATTGAGCTGGATCGCGCGCGGTGTGGCTCGACTCCACGACGATCCAGAAGGGGCGCTGGCTGATTTTCGTGCCGCCCTGAAACTGACTCCTTGCTCGCAATCCGCTCTGCAGAACGTCGCGCATGTTCTGTCGGAGCGACTCGGCGAGACCGACGAGGCGATTCAGGCGATGGACAAGATTCTGTCGCTGGCCCCGAACGATCCCGCCGCACTCGCCAGTCGTGGCGTTCTGCTCGCACGGGCCGGGCACCTGGAGCGTGCACACACAGATGCTGACACCGCGTTGAAGGCCAGCGACGAGCCCCTTCTGATCTACCAAGTTGCCTGCATCTTTGCGCTAACGTCTAGCCAGCAAACGGACGATGCTGACCGCGCCGTGCAACTAATCGCCAAAGCGTTGAGCAAGGACCCGACGCTTGCCAACATCGCGGTTCGCGATACGGATCTCGCATCGCTGCGAGAAGACATGAGTTTCCGCAGACTGATCGGAGCCGCCCAGGCGTTGCAGAAAGAGATCCAATAGACGCAACGTTTTTCCGTTCTGAGGCTTCCGGAACTCTGGCAGGTTGGCCATCTCCCGTACGACAGGTCTGCAGCTTGCCATGACGTGCGTCTGGCGGCCCCAGACAGCTTACAGACCTACCCCACGCACGCAATAATATTCGATCAAGGTCTGTGAAACAGAAAATGAAAAGCACCAGCTATGCGACTCTTCATCTGCCTTGCGCTATTCCAGATGTGGATCGGTGCCGTTTTCTCACCGTGTCTGGCCGCAGAGCCGCATGATCGGTATTTCCGAGACGGCCCGCTGCGCGGATCGCTGAAAAGTGATGACCCGCTGCCTCTCTACGATTCTGATTCGACGCACCTCTGGAACCGGCTGTTCTCCGTGTTCTACATTCGGCCGAGCGAACTTCCGTCTCGGCCAGAGTATCCGCAGGATTCCACGAAGCTCGACGAGTGGGATCGAAAGCTACGAGAGGGAAAACTGCCCCTCGGGCCGGTGGTCAAGCGATTCGAGGGGGGCGACACCAAGAGTCTCCTGGCTTGGCC
>CAZUAH010000599.1:0-8270 GCA_964617665.1 uncultured Pirellulaceae bacterium
GGTTGCCAAACCAGGTATCCAGCTTCTTCAGCCCGGAACTCACACATCTGGTCGATAGGCCGCAGCGCGTGCTCGCGCGTCCGATCCAGCTCCGGGTCGTCGTGGACGGCCAGCCGGAGTCACTCCAGGCGTCGGCATATGCGGTACGTCAGGAGGCGCGCGGTCGTGCCGCGTGGTCGGTCAATAGCCGATCCGAACGGGTGGCTGTGCACGTTAATGGAGGCCTGGAATACGATGGACTACTCGACTACCAAATCACGGTTCAGGCGTTGCGCGATCTCCGGGTGGATGACATCGCTTTGCCCATCGCGCTGGAACTCGACGCGGCCGAGTACATGCTGGGGCTGGGCTTTCGTGGTGGGAAGCGGCCGCAACGCGTCGACTGGAAGTGGAAGATCGAAAACCACCAGGAGGGCGTTTGGCTGGGTGGAGTGCACGCGGGAATTCAGTACGTGCTGCGGGACGGTTCGTACGTGAGACCGCTGAACACCAACTTCTATCAGGATCAACCGCTGCGTATGCCGACACCGTGGTTCAACGGAGGCCGAGGCGGTATCCGTATCGAGACTGGCGCCGATGCGATCACCGCGATCAACTACTCTGGTCCGCGACGGATGGCCGCCGGCGAAAAGCTGCAGTTCAATGTCCGGTTCCTGCTCACCCCGTTTCGGACGATCGACACCGGGACGCATTTCCGCACGCGGTTCGTGCATCGTTACGTGCCGGTCGATTCGGTCGTGGCCTGGGGCGGCACGGTGGTCAATATCCACCACGCCAACGAGATCAATCCCTATATCAACTACCCGTTCTTCAACCTGGACAGGCAAACCGCGTACATCGAGGAAGCGCACGCGAAGGGCATCAAGGTCAAGCTGTACAACACGATTCGCGAATTGTCCTATCGCGCTCACGAACTGTTTGCTTTGCGGAGTCTTGGCAACGAAATCCTGAACCGTGGCAGAGGCGGCGGCCATTCGTGGATGCAGGAGCACCTCGAAGCGGATTATCACTCGGCCTGGCACGCGTGGAGAGTGGACGACGCGGCGATGCTTAACAAGGGCGCGTCGCGCTGGACCAACTATTACATCGAGGGGGTCGCCTGGCTGGCGGCGAACCAGCACATCGACGGATTGTATCTCGATGACATCGCTTTCAGCCGGGAGACGGTGAAGCGGATGATCACCGTGCTGCACAAGCATCGCGAAGAGGTCATCATCGACCTACATTCAGCCAACCAATTCAATCCGCGTGACGGACACATCAACAGCGCCATGCTGTACATGGAGCACTTTCCGTTTGTCTCGCGGCTCTGGTTCGGCGAGTACTTCGAGTACGATCGGGATGAGGACTACTGGCTTACCGAGGTGTCCGGGTTGCCATTCGGCCTCACGGGTGAAATGTTGCAGGACGGCGGGCATCCGTATCGCGGCATGTTGTACGGCATGACGACGCGCATCTATGGCGAGGTGGATCCACGTCCCGTGTGGCAAATGATGGACAAGTTCGGGATCGCGGAGTGTCGCATGTTGGGGTACTGGCTGGACGATGCACCGGTCACGACGAATCATCCCCGGATGCTTGCGACCAGCTACGTGCGTCCCGACGGACTCCTGATCGCCCTGGCATCGTGGTCGAACGAAGACGAGACCGTGAACGTAGCTGTCGATTGGAATGCACTGGGCGTGGCGCCCGGTGTGCGTGCGCACGCGCCGGCCGTCAAAGGACTCCAGGCCGCAGCCAAGGTCGATCTATCTCGAGTGCGGGTCCCGGCCAACCAGGGGTTGTTCGTAATCGTACGGCCCGTGAAGTGAAGTCACTCGCAAGCCGCGTCGATCATTCGAATCATAGTTTCCTCGACTTCTTTGGCAATCGGTTCGAGTTCGGGCCGACCGAACAGCGCGAGGATCGCTGTGGGCTTGAGCGTAGAGACCTTCACTGTGTCGCCCTCTTCGTAGATGGAGATTCTGCACGGCAAGGCGTTGGAAATCGACATGTCCGTTTCCAGAACACTTTTGGCTTTCTTGGGATTGCAGACCTCCACAATGCGACACTCAGGTCCGAAATCGACGCCTTTGGCGTTCATTTTCTGCGTGAGATTGTGGGTAGCCAGAACACCAAATTGATTGACTGCGGCGGCTTCCTCGAGCTTCTTTGCCACCTGGTCAACAGAACCTTTGGCTTCTCGCACATAAAGCATGGAACGCCTTCCTTTCTGCCCTCGTTGCTCGTCGGCCTGAACCGCGGCAGTGGTGACTAGCAAGAGCGCAGCCATGATGGATCGTTTTCTCATCGTCGATATTCCCGTCTACTTGATGGTTTCGTGAAGACAGGGCCATCTCAACGGTGGCTTGGCCATGTCCTTCTCTGTCCTGATACGTCAAATGCACATTGGATGATCTCCATCGTTTACGTGTATGGACTCACAAACCGGTTTGAGGTTACAGAAGTTTGTCCACGGCGCGTCGCCTCGTTTCCCATCTGACCCGGCCTTTGGCGCCGTCACGGCGATTGCCGGTCATGCACGTCACGGTCTGCGAGCACGCTGCGAAGAGTCAGTAAGTCGAGGGATACGGCGTGTACGAGCTCCCTGCTATCATCTTCAAGACTGAGTACATTGGTATTCAAAACGGAGAACGACATTCAATGACGAGACAATATCCTGATTCGTGGGCACGCTTGCTGTCCCCATGGCATTCAATTCGCCTGGCCGCGATCTTCTGGCTGATGGTTGCGATGTCGGTGGCCGTCACTGCTACTGCCGATGAAGTGCCCAGTTACTTGGCCAGGCACAAAGAAATCTATCGGCAAGATCCGCACGCCGCGGCTGTCGCTTGGTTCAGAGACGCGAAATTCGGGCTTTTCGTGCATTACGCGGCGGCGAGTGTGCTTGAGGGAGGCAAACCCGAATACTTGAAACTCACGGCGGGGCTGAAGGAGCAAGTGGAACTGAGCAAGCGGCGTTCGACCTTGTCGCTCATCAGAACGCGACATGGGCCAGTGTTCCAACCTTTATGTCTCGCTGGCTCAACCTTTGTATCTCAGATTTCAACCTTTATGTCTCAAACCACACATGGTGGGAGACACTAACTTTGTCAAACCGCGCGTTGAAAACAAAGGACTTACGTCGCGTTGAGACACTAGCTTTGTCAAGCTCGGGACACAAAGTGTGTCAAACGGACGGGTCTGGGACACTCGGTTTGTCAACGGCGTAACGTGCTGTCCATTTAATCGTACTGGTCTCCCGTACGATATGGGGCAGAGAACACGGGCTCCACGATTCTCATCGTGGGCCCGTGTGTGGGTATCAAAACCCCAAATCTTCGCTTTTCGGCGACGAATATGGCTACCGCGGTTTGCTGGGCTTGTCGTCCTTGCCGGCCGATTTCCCCTTCCGCGATGCCGCTACCCTCAACTCTACCTGGGCTAGACGATCGATCTGACGCGTTGCCTGGAGATAGGTCTGAATACTGGGCAGTAGTTTCTGCACGCGTTCGACGGTCTTCGGACTTGCCGCGAGCGCCCCCTCGATGAACTCATCCATCTGGATGGTCACTCCCATCAAGCCGGCGTTGACCGTACCCAGCGCTGCTTGGAGACGATCCTCCTTGTTCAGCACGTCGGCTTGATAGTCCAGCACTGCTTTCAAGCGTGCTTCCTTGTCTTTCGCGACCTGCGTGCGAGAATCACTTGGCGCAACTTTATCGTGATCTTTGGCGATCCGTGTCGACTGTGCCACTTGGTTCATTACGGTTTCCGTCATCTGTACCCTCCCTATTTTCCGAGGATTGGTTAGCAATAGTGCCTGCCCCACCTGAGGCAGACTGTTCACTCTTGATCCGTCTGTTGAAGCGGCGGATTTCATACCCATGGAATGCATAGCCGTTTTCATGCAACAATAACGCCAGTGATTTCTTGCTTTCGCGCAACATTCGCCTTGTGGCTGCCGCCAATCGAGCTAACTTGAGCTGCTCCTGTCGCTCCCGCTGCAATTCGCTCAACTCCTGCTCTACCGCGCTCGCCAGGGCCGCATCAGCCCCGATGTAGCGCACCGCCTGTCGGCGATTTCGACGAAATCGCAACTTGTAGTACGTGCGGTCGCCCCTTCGTTCCGTCGAAACAGCCCCCTGGCGGCGAAGTGCCGCTAGGTCATCAGCCGTCAGACGGAGTTTGGCAAGGCAAGGGGTCTCGACTGGGGTACAGTCGTTACCTGGATCACATTTACCGTGGACTGCTTGCAACGATCTAACTCCCGATAGAGCTTGGAAACTCGATCCTCCATCGCCATTAGCTCCTGAATCTCCTCCAAGGGAAGGGCACCCACACCGGTTATTCCTTTCCGTGACAGCGCTCGCGCAGTTCGCGCGTTAGCGATCATGCTCTTTGTGAGAAACATCTGCATCGCCTGTGCCGTCGCCAAACCTAGAGCTCGTTCCCTTGGATCTGGAGAAGCCATTGATTCATTCATCAGAGGAGCGATCACCTGCTCATGCAGCAAGCGTTCTACATGCTGTAGACTTTCACGTCGTCGTTGTCTCGCATCGCCATCCGAATCCTCGGCTAACTCTGATTCGCGCAGCATTTGTATCGCGGTTGGCAAATCCACTGGAACCGTTAACTGGCGTTCCTCTTCCCGACCCAGTTGCTCCAGGCTCCGCACACCGCTATACAACCGGTCCAGAAGAGCCTCCCGAATAGACTCTGCATCTTCCCGACTCGCAAAGAAACGCAAGCGGTCAATATCCCCTGACGTTGCTGGCCACACGCATATCTCGTAGAGATCTACACCCAGATACTGTTTCAGCTCCTTGAGAGAAGATGCAACATCATCGAACGCCGCTGGTGAAGTCCTATCCAACGTGCTTGGCGACCAGGTAACGAATACCAACCGTTTCCCGAGTGGCTCCTCGCCATTGACATCTTGATCTACACCCTCGTCGGCATGCAGATGAACAGTGCCTGTCTCGCCAGTGATCCTTCCGCGAAACATCCGTTGCATCGGGTCCAAGGGTACTGATGAGGCTTCCTTTTCCTCCTCCAGAATGCACTCTAGATCCCTGAGTCGAAGGCTCTTCTCACGACTCAAACCGAACACCGAACAGAATCGATCGACCTCGACCCGACTCAGGCGTTCTATTCCAACTGCCAGCGTCGCCGGAATACCACAGGACCGCAGTACCGCGAGGTCCATGATGGAAAAGACGGCGAGTACCTCATGGTCTTCGTTATCGGGAAGAAGCAGCAACTGCTCCCCGACGAGAGCAGAGAAGATCGGCAACTCTTCTTCAAAGACGCTCCCTGTCTCGGTCAGCATATCGACGATTACACCGGCTTGACGATCACGAAGGATGAACACGGGTTCGCCAGGAGCATTCAGTTTCGCTCGCAGTCGAATCGATCCACCATCAGCCTCAGCGACACCAGCTCCGATCAGCGCATCATCTGAGTACGCCTGCCGCAAACTGGTCAGCAGAGACTCGGGTTCAGCAGGAAGACTGCGCACGTCGTCGTTGGGCGCAAGAAAGCCCCATGGAGCAGGGAACTGGTACGGATCACACTGAGCGGCAACCGCTTCACGGATCTCGCTGGTAATCTGTCTGTCGGGCATCCCTACCTCCCTACGCAACCAAGCGTTTCCACAGGTCCTTCATCTCGACCGAGTGACAATCTTCCACCTGCACGGCATCATCCGATTCAGAGCCGGATTCGTCACCTTTCAGGTTGTCGATTTCAGTTTCCCGGGACTTGCTGTCTGATACTCCTCGCTGTTCATCCCGCTTGCACTCGTAAGCGAACTTCTTCTTGTCCAATTCGAGCCGCTGTCGCTTGATTTCGAAATCCATATAGAATCTGAGAAATTCCATCCGTTCGCCGTTCGTCAACGGTGCTTCAAGTGCTTCCTGCAATTTCACATGCAGGAGGACTTGTCGATCGAAGAGTCGGCCAGCTTCTTCAAACGGCAGGCGCAGTCGCGCGTCCAAAATCGCCTTCGCCATGCCGGGACCGCCGAAGTAGGCTAACCTCATCTTCGCTGCCACGTCCCAGGCCTCACTCTTCATTTCAGGGATAATCACATGGCAAATGATCCAGTCAGACGTGTCCAAGGCCCAACGAATGTCGAAAAGCAACCCCTCCACTGCGGAGACGGTTTCGACATCCAACTGAAGACGATCCGCAATCTCCTGCTGGGAACAGCGCGCGAGCACCAAGAGTCGCAAGGATTCAGCCGTAGCTTCGTCTCCCCACACGTTGTACGCGGCTGCGAGACTTGGATACTGCTCAACTGCCCGGCGCTGACCATCTGGCCCTGATCGGCGACGACGAAGGTAGGCAGCGGCGTCTTGAGTTAAGGCGTCATATCGCGTCGTACGAGCAGATTCTCGGGAGGACGCCAACTGTTCCGCCCGCAGACTGCGCCATGCTGGACCTTTCATACCGCGAAATACCGAGTTGAATCTCAACCCTCTCTGGCTCATTCTCTGCCCCTCTCAATCAATCGTCCGCCGCACTTGCCAGCCGGAATTAGTCGTACTTGGCTCGAAATGTGCGGAGGCGTAACAGGAACCCGGCTACTTTGTCTTTGGCGCCGGCCAACCGCAAATGTCTGATCACATCTCCATCCTGCAAAGAACGACAACCGCGCCCCTGCCGTAGGTTCTTGCCAAGCTGATCCGTAAGATTGAACTGCTCCAGAACTTCCAACAGCAGCAAGAATGTGAAACTGGCGCCAGCGGCGCGCTCCAACGCATCGTGTGCGCCTAACACAAGCTCGTCATATGCGGGCTGGACGAGTTCGCAAATGGCTCGCTGAACGACTGAGGGCAGCCCATCGAAATCGAAGTCGTCGGGGAGAAAATACGGATTCTCCGCAAATGCTGTCGCCATTGAATTCACCCTCCTTGACGCTAGTGCCCAGCACAGGGGGTACATAATCAAACCTTCCGCGCCGGCCACATAAAGCCTATTATCGGATTTGCAATTCCAACCAAAAACCCTCCGAAGAGGGTCGTGATCGTCAACTGTCCTTTATTAAATCCGATTTTGGGATTTTGTCAAGTCATATCGTCAGCCCGGAAGGCCAATCCAACCTTACTCGCGATCAGAGCGACATCCAGCCGGATCAGAACGCACGGAAAGACATCCTTCACTGCTCGCCGCGGCTTCGTGATCGTGTGCCAGTCAAATTCGTACAATCCTTCCTGATCTGGGCAGGAATTGGTCACCAAGCGGATATACGCTAGGTCGGCCACATCGATGTAGTACTCGTGTTCCGTATCGAATCGACCTGCCCTCGGCAGGAACTGCCAATCCCAGCCCAGGTTCTGAGTTGTCGTTCCGACCACGGTATCCGCATAGTCTGCGATCTTGGCCGCAAGCGGTGTCTTGATACCCGACTGCTTTAGTTTGAATACGATACTGAGCCAATATGCTTGATACGGTGAGAATTCTCGGTGGTCACCGCTTCCAGGCGACTCGGTTACTCCCTTCGGCACAAAACCCCGCTCAAGCACGTAGCGACCATCCCGATCGCCAACGTCCAGAGCTATGCATATGTCGCGCAGCTTGATAGTCCTTCTCGATCTGCCCATGACGCAATTCTAATCCGATTATCGGATTTGTCAAGCTAAGCCGACCGCAAGAGAAAAACGACGGTAGAGAAACGAATTCTGGAAGTCCTCATTTACGCTACAAGGTCCCTTGAGTAGCGCCTTCTGAGTTCTTGTAGCCTCTCTTGGTTATGCCACCAAGGCCAAAGGCGATCAACCCTGGATCGCTAAGAGCTATCTCGGCATCGACAAAGGCCTCGTTCTGTTGATGTTCGAGAACTACTCCAGCCAATTGATCTGGCGTCTCCGCCACCAAGACACCCACATCCAAAAAGGACTCAAGCGTCTGGAGTTCGTGCATGTGAAGTAGTTGGTTGGCAAACGCAGGGTCCGCACGGTATGCTTGAATTTCGTGAATGCGCACCGTGAGGAACAGCAGATTGCACATGGACCCAAAGAGAATGACCTCCGCGATTTCATACTTCTGCGTGAATACGGAACACTTCGGACGTCTATCACTTGATCTGCCGAGTTACGGGAGAAGCTCACCATGAAATGGCAACTCGTCCACGTTAGCACTTTGTTGGTGTGCGGCCTGCTTTCGAATGTCAGCCGAGCCACTGGCCCCAATATTATATTCATCATGGCCGATGATCTCGGCTGGAAGGACTTGGGGTATGCGGAGGCCGAGTTTTTTGAGACGCCGCACATCGACCGGCTGGCGTC
>CAZUAH010000600.1:0-8265 GCA_964617665.1 uncultured Pirellulaceae bacterium
AGCCACTGGGTCGGGGCAAGCTCGTTGACGCGCTCGTTTTCCATCCCCGTGACCCGCGCGGAGCGTCCGAACACCGTCAGTAAGGAATTGGCGACGCGGCCGTCGGCAAGCGCCACCGCAGACATGTCCTCGGGAAAATAGCTATAAGGCCGCGAAATAGCGCTGGTGTACAGGTCTGAACTGCCCGTGATTTGATTCAGCGAATCGATCAACACCTCGGCCTCCAATCGACGCAAGGGGTATGTGGCGAAGTTGGCACTCGCTTCCGGCCCTTTGAACCTCGGTATCGACGAGAACTGGTACGTGGTCGAGGTGAAGATCAGCCGCTTCAGATGCTTCAGATCGTAGCCGCTTGAGACCAACTCCTTCTCCAAGTAGGCCAAGAGTTCGGGGTTGCTGGGTGGGTTGCCCTCGCGAATGTCATCCGGTTCGTGGATAATGCCGCGTCCCATCACCCACGCCCAGGTACGGTTGGCGATGGCCTCGGAAAACCAGGGTTTTTCCGGCCGAATTAGCCAATCGGCAAACACCTCCCGCGGATCACGGTTTGGCGGAATCGTTGTCTTGGTGCCGTCCGGAAAGACGGCCGCCTGCTGTTCGCTTTCGCTCAGAGGTTCGGCCAACGCCTGAGGAATCTGGTTGGTGGCGGTCACCGACTTGGCCACGGTATCCATTCCCGGCGCGATGCTGCCGGGCACGGCGGTCGAGTTGAGAGGATCCCAGAAAACGATCTCCTCGTTCCACGCGCTGGTGGGCTTGTAGCCGACCTGCGAGAAAAACACCGCCAAGCCCGCGCGACGGTCTTCCGGCCACAAGTGAACCCGCGTGCCCATCAACGCCAATCCCACGGCCGCGGCCATTCCCTCCGGAGTCTGGTCCTGGACGGCAAGGTAGAAGTTGACCGAGCCAACGCGGAAATTGCTGCCGCTGGATGTGAGCAATTCCCGGGCGAACTGGTCGTACGGCTTATTCCGAGCAACGGATTCCCACACCCAGCGGTGATAGGCCTGCGCCGCGTTGGGCCAAACATTGACGGGGAACATCGCCTTGACTCGGAGGATATCACTCCATTTCATGCTCCAGTAATCGACATGCGCGGACCGGTCGAGGAGACGGTCGATCAGGACGACGCGTTTGTTCTTGTCCGAACTCTGAATAAACGCTCCGGCCTCTTCCTCGGACGGCAGCGTGCCGGTCACGTCCAAATAGGCGCGACGAACAAACACCGCGTCGGAGCAGAGGATCGGTTCGATACCCAACCCCTTCAACTTCGCAAACACGATTTCATCAATCCGGTTCGCGGGCTTAGGCGGATCAGAACTCTCCATAAGGATTGCCATCTGCCTGGCGGCGACCAGCCGGTGTAGCTTGGCCTTGGCCCGCTCGGCCAGCTCACGCTTGTTGTAGGAGGCTTCCCTGGCAGCCAGCCACGCCGCCCGCGTTTTCTCTTGTTCCGTCTGTAGCGGAGCGGCTATGCGTTCCGCCTTCTGGGCCGCTCTTTCGTCCGCTACGTGTGACTCTTTCGCCGCGGCGATTTGCTTCTTGAGGTTTATCAAGGCGTCTTCGGCCGACTTCTTCCGCGCTTCGGCCCTGATCAACGCCTGCGCGGCGCGGGCGGCCTGAACTGCCGCCTGGTCCAGCGTCCTTTGCTTTGGGTCCAGAGCTGCCTTGGCCTCATTGGCCACTCTGTGCTTGGCGGCGGCTACCGCAGCCGTCTGCTGGGCTGCCGCATCCCGTTGGAAGAGTTCCTTGGCCGCCTCCTGGGCCGCCCGGTTCGCCGGATCTGCCGCCGCTCTGCGCTTAGCAGTTGCTTGTGCCGCCGCCAGCCTCTTTGCATCTGCGACCTTCTCGAAAGCGTCAGCCATCTTGTCGGTTTTCGCGAAAGCCGTGGTGGCGGCGGCTACCTGCTTCTTGATGCTCGCCAAGCCAGCTTCGACCACTTTCTTCTGCACAATCGCCCGGGGCAACATCTTTGCAGCGACCGTGGCCTTTGCCTGTGCCATTCGCTGGTCCTGCTGCGCTTTAGCCAGTGCGGCCTTGACCGCGTCGGCCGCCTTGCGCTTGGCGGCAGCATTATCGGCAGCCTGCTTTCTCTCTGCGTCCGGCTTGGCGGCATCCGCCGCAATCTGCTTGGCCTTGGCATCGGCCTCCCGAGCCGCCTTCTCGGCTGTCGCCGAGGCTGCGGTAGCGGCGGCTACCTGGTTCTTGGCTCCCGCCAAAGCCTCGTCGGCTGCCCTCTTTTGGCTCTCGACTTCAACCAACTGCTTGGGCGCCTCGTTGGCCTGGTTTTGCAGTTTCTGCTCGGATCGCCGTGCTTTGTCCAGGGCGGCCTTGGCAGTATCGGCCATTCTGCGCTTGGCGGCCGCTTGGGCCGTGGCCCTCTTCGCGTCGTTGTCGAGTTTGTTGGCCGCGTCGGCGGCGACTTTGGCCGCAGCCTCCGCCTCCTTAGCCGCCTTCGCCGCTGCATTGTAAGCTTGCCGCAGTGGAACTGTGGCGGCCTTGGCCTCAGCCAACGCCTTCTCCAGCGGGGGCTTGGCGTTGGTCGCGTCGGTCACGGCCTTGATGGCAGCGGACAAGTTGGCCTCGGCACGCTTCAAGTCTTGCACGCCTGGCTCGCCCGCTAGGTTTTTTGCTTCAATAGCCTTCTCTCGCGCCACGTTGGCCGCTTTCCTCGCCCTGGCGTACGCGATGTCGGCCTTCTTCATAGTTTCTCTTGAAGGGGCGAGGGCAGCTTCCGCCTCCTTGTCTGCCTCCTCGGCCGCATCGTAGTCGGCCTTCGCCTTGGCCTCCGCGTTGGCCGGCTTCGGTTCCTCACCGGCGTGAGCCGAGGGCCAAATGGAAATCGCGAGGGAAACCACACCTAACAGAATTGTCTTGATTCTCATCGCAAATCCCCTTGAAGGTGAACTGTGAAGGGACCTTTCACTACCCATGAAGCACTCGAACGTCTCCATTCTTCTGAGAATCGCAGTATCTCAATCCCCAGAACCGAATCGTCAAGGCAGGGTCTTTGCCAAAGACCTTGCCGAATGGGTGAGTTTGTACGAGCGAGCGGGGTCTATCCGCGTCGTATTGAGGTCCCGGCAGTCGCGTTCGATGTCTTTCGGTCGGCAGTCGCATCAAGGGGACACGACGGCTGAGTTTTCAAGGTCTATGTTGTGGGCTGGATTAAAGGCGGGCCATCAACACCAAGGACCATTCGAGCAATGACTGTGCAAGTATGTGGTAGCGGAAGCCGCCATGACTTTCGAAATCGCCGGGACTACGACTCATATTCCTCGAACTGCGTTAAGCGTACTCAGCCGGGAACTGTCGTGCAACACTCCGATTCACCCCGCTGATCGACTTTCTCAAGGTGCCGCCGCTTCCGAGAGCGTCTCCCGAAGTCCATGTTGCGGGAGGACGAGGCTCCTGCCGAGCCATCAGACCATTGAAAAAAGGCGGCTCAGCAGGATCTGAGCCCTCACAGCATCGATGCTTCCGGTGAATTTCGGGACACACTCTGGCTATTCGCGTTTGCCCATCGCACGTTGGTCGTTGTTGGGTCTTCCATGGGTGCCTGCTACAATCGAAAGCCTTCCACGAATCAGAGCAAGATAATGGGAATCCTCATGAATCGAGCAACAGCCTTCGTCGGGGCATCGTTCAGCGTACCAGCAGTCTTCGCCAAAGCAGCAAGTCTTGCAGTAGCGTTGACGCTCATTTGTGCGCCGGCTGAATTGGCCTCGGCATCGGATCTCGACAGACCGATCGAGCTGTCCGGACTGAACCCAGGCCTCGTAGTCTTGCTCGAGCCGGATGATGTCGGCCAACTTGTGCCTCGCCCCGATTCTCACTGTCTGGTCGACGTGTTGCTTCGGGATGCCGATTCCGTGAAGGTCGCGCGAACGGAAATCACGCAATCAGGCCGGTACGGTCGAAGGACGGTCCAAGAATACGACGGCTTGCACCTTCCCTATGTCGACAACTTGGTCAATCTGATCGTGATACGAGATACGCGGCACGAGATACGAGATGAGGAGTTGAAGAGAGTATTAGCTCCGAGAGGGAGAGTCATCGCCCCGGAAGGAACCCGCATCCCGTATCCCGTATCCCGCATCGAGAACGGTTTTGTGATGTTCACAAAATCCGTTCCCTCCGACATCGACGACTGGACGCATTATTTGTACAACGCTTCGAATAATGCCGTTAGCAAGGACAGCTTGGTTGGTCCGCCGCAGCGCATCCAGTGGGTCGGTAGCCCTAAGCGAGCCCGCCACCACGACCACATCGCATCCGTCTCCGCACTTGCCTGTGCGGCCGGAAGGGTCTTCTTCATCAATGATGCCGGTTCCACGCGTTCGATTCACCTTCCGCCCAAATGGTCGCTCGTCGCCCGTGACGCGTTCAACGGGAACATTCTGTGGACGAAGGACATCCCAAAGTGGGTCAACCCGCTCTGGCCCCTGAAGAGCGGACCCGCCACAACACCGCGCAGACTGGTTGCGTCGGGCGAGCACGTGTTCGTGACATTGGGGATCGACGCACCGGTCTCGCTGCTGGACGCAAAGACTGGTGAACAGGTTCGGGTCTATCCGGAAACACGTTTCGCACGCGAGCTGATCCTGTCCGGGGAGAACCTCCTTTGCGTAACCTCCGCCAAGGCCGCTGACTACGATACGTACGTGCCGAGTCACCAGCGGTCTCCGGAGGAACAGAGGGTTGTCGACGGAGGTTGGGGATCGCGAAACGAAATGCGCCGGGTCGTTGCGATTGACCCCGGCTCCGGAAAAACGCTCTGGCAGACGCAATCGCCTGTCACACGTCTATCCCTCGCCTCCAACGGCGGCCGTGCCTTTTTTCATGACGGGTCACGCATCCATGCACTGGGTCTCGATAGCGGCAAGGAACTCTGGGTATCCGAGCCGTTGGGGCAACTCCCTGTTCGGTCGCCGTCCCATGGTCCCAACTTGGTGGCGATGTCGGACGTCGTTCTGTTCGCTGGCGGGAATCGAAAAATGGCGGCGCTCGCGGCGACAAGCGGGAAGATTCTGTGGCAGGCTCAGCATCCGCCGTCCGGCTATCGTTCGCCGGAGGATCTCTTCGTCATCGGCGGGCGAGTTATGGCAGCCGGCATCAGGAACATACAGCCTAGTTCCACCGGTGAGTTCAGACTTCATGATCTTCTGACCGGGGAGAAAAAGACCGTCTTCCCCGCGGACACGTTGAAACACTTCCCCCATCACCGCTGCTATCGCAGCAAGGCCACCGAGAAGTACATCTTGACCTCTCGAACCGGGATCGAATTCGTCGACACGACGACGGGCGAATGGCAGAACCACTTTTGGGTTCGCGGCGGATGTCTGGTGGGCGTGATGCCGGCCAACGGCCTCGTGTACGCACCGCCGCATCATTGTGCCTGTTTCTCTGCCGCGAAATTGGAGGGTTTCCATGCGCTGGCGCCGGGTCCGTTGCCGACGTTCGATGAGGACGATTCGAAGCGACTGCAAACAGGACCGGCCTACGAGCGGCTGTGCGACTTGCGCGTCAACACCGATGAGGAAGACGCTTGGCCCATGCATCGCCGCGACGCAGCGCGAAGTGGTTTTCTTCCCGTTCCCGTCAGCCCAGAACTGCAAGGTGGCTGGACGGCCGATGTTGGCGGGCGGCTTACCAGTCCTGTCATTGCCAATGGCAAGGCCATCGTGGCCTCGATCGACGCGCACACGCTGCATGCATTCGACGCGGCCAGCGGCCGGAAGGCGTGGCGGTTTGTGGCCGGGGGGCGAGTTGATTCGGCTCCAACGCTTTTCCAAGGACGCGTCTTTTTCGGCTGCGCCGACGGGTGGATCTACTGTCTCGATGCGTCCAGCGGCGACTTGGCTTGGCGTTTTCGTGCTGCTCCTGCAGTACAGTTCCACGGGGCGTACGAACAGCTCGAGTCGGTCTGGCCCGTGCACGGCAGCATCCTGGTCGAAAACAACCAGATTCACGCCGTTGCCGGGAGATCCCGTTTCACCGACGGCGGGTTGCGTTTGCTGAGGATCGATCCGTTCACGGGAAAGAAGGTGAGCGAAACCACCTACGATGAACGAGATCAACAGACCAGAGAAGACCTGCACAGGCAATTCGACTGGAGATTCCAACCGCCGGAGGAGAGGGACAAGTGGATTCGCATGACGTTCCAGGATGTGGGCACGACGGACATTCTGACGGCAGAAGGCGGTCACATGTCCATGCGGAACTTCGTGCTCGACTTTGATCCGCCGGCATCGACACGAACCGAGCGACCCAGAGGGTCGAAGCTCCGCTCGCCGTTTGGCCTCTTGGATCCCGCCTGGAGCCACCGTGTCGGCTGGATGAGGTGGCCGGGTCCCGCGTCGCGACTTCTCGTATTCGACAAGAACGACAGGGTCTTTGGCTACGGCTTCAACATTCGCTACCAGGTGCTGAACACGTTCGACCACTACCTGTACGGCAAGTCGCTGAACGGCCGAGATGTAAACACACTGTGGCCCGATCAGGAGATTCCATTTGTGGTTACCGCCATGGCTTTGGCAGACAAAATGCTGTTTCTGGCAGGCCCACCGGACATCAAGATCATTGACCATCCGGAAATATACAAGAGAGCGGCACAGCCGGAATTCCAGAAGAAACTGGCCCGCCAGAGCCGAGTTCTGTCGGGCGATGAAGGTGCCATTCTGTGGGTCATCGACGCGCGAGACGGTAACAAGCTGGCCGAGTACCGCTTGGAGCAATTGCCCGTTTTCGATGGAATGGCCGCGGCGAATAAGTCAATCTTCCTGTCCACCGCCGATGGCCGTCTGATGTGCATGGTCGGAGAACAGACCTCCAAGTGACGGCGTATCCGTGAGAGTGACACCGTCGGACGAATCCTTCCAAGTCGACAAAATCTACACAGTGGCAATCTCCGAACTCAACGCGTGCCATGTCGAAAAAGCATAGAAACAGTCGCGGGCGGTTGCAGCTGACCGTCACCCGCGACGGGGAGCGGGCTCGCTACACCGTCACGAATACGTCCGAAGAACGATTGACGGTCGATGGGAAGACGCTTGATCCTGGGGATTCCCGTCAGGCCACGGTGTCACTGCCCGCGCCGCCCGGTAGTGAGGATGCGTCACCGGGGACCTACCGAGAGCCGCTGCGTTGGGGCGCGGGCATGCGCCGTCTGTCCATCACGGCGCAGAGGGAATCGCCTGCGGACGGTGTTCAGCTGCTCGACGCGGGGCTGCCCTTCTCCGCGGAAGATCTGGCCGTCTTCCTCGAGCAGCGTCCCGCCACGGTCAATCAGATCGAAATCCACTCGTCTGCTCAACCCTTGAACCGCACGACGCTAAAGCCGCTCATGCAGGTGCTGGACCATCCCGACGTGAAGAAGGAGCTCGAGCAGTTTCGAAAGGACGGAGGCCGCGTGCTCGTACCGCAATTCTTGCGGGCATTCGAGCTACACGGCCCCGTGGCGGATCCGGATCAAACCCTGTTGAAGGAAGATCCGCCCATCATCACCGCCGCCTACAATGCCGCCCAGTGGGTGCGTCACGAGTCCCCGTCGAGCTACATCAATCTGGACGCGGTGTTGCGGCCGAACGACCATGTCGCGTCATTTGCCCGCTGCGTGCTCGTCGCCCAGCGGCCGCAGCGGCTGACGTTTCACCTCGGGGCAGACGACGGTGTGGTAATGTGGGTCGGCGGGCGCCGCGTCGTGGAGCGACTGGGGCACCATCACCATCAGTTCGGGCGAGATCGGGTCACGGTTGAACTCCCGCAGGGCGAGACCCCGGTTGTTGTCGGCGTCCACGAGATCAACGGCGCCTGGGGTTTTTCGCTGCGGATCAGCGACGAGGAGGGATTGCCGCCGGAAGGGATTACGATGAAGCCCTCAGCGTGAATCGCTGATGATCCGCTCGGGAAGCCAGGTGACAAGAATTCGCTCTGGCGATTGGAAATTGATACCAGAACTCGGTTCAGGCGGATTCTCGCAACACGGCAGTCTTGGCCCGCCAAGCATCAAACGCTCATCTTAGCGTGGCGGTATCAGACGCAGGCAAATCACGCGACCCTTACCGCGGACGTACAACTGGCCGTCGGCAAGGATTGGGGCAGCCCAGCAAGGATAGTCCAGCAACAGCTCTCCGTCCTTGTCACGAAGGAGGCTCTCGGCGACCAGTTCGAAGCCTACCGGCGAAGCGCGAAACAACAGCAACACTCCGTACTCCCCCAGGCACACGAAGTGCCCGTCCACGTAAAGTAGAGATGTGCGTGCGA
>CAZUAH010000601.1:0-8224 GCA_964617665.1 uncultured Pirellulaceae bacterium
GGTTCGGAGGGAGGGGAGACCGGGTACTCAACCGGTCTTTCCTACCCCTATCCATTTGGCTGAAGTGTTACATAAGAACCAGTTGGCTGGGAGGCGGATGGCAGAAATGTCCCGATTGTTCGCACGATTTCTCAGGCTTGCCATGGTGGCTGTTGGAGTTGGAACGCTTGCGCGGGACGTGCAAGCGGACCTTCACTTCAAGCCGGCGGATCACGTCCTTGGGGATGTGCATCCCTTCTTCCACAAGGGTGAGTGCTTCCTTTACTACTTGAAGCCCGGCGAGTTCAGATCGTCACTCCTTCGGTCTCGAGACTTGCTCCATTGGCGAGAAACGGACGTCACCCACAGCCCCGTTAAGCCGGATGACTGGATGGAGCCTTGGTTCGTCCTCGGAGTCTTAAGGGATCCTGCGGCAAAGGCATATCGCAGCTTCTACGGTACGAGACAGGGCCGGATGGTCAGTTCCGTGAGCCGTGATCTCCTGCACTGGTCCTGCGCGCCGAAGGAGTTTCACGTGCCGCCTGCGAGCTACTACAGACGTCGCCGTGATCCGTTCGTCTTCTGGATTCCGGAGATGAAGCGCTACGGATGTGTCATGACGACATGGATGAAAGACAGCGGCCCCAAGGAGACGGGGGGCGCATTGAGCCTTGCCACATCCGGTGACCTCAGGAAGTGGACCGACCACGGAGCGATCATTCACCCGGGCGACATGAACGAGCCGGAGTGTCCGCAGATGTTTACGCTTGGGGGACGCTGGTATATTCTGGCCAGCATCCACTAAGGACAAGGGGCGAAGGGAGGTGTCGGAAGGCCGAGCTACTGGACAAGCGCATCGCCACTCGGGCCCTGGCCAGAGAGACCGAGCGGCGCCCTCGACGGCAGGCACAACTGCGCCGCTCAGGTTGCGTTCGACGGCAACACCCCATTGCTGTTCGGCTGGATTCCGCTGAATCCATCGCACGCAGGCAAGAAGAAGAGCTGGGGTGGGAACTTGGCAATACCGCGCGAAATCTACGCGTTACCTGACGGTTCGCTTGCTCGTCGCCTGCCGCCAAGATTGCGGGAACGGCTAGCTGAACTGCCCTGGCGGGAAGTACCAGGCTTCCCGATCACATCCCGGCCGCGCGCGTTTGGCGGAACGGGGACGGAAGGATGGCGCGACATCGAAGCTATGGGTTGTTTGGCTTCAAGTGTTCTTGCTCGACTCAATCTTCTCGATCCTTCGCAGGTGTCGACCACCTTCAAACTGCGCATTCATCCAAGCATCCACGATGTGGATGCCTTCTTCTTCTGTTACCATTCTCTGGCCGATCGAGATTACGTTTGCGTTGTTGTGCTCCTTCGCGAGGCGAGCCGTTTCCGCGTTCCAGCACACAGCGCAACGAATACCCGGCAGCTTATTCGCTACGATGGCTTCTCCGTTGCCACTTCCGCCAAGGACGATCGCAGCATCCGCCTCGCCATCGACAACGCTCTGAGCTGCGGGAAATATGTAGTCCGGGTAGTCGACAGGCTTGTCGCTGTCCGCTCCAAAATCTGCAACTGCGTGCCCCAGCGACTGCAGATGGACAACGAGACGCTGTTTCAGTTGAAACCCGGCGTGGTCCGATGCAATGGCGATTCTCATCTTCGTTGATGCCTCATTGGTTGACGATGAGCTTCCCGGGCTGTGCTCCTTCCTGCGTCCCGGGCGTCCGAGGCATTGTACTAGCTCCTCGCGATCAGTTTTACCACACCTGCCGAATAGGCTGGCATTTCAAAGCTGACGGTCCGACCTTTGGTCAGCACCTTCCCATTATCCGGCCGCACGATGCCGCGATCATCGAGCGTATTGCGGGCGTTCAAGTCGCCTGGGGCGACCAGTTGAAGCGTCGCATTGCCGAGCATGCCGTTTGGCAACGTGAACGTCGTTGAAACGGCTGCCTCGGTTGGATTGACTAGTTTGACGCTGACCGTCTTGCCGTCCTCTGATTTGGTGGCCACGATATTCAGGCCACCCGTTTCGCCGTTCAGCTCAATGCGATGTGGGAGATAGTGTTCGCGCCAGAGTTTCATTACGACGTAGTTAGGGGCTGGGAACCACGTACGGTGGTCGAAATTCACAAACGCGTTATCCCAGGCGCTGGCCGAAACGTGACGCAGGAACAAGGCTGGGCCGCCGATTTCGAGAATGTCGCCACAGCGTTCGAAGGCATTCAAAAGTCCACCGCAGTAGAGACCGGTGCGCCAGTCGGTCGACTGGGCGTTCCACTCGGAGACGTAGATCGTCATGTTCGGATTCTTGGAGGCCGCAATCAGGTCGCCCGTCTTGCGGAAGAACGCCTCGTACGCGAGTGGGCCATTGGCGAAGTTGTTTGGGTTCTCGTAGTGGTGGATGCTCAGGTAGTCGATCTTGTCCGCACACTGGTCGATCAACACGTGGTTCCATGCCAAGCCGTTGCCGCCATCGCCGTACCCGGCGCTGCCACAGGCGGCGAGCTTGATCGACGGATCCGCCTTCCGCATGGCCGGGGCGAAGCGATTGACCCATTCGGCATAGGTTTCGGCGCCCATGTGCCAGGTTTCGTTGTCGATCTCCCAGTACTTCACGTTGTACGGCTCGGGATGCCCATTGGCGGCACGCACCTTGCCCCATTTCGAGTCGGCCGGTCCGTTGCAGTACTCGATCCAGTCGAGGACTTCCTGCAAAAAGTCGTTGCCCAGCACGTCGCGATTCCAGTTGGGTGTACCGATATTGACAACGATCAACGGCTCGGCATCCACCTTGCGGCACATGGCGATAAACTCGTCGATACCGAAGGAATTGACTTCCTTGTCGTCCCACATCGTCTTCGGATGCGGCCCACGCTTGTGTTGCGGACCGATTCCGTCCTTCCAGCGATAGGGCGACGCAAAACAGCCGCCTGGCCAGCGGATCACCGGAGGTCGGAGATCGGCGATCGCCTGCAGAAGATCCGGTCGGAATCCCCCGGCCTTGCGCCAGGACTCGGGCATCAGGCTCACCTGGTCGATCCAGACGTCGCCTGCGCACGAAGTACCGATTTTGAGCGTAGCAGTGTCGGACGACGCTGCCGGCTTCAACTCGATCGGGAACTCCCTCCACTCCTCCCTCGGAAAGACTCGCTGTTCGGCAAGCGTTTTGTCGCCATCCACCAGTTCGACGATGAGTCCATGTACAATACCCCGCGCCCACAGAGACCCTCGGTAGACCTCGCCGGCACGGATGCGAATTGGCCCCTGCGCGACTCCGTCGTAGCCCCCCGTCGACAGAATTCGCTTGCACTGTGCGCCGTTGAGCGGGTTTTCCGTTGAGGTGATGACTTTGTCACCGAACTCCTCTCGCCCCAATTCCACGAACGGTCGCCAAGACGGGGCCGCGCCCGTCTCGGCCTCGGGTAGCGGCGGCAAGCCTTCGTGCAACGACTTCCCGTCAAGCGAGGTGACTTTGAAGTTCCGGAACTGCGCCTGCGTGCTCCAAGTCCCTACGCCGGCGCGCCCGCGCACTGGTCCCTTGCCGTCGTCGGTGTAGTCAACGACCAGATCCTCGTCCAGCCAGACCTGGATGCGCGGTCCCTCGCAACGCGCCCGGATCTTGTACCAGCGATCCGCTTCGATCTGTCCATCTTTGCGTCGTGTGACAGCACCCCATCGGCCACCGCCCTTTATTCCTCGTTCCAGAGCATGGCCCACGTTCTGCCATCCGCCCAGGTTAGCCCAGTAGAACTCCTGCTTGTTCAACGCTCGCAGAAGAACGAGAAATCCTTCATCGCCCCCGGTTTTTCGCGCCTCGACGGTGAATTCGTAGTCAGTCCACTGCGGCGATCCGAAAACCAGCCTCACGTCCGCGGCCGTCCCCTCTTGAACGATACAATCGTTCCGGCAACTCCAAGCCATACCAGCTCCGCCACCCTCGAAGCTACGATCCCAGATCAGTTCGCCCCAGAGACCGCCGTTGCAGGAATGGTAGATGTGTTCCAGGAAGTGGCCATAGACCTTCTCGTCCACGTCGTTCAACACACGATCGGGATGGACGGTCAGCGTAACGTCTTCCGCCGCCGCAACAAGAACTGACAAGCTGACTATCAACAAACAAGTCGGAAAGGTTGTACGTTGGATCATTCTGGTTGTGTCCTTCTTTCGGCTCCAATATATGATGCGTCATCAACTCGTGATACGGTGTCTGATCGTCCCGGCTCAGGCTCATCACTTCGGCGCCGGTGAGTCGTTCAATTCCCGCAGTATATATTCATTTCCCAAACGCCTGGATGGCCTTTCAGAAACGTCAGACGCAGGTAACGAGCTTCGATCTCCATCCAGTCCACCTGCGGCGAACGGATGCGAGGTTGCTCGTGGTCTGCAACGGTCGTCCACTGCTGGCCGTCCAATGAGGATTCCAACTGGTAGGCGTGCCCTAGAGTCGGCCGGTACAGCGACAACCCCGTGCGACGAATCGCATGCACATCCCCCAGGTCGATCATGAGCCATGGGGCAGGATCGTCGGCGGCGGGCAACCAGCGTGTGAAATTGGATTCGTCGATAGCGCGCTTCGCAACGT
Source organism: uncultured Pirellulaceae bacterium (assembly GCA_964617665.1). Lineage (GTDB taxonomy): Bacteria > Planctomycetota > Planctomycetia > Pirellulales > Pirellulaceae > JADHUC01. The sequence continues at coordinate 4,559 of CAZUAH010000601.1, forward strand.
AGTCCTCGCGACGAAGCAAGCGATTGCGATCGGACATTCCGCGGATGTCGATCGGCTGCCGGCAACTCGAAGCGGTCGCGACAACCTTCTCACCGCGCACCAGGTTGACCGCCGCATCCGTCGAGACCGCGGGCTGGCCTTCTTCTGCCCGTTGTCGATGGAAGGGCGGGATGCCAGTAGTCGTGAGGCGTACGGGCTTGATGGTACCATCGGGATTGAACTCCAGCCGGTCCATGCAGACCTGCCGAGTAACGCCACCGCGACCATACTCCAAGTAGACGAAATAGTGGTCGTCTGTGCCTGCCGGGGAAAACACGGTTCCATGTCCGGGCCCGAAGATGCCTTGCTCCGGATCGCTCTCGGCAACGATATCGGCCTTCGGCGTCTCGAATGGCCCCAGCGGCGATTGGCGGCTCATGCAGTAGGCGTAGTGATACGTCTCGTGGCCGCTGAGGGTGTACAGGTAGTAGTAGACTCCCTGGCGTTTGAAGACGATCGGGCCTTCGCTGTATCCCGATCGCCGCGTGGGGATCGTGATCGGCTCGCCGACCACACCGGTCAGATCTTCATTCATGCGCCACGCTCGCCGATGGTTGCTGAACAGGTAGCCTCGTCCGTCATCGTCGACAAACACTTCGGCGTCGATGGTGTCCAGGAGGGGGCGTTCCCTGCTGTCGGCAATCAAGCGAAACGGTCCTTCGGGCGAGTCGGCCGCGGCCACACGGATCTTCTTATTCAACGTTGGAAACAGCAGATAACGATCGCCTCGTCGAATAATGCGACTGGGCGCCCAGTACAGCATGTCGTTGGATGCCGGCATCAGATGGCCCTCGAACCGCCAGTTCACCAGGTCCGTCGACTTCCAGACCACGGCAGGGCCGTTGTGCCAGCGGCCGAAACCTTCCCGTGGACAATCGTCCGTGGTGGCCGTCAGGTAGAATGTTCCGTCGAATTCGGCGATCGACGGATCGGCGATGCAGTCGGGAATGATTGGGTTCCCGCTGGGTGCGGGCCACAAGCCGGGCTTGGGCGAATCGCCCAGGTGCTCCAACCGCAGGTCGTCATACCAGGCCGTGCCGGTTGAGGTGCCCCATCCGCCCAGCAGCGCGTTGATGGTGATGCGATCCCGCGAGCCGGTATCGAATACCTTGTGGACCTCTTGCCAGTCGGACGTTCCAACCGCTGCATTCGTCGTTACGCCCGGCAATTCGTGTGCGTTGAGCATCGCGCCTCGTCCGCTGCCGGCGACCACATCTTCTGTGCGAATCCAGCCCGACAATCGGTACCGACTTTCAGGTTCAATTTCGACCGTGGTTGTCCACACCGCATCAGCGCCAGCGGCGGAACGGATGCGGACGCACCGCGAATCGTTGCGGCCTCGATCGCTGAGTGCGAATTCGGCTTGTCCGCCATAGACGTGAGTTCGCCAGTTGCGAGGCGCCGGCGTATTGTCGCCGCCACGATCGTCAATCTGGTCAAAAGGCCCATTGGGCAGAATCGGCGGCTGAAGTTCCAGCAGCTTCTCCGCGATTTGCTCGCTGACGGCAAACGCGGTCCCGTGTCGCATCCCCTTGGGATAAGTCATGGGCGAGTCGAGTTCTTGCCAGGTTTCAAAATCGCTCGTTTCCATGGCCTTGTAGTGCTGCCGTGAGTATTCGTCGAAGTAGACCAGCCATCGATCACCTACCTTCAACACCGAGGGGCCTTCGACCCAGTCAGGCGAAAACGGCTTGCTCGCTCGCTGATAAGGCCCTTCGGCCGCCGAGGCGGTAGCGACAAACAGGTTCTTCTTGGGCTCAGGGAAACGCGTCTCATCCTTGGTGACCAAAACATAGCGTTGGCCATTGCGAACCAGGAACGAATCGATGACTGCGAATCCCGGATCGAAAAACAGTCGCGTTTCAGAGTAGGTCTCGAAATCCTTCGTAGTGACGTAATACATGCGATGGTTCAGGTTGCTCTCGCACGAACCGGCCGTTTCCGGAAAACGGCCCTCGATGGTCGACGCCCAGACGATCAGGTATTGCTGTTTCGCTTTGTCATAGAAGATTTCCGGCGCCCAACAGTTTCGGCACTTCGGTTCATGGTCCATGACGCCGATTCGTTTCTGTTCAGACCACTCGATTAAGTCTTTGGAATGGGCGATTCCGATCCCCTGGTCATGCCAACCGGTGGTCCAAACCATATGGAACACACCGTCGGGACCTTGCACGATCGACGGATCGCGCATCAAGCGGTCTTTGTCCACCGTCGGCGTCAGCAGCGAACGATCCCGATTCAACGCTGTCCAGTGAATTCCACCGGCAGAATGGGCCAAATGAAGTCCGTCTTCGCCGTTTCCCTTGAAGTAGCTGAACAGGTAATGGTCCTCGGCGAAAGCGGTTGTTGATGCCGCTAAACACCATGCCAAAACGGCCATCTGCAGACGCATGCGTTGGTGCCTTTCGAAGCTGAAGATTGTGGGATCTGCTCACTCTAGTTGTTCCTCGTGGCGTGAGGCAGGCGATAGAGGCTGACGCTGTACGGCGGGAGCGTCATGGTGCCGTCGAATGCGATCTCGTTCGGCCCGTCGACAAAAACTGGCTGGTTTTCCGCCGAGTTGTGTTCGGTGGGGCTGTCACCGCTGATTCGCCAGAGACTTCCTTGGCCAGTGGGCTTTGAACCTGCAATGTCGATTTGCAGGTCCCGTGGCTCACTGTGCGGATTGACCACGCCGATTGTCAACGCGTCTCCCTTGGCCGTCAGTGCGGCGGCCACGTCGAGGCCTTGGGCCTCGTGGTCGCCGGAGACGGTGACGGGCGTTGTTCCGAAATGCTGGCGGTACAGCAGCAAGGGCAGCCCCGTGGTTGAGATGAACGCATCGGTCTTTGTGGTTTTGATACAACCGATCACGTTGACGGTCTGTGCGTAGTGGGCCATCTGAATGACATCCGAGTTGCGAAAGTACTCGTGCAGCCCCGCCGCGACGCCCAGCGCATCGGCCAGATCGTAGACACAGCCAAGTTCGCCGTAGACGTATTTGCTGTGCCAATAGTTCCACTCGTCCATGGCGATGGGGATTATGCGATCGGGCAGCAGGCCAAGCTTCTTCTGCAGTTCGCGGTGTCCTTCGGCCTTCTCCCGGATCGAGGCGCGCAACAGTCCAACGTGCCCTACGACATCCGGCTTCTCGGGGGCCCAAGGAGTGCGGCCCCTGTAGAAGTGCTCGGAGATGTACTCCATCGAATCACTGCAGGATTGCAGCATTCCTTCGGTCCAACCCACTTTCTGATCGGGGTCATGCTTGCGATTGAATTCTCTCAGGCTGCCGACGCCGACAAGCTGGATCGAAGAGTCTGTTTTGCGCATCTTTCGCGCCACACGATTGTGTTTCTGCACGTAGTGGCTCAGTTGCATGAAGCCCAGTTGCCAGGGCCCGAACATTTCGTTGCCAACGCACCAGTACTTCACGCAGTACGGTTCGGCGTGGCCGTTCTTTGCACGCCACGAACCGCCGATAGTGTCCACAGAGCTGTTGCAGTACTCGACTTCCTGCGCCGCGGAATAGGCGTCGCCGAAACCGGTGTTGGCCGCGATCATCGGCTCGGAGTTCACCTCGCGGCAGAACGCGATGAAGTCGTCGATTCCAAAATCGTTGTGTTCCACGCCCGTCCAAGCCGGGTTCTT
>CAZUAH010000602.1:0-8159 GCA_964617665.1 uncultured Pirellulaceae bacterium
TTCATGATCAACAACGCCCGGTCTTCGTCGTCCAACGTCTCGAGCATCTGCATCAAGTCCAACGCCGTCGCAGCGTCGTCCTGCCGATCACATTGCTCCTGCTTGTAGGATTCGATGTCTCGGGCCGCTGACTCGTGGTGACGGCGACGTCCGTGGCCTCGACGCAGCAACAAGCACGTGCGGATCGCGATGCCGTGGACCCACGTGGCGTACTTGCTGCGACCGGCAAACTTTCCCCGCTGAAGAAACAATCGCACAAACACTTCTTGCGCAGCGTCGTTGGCGTCTTCAGCGTTGCCCATGAGCCGATAGCAGACGCGCCAGACGCGGTCCTGATATCGCTCCAGCAGAGCGACAAAGGCCGGTCCGTCGGATCCTTCCCGCGCGGCCTCGGCGGCCAATTGTTCGTCGTTGAGTTCGGTCGTGTCCAAGACAATGTCCACATGGGCCACCTTCGCGTTGCGGAATGGTCATCCTCTTTGCACCAAATCCGTTGCCGCGGGCGGCCAGATGGTCACACGATTCTCGGAAGTTTCTGCGATTCGACCCCAAGTCTATGCCACACAACGAAATAGCGTGATTCAGAATAATCGCTTTGGTTAGTACAATCCGAATCGTCGTGTCAGGTCAAGGTCGAATTCGAAGGGCGCGCTGCCCCGCGTGACCGTATGGGCAGGAGTTGACCCAAGCGAAGTCGTTACTCGCCCAGAGAGTGATTTCCACCGACCTGCTTGACCCACCTGGGGTTTGTAGGGATCTTCTGTGTAGCCGCTCAGCTAATGGAACGTACCGTGAAGAGGATTCCAGCACGAAGATCTGTCATATCAGAAGGACTGAAACCATGAGTCACATTCTTCTAATGGCCGTACTGATCGGATCCGCCCCGGCCGAGCAGGCGGACGTGTTAGTCAAAGACGCCATGATCTACGACGGAAGCGGCCACGATGGTTTCGTGGGTGACATTGCCATCAAGGGTGACCAGATCATTGCCGTCGGCCAGTGGCAGGGGACAGCCAAACAGACGATTGATGCGAAGGGGCTGGTGGCCACGCCCGGCCTGATCGACTTGCACACACATTCCGACAGTACGGCCGGCTCCAGCAACGAAAGCTTGCTTGTCGACGAGGCGACTCGCGACAACTACAACTACACCTCGCAAGGTTGCACAACGGTTGTTACGGGTAACTGTGGTGCGGGCGTTGTCAACGTAGGGGCGTTCTTCGACAAGCTCGACCGCAACGGAGTTGGATCAAACGTCATCCATCTTATGCCGCACGGCGATGTCCGCTCGCGCGTTTTCGGATCGGTGAACCGTCCGCCGACCGACGAAGAACTGAAGGCCATGAAAGCCTTGATCGAAGAAGGCATGGAAGATGGCGTTTGGGGAATCTCGACGGGTCTATGGTATCCGCCCGGTTCGTATGCCAAGACCGACGAGATCATCGAATTGGCCAAAGTTGTTGGCAAACACGGCGGGATTCACGCCAGCCACATACGCAGCGAAGGCGCTAAGGTGATGGAAGCGATCAGAGAAGTGATCATGATCGCGAAGGAATCGGATTGCCCGGTGCAGATCTCACATCTGAAGTGTTCGACGAACGTCGCGTGGGGCAAGATGGGAGAGGTCTGCGGACTGATCGAAGCGGCACGTGCCAAAGGCATCCCAGTGACGGCCGACCAGTATCCGTACACGGCGTCTCAAACCGGACTCGAATCGTACACTGCGCCTGGATGGGCTCGCGAAGGCGGGTATGAGAAGCTGGTCGAACGTCTGGACGACGCGGAGCAAGGCAAGAAGATCTGCAAAGCGATTGCGGACACGTTCAAACGGTATGGCGGCCCCGACCGCTTCCAGGTCGCCATCTGCAAGCATACACCGGAGTATAACGGCAAGAACCTGGACGAAATCGCCAAGGCTGCGGACAAGGATCCGGTCGATCTGGTCGTCGAGATCATTAAGGGAGGCAAGGGACTGCGCGGATGATTGCATTTTCGATGCAGGAAGACGACCTGCTCCTGGCAATGAATAAACCGTTTGTAGCAACAGCTAGCGACGGAGCCGCAGCGGTGCCCTCGGCCGGGCGACCGCACCCCAGATATTTTGGAACGTTTCCACGAAAAATCGGCTACTTCGCCATCCAACGAAAAGCCATCGCCTTGGCATTAGCCGTTCGCTCGGCAAGCGGACTGCCGGCTGACATCTTGGGGCTGAGCGACCGTGGTTACATCAGAGAGGGACACAAAGCGGACCTGCTGATCTTCGACCCAAACACGTTCCGCGACAAAGCAACATTCAAGGATTCGAACCAGTATTCGACCGGCGCAATATGGGTCTTCGTCAACGGTGTAGCGGTCATTGCAGATGGCAAGAAGACCGACAAGTTGCCCGGCAAAGCGTTGCGACTTGGGCAAAGTGTGAAAGAATAGGCCGCAAACAGTAAAGGGGACCGAATCATGACAAGAGCCACGAAGTCAAGTTTGCCTTTGCTGATAGCCTTTGTTGTCGCCGGAGCAGTCGCTGCGCAAGCTGGGGAGGATTGGCCACAGCTCAAATTCGACGCTCGCCATTCTGGCAACGTGCGGAATCGAAGTGTTGTCACGCCACTGGGGCTTGTGGGGACGGTTCCCTTGACAGACGCCGTGTTTACCGCGCCGGTCGTGGCGGATGGGTCGGTGTACGTGGTGGATGGTTCGGGTACGGCCTTCTGCATCGACACCGCAACACTGCAAGTCTTATGGAGGCACGAGACGCGCGGTGGAAAGGCTAACTGCAATAACGTGAGTTCGCCAGCTGTCGTGGGTAGATTCCTTCACTTCGGCACGATGGCGGGCTCGTATTACGTGCTGGACCGTTCGGATGGAACGGTGGTCAAGGAGATCCGTTGCGGCGAGCCGATCTTCAGCACGCCCGTAGTCGGCGACGAAAGGGTCTACTTCGCCACACTTGGCTCGCGCGTCTACGCCCTCGAATCCGATGGGGCCGTGTGTTGGGTCTGGGATTTCCTGAGGGACGAAATGGACTTCGCAGGTGATCGCTGGAGCGGCGATGCGTGGCTCAAACACAAAGGAGGCAAGGTAGCGCAAAGCGATCTGTTTATGTGTGCATGGGACATGGCCGCATACGGCAAGACGCTGGTCGTCCCCACGGGAGTTCCGGTCGTTTGGCTGGAGGACACAGGGCAAAAGGCGGAAATTCGCGCCGTGCACGTCCCGCGTACCGTGAACTTCGCCTTGAGCATTGGCGAGGACGGAACAGCATACCGGCAATGGCACGTGCTGGACAATCGCGGCGCGGTGGAGATGCTTCGGCTGCGTGACGGTGAGGTGGAAACGCGGGGCCAAGTTCGCGGGACCGAAACCAGCGCAACGGGAACAGGGCTGGTCAGCTTCAGTTCGGTGAGTCTGAGAGGGGACGACGTATTCCGCACCCGGCCACAAGTGGGTTTTGGTCTCTGTCGCCATTCGCCCAATCGTCAGCAGCCACACGTTCTGTCCGACGCTGCCTCGATAGCACCGCCCGTGTTACTTCGCGACACGGTTGTGTACGGCGATCTGAATGGACGCCTTCATGTCGTGCCTCTGTCCAATGGAAAAGAGAAATGGTCGTTCAAGACGGCCTTTGGTAGGGCAATCTCCGCACCCGTTGCCGTCTGCGACGGGGGGATCTACTTTGGCTGCGAGGATGGACACTTGTATGTCCTTGGCCCTGAAGGCGACGCTAAGCTGCCAACGAAGGATTTGGAACTGTGGAAGATCCGTAGCCCATTGGCCAGCAAACAGGCAGACCCAAAGCATGACCGATTCACCAGCTACGCTAACTTCGCAAATACGAACGTTGACTTTCAGGGCTTAGAGCCCCCTTTCAAGTTCAAATGGGTACGCCGTTTTGCAGGCACAACCAAGCACTTCTCCACCTTCGGCGGCGGGCGGATGTACACGCATACCGCCGAAGGGCAGATCTTTGCGGTCGAACAGGAAACGGGCCGTCTTTTGTGGAGGCAATACTATCCCGGTGTGCACGTCTCGTATACTTCGCCGCTTTACTACAAAGGGCGGCTGATGGTCCCGCAGGCCGGCCTGGAAAAATGTCGCCTGCGATGTCTCGACGCGGCCACGGGAAAACTCATTTGGGAGGCTCCGTTTGCCGGATCGCCGAGTTGGAACCGGCAGCAACCGCCAGTCGTGCACGAGAACCTTGCCATCTATATGTTCGGCACAGGAAGGTACGGCGACGACGCGACGGAGAAAGTGAATTGGTTATTCGGGCACCATTCGATCCGTGGCTTTCCAGAAAGCCACAAGCCGTTGGTACGGGCGTTTGACCTGGAGACCGGCAAGGTGGTGTGGGAGCGGGATTTCGCTAAATACGGCTCGGGGGGCGACGACGCCGGTTTGTGTCTGGTGGACGGGACACTGTATTACACGTGTTTCTTCGGTGGTACGCCGGAAAGGCGAGGCCTGCCCGCGCCTAACGGTGTGACAGCGGCCATGGATCCGGCGACCGGTCGCGTGAACTGGTGTAGTACGGACTACTCGACGCAAGGTGGGTGTACGATTTCCGGCAAAGACGAGCGTCTGTATCTGGGAGGCTACCGACCCGGCGCGGGAGCTCGCGGCCGGCGCGTATGGTGTCTTGATGCCAAAGACGGCTCGTTGATCTGGGAGTCCGATCCGCTTTATCTGGCCGTCAAAGTGGTCACCGTGGGACCAAGATTCGTCTTTGTCCACGGTCAGCGCAAAGAGGGATATCTTCTAGATAAGGAAACGGGCAAGACGGTGAACATTGTGGCGCGGGGCTACAAGTGTACAGGTTTCTCGCTCTCCGAGCCATATCTGCTGGGTTCCAGTCTGGACGTGATCGACGTTTCGGACATGAATGACGAGCGACTGATATCATCGGGGCCCCGCGTGGATCCCAGTGAATGCGTTGGAGCGATCATTTCGAACGGCCGCATGTATTACACTGGCCAGGGTAGCGGACTCCAAGTATCGCAAGTATATGGAGCAGAGGCCGAGACCCACGTCGCGCCGTGGGAGCCTTGAGCGAACGAGGGAAATAGGCGACCATCCGCGTTCTGATGGAGCTAGGCAATCATGAAACAGAAATCCGGAATCGCGGTTCTTGGCTTGCTGCTCTCAGTTTTCTGTCTGGAATCAGTGCATGGTGCCGACCTGAAGGGCGAATTGAAGGGCGTCCTCATCTGGTTCTACACACTCGAAACCAAGGAGGGCAATGAGAAAGGAGTCGTCACCCACTTCAAACAGACTGCAGGCGTCAGTCTTCCTCACCATGTCGTCCACGAAATCCGACCGCTGTCGCCGCAAAGCGAGGTCTCTCGTGATGAAGACGAGAATTGGTTCTTAGACTTGGCGCCGGATCGGATCACGGTCACGAAAGATCGCCCCTTGTTCCTGGGACAAGTGCTTAGCATCACCAAGAGCGGAAATGTCCCAAAGCAGCTTACTCCCGCAAACAACGTTCTGCTGACGGAGATGAAATGCGACGACGATCTGGTGAAGTACTTGGCGGATCGCAAGGATTTATTGATCAATGATCCCGCCGTCACGAGAGTCAGAGACAGGTTGATCGCGGGCAGTCCGCGAATCCTGGATTACATCATCGCTGTCGATCAATTCGTTCACGACCAACTCGATTACGGCGTCTGTGCAAGGCCTAACACGGCAGTGGACCTACTGACCTTTACCAAGGGCCGATGTGGCGAATACGCCAAATTGAAGCAATCGCTTCTGCGTTCGGCGGGGATCCCGACAAGGGATGTATACGCGACGCGAACCGATTCCTACGGACCCGGGATCGACGGTGGTGATGATTCGCACGTTTGGCTGCAGGCTTGCGTGCCGCGAGCCGGGTGGATCGCCGTGCCGTCAACACGAAGGCTGAAGAATACGTTTTTGGAGTTTCAAGGTGGCTATCATCCTGAAGGATACTACCTACGGGCGCTGGATCTTTACAAGCACGAAGACGAGATTCAGAAGAAGGTGTACAGTTACAGTGCGTTGCAGCGGTCCGGTGGAATACGTGGAAACGGGATGTTGCTGAGGATTAGTCAACGGAACTTTGAGCGAGTGCAGGCCGTTGTCAGCAGGATTCTGGATTATGATAACGTTCCCGATTCAGCTATTATCGACGAGATCGAGAGACTTCCGTTGCAGGCGAGACCACTGCTCTACTGGTTCTTAACCTCCGTACCAAACGAAGCGACACATCAAGAGGCCGCGCGCGAGTTCTTGCGTTATGTGAAGCTCAATCGAGATTTGAAACTCGAGAGCTTTCTCGCTGTCAGCCCGGTGCTAGTATCGCAGAGAATCGAGCAAGCAAAGACCGGCAGTGCGGACAATCCCGGTGAATCAAAGTCGGTTCACCGTGCACGTGATTCGAAAGCAACACGCAGTGGCGGATTTCGTGAATGGACGGACGTAACGGGCAATTATCGGATCGTCGCGCGACTCGTCTCTACTTTCAATAACACGGTGCATTTGGAGAAAAAGGACGGCGAGAGGATTAGTGTACCGATGGAGAAACTGAGCCAGAAAGGCCAAGCGTACATCCGAATGCGAAGAAACTGACATGGGGATATTGCACATGAGACTCAACAGTTGGAACATCGGCGCGTTGAGCGTCTTGTCCTTGGTGGCCGGATTGCCGTACGTGCAGGCGAATGAGCGCATGCTGCAGAGTTCGCCACCGGCGATGGCTGTGTGGGATACGCTCAACGCAGCACCAAACCGGCTGACATCGTCGGAATTAGCGAGCAAGGATAGTTGGACGAAGATCCCGCGCAACCAGAGAGCACTGTTCCAAGGGGACGCGATTTTGAGCAACGGACGTGTGCTTGCCGTCCTCCGCAAGCGGGACGCTATGGTAGACCTATATTCCGTCGAACCGGAAGCGACGGTCCCGCGCGTGCGACTCGAATTACTAGCACCAGACGGCGAGCCGGCGTCTCGCCTCGATGGTGTGAGCCTTGTCGAAAACACGAGGAGTGCCGCTCGTCTAGAAGCCTCGTACCAGACGGACAACGGCGATTCGCTGACCGCAACCTTCCGCATCAAGCGTGGAGAGGTGGCCATCGAAGTGTCGCCTAGGGCCGGCGCTGGACGGCTACGCGTCCACTGTCCCGGCCGATTCGCGGTGCTGCCCGACTTCTTCGCCGACGACATCCTGATCGACGCATCCCAGATTCCCGGCTCCGCCGTTCAGGCACCCAGCGACAACTTCCTTTTGCATCTAACGGGCCAGGAAGACGCTATCGCCATGTGCGTGTTCGAGAACCGGGAGCAGGACGTCAAGATTTCGCTCGATGGCGACGGACCATCTAGAGCCGTTACGGGATCGGAAATCAGCTTCGGCGACGACGGCAAGATTTGGGTGGCGCTCATGACCGCGCCCCAGATTTGGCACACACTGGATGTCAACGCCGAAGATGCTGGCCAGGTAATACCTCTTGAGTGGCGGACGCCTTTTGCCGCGCAATGGAGAGCGGATTTCACGCGCACCAACGACTTGACGGACGGTTGGGAGATGCTTCTACCGGCGAAGGGCTCCGCCGGTTACCTGAAACCAACTTGGCTGGGGTCGGGAGGCTCCCGGATTCCGTCGGATCGAAAACGCTGGACAACAGTGCTTGGACGGTTCTTCTACCCTTGCTGGGTCGACCGTGACGGGCGAGGGCACGTGCAGCCATTGAAGAACCGAGCGATGGGATTTCGAGGCCCTGCGTTGATCTATCCAATCAACCGCGTTGAAGGGACGCCGACGGATACCTATACGGTGATCGACGTCGCCCGAAGTTGCCTCGGCGTTGGACCCTGCAAGTACATTTTGGATTTGGAGGGGCAGAAACAGGAACACGTTGGACGTGCCACCTGTGCGACACGTGACGCGTTACGAGCTATCTACGAAAGCAAGCAGCAACGACAAAAACGTCAAGAAATCGAGACGGCTTTGGACGAGGCGTTAGCGTTCGTCACGCATATCCGCGATCGGATCGAGCACTATGTTCGATTCGGACATGAGATTCGGGAGTACCTGGCCGAGCAAAGCAAGGCCCATCCGGACTTGGCGGACCGCCTCGGCGAATTGGAGGCCATCACGCGCGAGCTGGACGTGCGCATGGAGGCCCGCCGTGGGAAAGTCA
>CAZUAH010000603.1:0-8153 GCA_964617665.1 uncultured Pirellulaceae bacterium
GGCGAGAACTTGTATGGCGCATGCCCATCGACGGCAGCCGCCATCATCGGTTTCTCTTCGTCCCCGTTCCACATTAGTTTCAGCCAGGTGTTGGCGATCCGCGTCATGTCTTCGTCAGTGAAGACAACACCGCGCCGAGCCGCTACCACGGCCAAACTCATGGTCAACGAGGCGTGGCTGGTGTCTTCGTAGCCCGAATGGTCCGGCTGGCCGTATTCGATCCAGTCCCAGTAGTGCCAGCGGTACGCGTTGTTCTTTTTGTCCAGTTCCTGGTGGCTGTGAAAGTAGCGGACCATCTGTTCGGCACGCCGTCCCATCAGCGGATGGGCGCCCTCAAGATCCTTCAACACGAGCCATGCCCGGGCCAGTGCCGCGAACTGATTGTGCGGCATGATCCGGTTCGGGTAGCGATCGGTCTGTTTGGGCTCGAAGCGATAACCCCCGCCCAACTCGCCCATGTCCAGCCAGTCCTGCTCGTTCTTCTCGAACACGTGCTTGTTGATGAACACCAGGAACTTCTCGGCATCTGTCCCGAATCGGTCCCGCAGTTCGGGCCGAGTCTTCACGGCTTCGATGAACAAAGCCGCCGGATAGACCAACATTCCCTGATGCACGGCGAACTCGATCGGTTCAGGCGCGATCGTGCGGACCATGAAGCGGTCGCCCTGGTGAGGCTGACCATTGATCGTGAAGCGAAACGGCGCGATCTGAGAAATTGTTGCGCCGTCTTTGTAGGCGACGTTGGCTACGAAGGCCTCGCGCACGTCCCAGTCGAGAATACGGAACTGATCCGGCCCCCTGTGAAACTCGATGATGTAGGTATGCCCTGTACACTTGGAGGCCGCCTTGCCGTTCTTGTTCTTCTGATATGCCGGCGTGATGTCGGCCTTCGAGACGTTGTGCAGTCGCTCGGCGCGGGCCACGGCGCAGGAGTAGGTCTTAGTGTTCCAGCTAAGAAAGCCGTCGCCGTCGGGATCGGACGCGGAGGCCATGATCCGCTGGAAATGCTCGCGAATCTTGTCCAGCCAATAGACGTCCTCAGTCGCCTCCCACATCTGGGCATAGTTTTGGATCACGGCACCTTCACCCCAACCTAGCGTGCCCGAGTCGGCGCTTTCGGAGAAGCCCTTCCCCTCGTTGCGAGTCAAGTCGTACGTCTTGTACGCCTCGGCTAGTTTGGGCACGTTCAACTGCGCCGATACGATGCCGGCATTTGCGATCAGAATCGTTGCCGCGAAACACAAATCTCGTTTCATTGGATATTCCTTTTGCGGTGCTGTAACTTTGTCTCATAATGGACGATGCAAACCATTCGAACAGGGCCTTGTCTCAAAACGAAAAGATCCTCACCCTATCCCTCTCCCGCAAACGGGAGAGGGGACAAGCGGAGCCGCTACGCGGCCAGTTTTGTACGTTTCGAGACAAAACCTAGCGAGGGCCGACGCGAACGTCCAGTTTGTCCACGGCCCATTGTCCGTCGTCGTTGGTTCGGCGAACGGTGACGATGTAGTAGCCTGGTTTCTCGAAGCGATGTTTGGTCGTGGCATAACCATCTTTGTTGCGATGATTGACCGCCCCGTCCGATCGCGTGCGGGCTGTGGGGCTGCCGTCGCCGAAATCCCAGATTTCGTCGCCTCGTACCGGTTTGAAGCGGAAGGAGCGGACGAGGAAGCTCACATCGTCGCCAGCACGAATGTTCTTCGTCGGCCAGTGGGACGCGTGCAGATAACAGCGGCCGAGTGGAGGAACGTCGGGATCGGCCGCGGTGACCTTTCCGAAATCGTAATCCACGTTTCCATCTGCATCGGTCACCTTCAACGTCGGCCGGTATCGACCCGACTTCGCGAACACGTGTTCGACTTTCGCGCCGGTCGCCTTCGTCCCGTCGTCGAAGGTCCACTCGAATTTCATGCCGTCGCGCCCCGCTGCGGACCAGCTTCGGCTGCCGTCCAGCAGCATAGGCTTGCCGACGACGCCGAGAATCTGAGGCCGAGCTACGGCAATGACCGGCTCGTTGTTCTTCGCCTGATAGACCTGATGAAGAAAGGCATACATGCTGTCCGAGCCGTACTTGCCATTCTCCTGGGGGCGAATCAACTCGAAATGCAGATGCGACCAACCGCCGCTACCGCCTTCCTTGCCCAGAACGCCGATCTGCTGGCCGATGGAGACCTTGCCACCGACTTGAACGGAAGCGTCAATCGAATCGAAATGGCTGTACCGATAGTACCAGCCTCGAGGATCGCGAAGATAAACGACATCGTAGCGCGGTCGGACGCACTCGGGAACGTCGTCGCTCGACTTGCCACGAGCCGAAACGACAACACCGTCGGTCGCTGCATAGATGGGGACAATGCGGTCGGCGCCGCCGAAATCGAAGCCTTGATGGTAGTAGACCCGCTCTGGCCCGTACAGTTCGCCGTCGCCGATCTCGTTGTCGAAAAGTGTGCTCGCGGCGCCCCAGCGCTGCTCGACCGGATAATGAAACGTACCGGGCTGGATGAACGGACCCTCTTTCGGCCAGACACGAAATCTCGTGTCGCGCTCTATTGACCAGAAATTGGAGTAGGAACGCAAGTAGCCCTTAATCACTGGACAATCAATCCGTACGCCGCCCAGTTCCGTAGGCAAATGATACGTCGCGCAAGGAAGGACACCGCGAACGCCGTTTACTTCTACGGTCACCTCGGCACCCCGAAGAGCGTTGCGGACTGGATCGCGATTCTCTCTGACTTCAAGAAGTCGGACCGTCGCCTTCGTTCCATCTGCCGAGGTCACCTCGCGAGACTGGCCGACATCAAGATCGACGGAACAGAAAAGGGCATCCAATCGCGGTTCGTCGCTGCCGATAGCCGGCAGCGAGACGAACAACAGACAGCAGAACACAGGTGCAAGGAATTGCCATTTCATCGCGCGAACTCCAGAAATGAATCGGAACTTACGTGGCCGTTCGTTTGCCGTTCGTGGCCTAGTCGGCCTCGGGACGCTTTTGAAGAAAATGCTCGAAGAATGCGTAGATCACCGCGTTCGACTCCGGATTGGGCGAGTGCTTCGGGCGGTTGGTCATGCCAACACGGTGCTCGTGTCCGAGCAATTTGTTGATCGCCACCAGATGGTTCAAGGCTTGCCACCGCGACGGCGGGTCTACCGCGCCGCCGGATACAAGAAACGGCCGCGGCGCGAGCAACGCGTGCAGTTCGTGCAAGTCGCGTCCCTGTTCAAGCAGCTTCGGGTAAAGGCCATGCGCCGGGTTCTCCACGGTGATCACTCCTCGCTTGCGCCAAGGACGCGGATGCCAGCCGAGATACCACGGTTCCCAGTAGTTCACGCTCGGATGGGTGTCGAACATGATGCCGGGGTCGGAAACGGCGACCGCTGCGAACCGGTCGAACAAACATCCGGCGAACATCGCCCATTTGCCACCGAACGAGTGCCCGACGACGCCGATGCGTTGGGGATCCACCTCAGGACGGCTCGCCAGAACATGCCATGAATTGGCTGCTGCGCACCCCAACATCGAAAGCGGTTGTACTTTGGCGTCGTCAATGTCGGGATAGTAAAGCGCGTAGGTCCTTGCGGCCGTCGCCTCGGTCGTGCCGATCGAAAGGGCGACGAATCCGCGTCGGGCCAGTTGATAGGCGAAATCGCGATGCTCGCCCTGCAGCCCAACGGCGGTTTCTGGTTCGTAGTAGACGGTCAGGATAGCCGGTCGCTTGCCGTCTCCGGCGGGGATCAGCAAATAGCCAGTTGTGAATTCGTGCGGAGCCCACTTGAAACGGACCTGTAGCTGCTCGAAATTCTCGCGGCGTTCTGCCTTCAGAACTTCTACGTCTGGCTCCGTGATCAGCGGTGGCCATGGGCCCAATAGCTCATTCCAGTCGTTGAGGATCTCCGCGCGCCGACGTTGCCAGTCGTCCGGCGTGCGGACGATGCTCCCGTCGGCAAACCGCAGCGGCGAGCGATAGTCGCCAAAATCGTCTTTCCATTCCGCTGGTGGCGAGAAGAACGATGCAATCTGTTTCCAGGAATCCTGCGCCTGGCACAAATCAGGTTTCCCACACACACAAGTCACGATTCCCATCACGATCAAGAGAAACAGCCACGACCTTCGTTGGCATGCTTGACGGCCTGACCCTGGTAAGTTGTGCGTCTTTCCTGCATCTGTGGTCATCATCGAGTATACTCCAGAATTCACGGACTTATCGTGTCATCCATCGTAGCTGTTCACGATGCCCGGCGAAACAACTGGCGATGTTGATTGCTGACAAATGCCCATGTCACACCACGAAGCATGTCGGCGATGGTCGCGGCATTCTGTGGCACCGAGCGAGAGAACGGGATAGAATCGCGAGTGAAAGGTGCCTGCAAGGAGAGCGCAGCGCGACGATGAACCAATGCAGCCAGCCCGCTGACGATTGGAGAGAACAATATGTTCACGCGAAGGCGATTCTTGGCGACCACGGCTGGCGTACCGTTGTTGTGCAACTGCCAACCTACCTTTGCGATGGCGGACGGGGCGACGATCTCGCCCGCCGCAGAAAGCCAACAGAGCATGAAAGTCATCCTCTCGTTCGCAACCGAGGTGGCGCATCTGCCGAGAGACTACGAGCATATCAAAGCGGTGGCTGAATTCTTGACCGAAGAAGGATCGGTCGGCAACTTCCACCTGACCGGAGATTATGCCCGAGCATTGAAACGCCGCGGCAAGTCGGACGTGGTCAAGGCACTGGCGAACCATGAGATCGGCTATCACTGCAACCACCACGGTGCGTCACCATTCATGGCCGGGTACCTGGAGACGATGGATTGGCGCGACGGCGTGTCCGAGTGGTGCACGCACGAGTTGCCGGGGCTGAGCGTAGTCGAGGAACTCTTCGGGCGGCGACCGACTTACTATACGACGGAGTTTGCCAAGGCCCCGCAGGCCGTCTATGCCAGTTGGCAGGCTGGTCTGCCGACGACCGGCTATCTGCTGGTGCCGACCCGAGGACACGGGGCGGTGTGGTACTGCAACAGCTTCGTGCCGAATTCCGAGAATCTGACCGGTTTGGAGGGCGTTCCCACTCCCGACATGGATCTGGAACAGCGTTTTCGGAGCAAGTTCGACAGATTCGAGGAGAAGCTCAAAAACCAGAAGACGGATCTGTTGAGAGTGATTCAGCATTCGTACAAGACCTACGCGGTGAGGCCGTTCAAGCGTACGCCACCGAGGACGTACCAGGATGGCAGCCTCTACTACGAGGATTTTCCTCGGTACATGGACATCCATCCCGAGGCGACATTGCGAGAGGGCTTCGAAATATTCAAGCGTGCGGTCAAGTACTACGCCGAGCGGGCTGAATTCGTCTCGTTTTCCGCGTATCGCGACCGTTTTCGTGATAACCAGGGACAGTGGCTGGGCTTGCGTGAACTGGATAAAATTCGTGAGCTGCTCAGCGAACGCCTGGACGCTTACGTGGGCGACGCGCTGTCGGTGTCCCCGGCCGAAGCGTTCGGAATGCTTGTCCGAGTCCTGCGTACGTACCATGAAGATGGTGCGCTGCCCGAAAAGGTCTTCATGCGGAACGTGATTGGACCGACTTCATTGATTCCCGACACACTTAAGGATGGTATGGTAAGATCTTCGGCGATATTCCAGGCCCTGCGTTCGATTGACCGAGCGCTTGACGGCGACCTTTCCGTCCCATCTTCGATAGAGATCGATGGTATCACGGTCGGCCCGGGACAGATGCTTCGCGGCCTGCGGAATCTATATGCGGCGGCTAGGACGAGACAGACGCCGGAATCGGTCGAACTGTCCGGCCCCAACTTGCCCGTTGTCGCGGACGAGTCGTTCTTTGCGCAAGAGACGTTCACCCGCGAGATTTATCCGGAAGGCTTCGAAGGACGCAACATCTGCAAGATGTGCCGTCTCCAGTCCTGGAGCTGGAAGCCGGCGGTGAGAGTTTGATGAGTCAGTAACTCGTAAGGAGAGAGGCAACCATGACGTCTTGCACACTAGCATTCCTGGCAAGTTTGAATCTATTGGGTGCCGATCAGGTGATCGACGGTTTCGACTATTCCGATGATAGCGCGGCTCAGCAGGCCTGGGCCGACCGAGGTGATCGGGGAGAATCGTCGGCGGTGACGATGGTACCTGACGGCAACCGGAGAGTCCTTCAACTGGTTGCTCCTTTTGCCACCCAGCCTGAACTCGGACGGGTCTACATCGACCGAAAGGTCGAGCTGGACCTGGCGGGGGTCGGCGAGTTCACGCTGGATATCGTCACTAGTACACCGGAAGCTGCCGGGAGGATTTCTCTTTACTTTCACAGCGGCAACGGTTGGTATGCCGCTGGAGGCGGGTTGACCAGGAAAGGATGGAGTACATTACGGTTCTCCAAGGCATCGTTTGGAATCGAAGAACGTCCGGCGGGATGGCACAAGGTCGATACGATCCGAATCGCCATCTGGCGTGGCCAAGCCCAGGACTTCACGGTCCGGCTGGGGCGTCTGGCAGCCGCGCGGCACGACGTTGCCTTAATCATCCCTGGTGCCGACAGGCATCAGGAACACAGAACGGCCATCGGGACGGCTGAAGACGTGGCTGAAATGATCGCCGAACTCGGTTTGGGAAGTGACGCCGTTGAAGATTCCGCTTTGGTGCACGGGGCGTTGGGCGATCGCTGCGTGGCGATCCTGGCCTACAATCCGGGGCTTCCCGCCGGGGCGGCCGACGCGCTGGTACAGTTTGTCGACCGCGGCGGAAAACTGCTGGTGTGTTACCAATTGCCGGGCAAACTTGGCCAAGTGCTCGGATTTGGTAATCCCAAATACGTCGGTAGAGAGCGGCCGGGCCAGTTTACCGAGATTCGTTTCGATGCTGATGACATCCAGGGCTTGCCAGAGTCGATCCGCCAGGCTTCGTGGAACATCACAACGGCCGAGCCAACGGATCATAACGCCCGAGTGATCGGTCGCTGGTATGATGAAAATGGCAAGACGACGGGCGACGCCGCGATGCTTCTAAGCGATCGTGGTGCGTTCTTCACCCATATCATTCTGCGAGACGATCTGGCGGGCAAGAAACGGGTGTTGGCCGCCGTTCTCGGGCACCTTGCTCCTACGTTATGGAAACAGATGGCTGAAAGCGAATTGGACCGCGTGGGTCAGGTGGGACATGTCGATAGCCTGGACAGTCTGACCAAGTTTCTCCAATCGGCCGATCGTGCCGACATCCGGAAACACCTCGATTCCGGTGTGAAGAAGTTGGACGAGGCCAGAGTGGGATTCGACAGGCAAGCCTACGCCCAAACCGTCGATTTGGCCAGCACTGTTCATGACGAACTGGTCCAAGCATACCTGTTGGCCCACACGAGTCCAACCACGGAGGGCAGGGCCTTCTGGAACCACTCGGGCACTGGGGCTTACGATGGCGATTGGGATCGCACGGCCAAAGAACTGGCAGCGGCCGGATTCAACATGATTCTGCCCAATATGCTCTGGGGCGGTCGAGCCCATTACCCGAGCGACGTATTGCCCCGCAGCGCCACCTACAAGAAATACGGCGACCAGATCGCCCAATGCGTGGCGGCTGCTCAGAAATATGGTCTGGAGGTCCATGTTTGGAAGGTGAATTTCAACCTGTCCGGCGCTCCGAAGGAGTTTGTCCAGCAGATTCATCGGGAGCACCGAAATCAAGTCTCTGTGGACGGCAAGGCTCACGACTGGCTTTGTCCGTCGCATCCGGAGAACTTCAGGCTGGAATTGGACAGCATGCTGGAAGTCGCCAGGAAGTATCCCGTCGATGGCCTGCACTTCGACTACATCCGCTATCCCGGCCGCGACAAATGCTACTGTGACGGGTGCCGGAAGCGATTCGAGGCCGACATGGGGCAACAGGTTGCCGAGTGGCCTGCCGACTGCTACTCGGGGGGCTTACGCGACCAATATGCACAATGGCGTTGCGATCGGATCACGCGATTGGTCAAAGCTGTCCATGACGAGGCCAAGAAGATTCGGCCCGATGTGAAGATCTCGGCCGCTGTATTTGGGGCGTATCCGGATTGTCGGGCGTCGGTGGCGCAAGATTGGCCGGAGTGGATCAAGGCTGGCTACCTCGATTTCGTTTGCCCCATGGACTACACCCAAAGCGACCTGAACTTCATCGGCCT
>CAZUAH010000604.1:0-8152 GCA_964617665.1 uncultured Pirellulaceae bacterium
TCCTTCCACTCCATCCACAACAACCAGCCACTTCTCGCCTCGCTGCGCCGCATACGCCACCCGCTTGCTGTCAGGACTGAAAAAACCGCCAAGACCAATGTAGTCATACTCCTCTCCGGCTATTCCATCCACAACAGCAAGCCATTCCCCATCACGCTGCGCCACATACGCCACTCGCTTGCTGTCGGGACTAGCTACAACAGACTCACCGACGATACCGGGCTGCAACTTGCCAAGAGACACCTCTTTGGTGATAAGCCTGATATTTGGCTGCTGCCTTTCAGACACGGCCTTTTCCCCGCACCCCGCCATGCAAACGACGGCCAGCAAGCCGAGTGGCAACATCCACGTCCTTTGCAGTTTCATCGCAATTCCGCCTTTCCAAAGAAGAGTGAGAGGTCGCACCAGTGTCGGCACACACGCAATCTAGCCCCGCCGACTTGCGTGTGCAACATTTCGGGCCAAAACCTCAACGGCGGCTCCCACCAATCAAAAAAGCCCCCACCAGCCCAGCTTGGGCCGGTGAGTCTTACCGATCTTGAGACGGCCGTGCAATTGATGCGGAAGACGCGGACGCGGACGGGATTGCGAGTCACGGTGGAGGTCGTGAAGAAGTATTATGCGACCGGTCAGAAATACTCACCGGAATTTCGAGCCGCGATGCCGCTTGAATTCGACGAAGAACTGCCAGCCTGGAACTACCGCGCCATCCCGGGAGCGGCAAGCGATCTCATCTTGAACTGATATCTTCTCCACTGCGGTTGCCTGACTGACCTTCCCAGGGATCACTCCGCGCTCAGACACAGATTTGGCACGTTTCCTGAGTATGCGACCGACCGCAGTACCTCAACAAGCCGACATATCCTGCTCAGTAACCGACGTATGCCCTCATTAGCACGCGGCGGCTTCTTGTTACACTAGAAATGAGGAAGTAATTTCGTGAGCGTTGCTAGTTCCGCACGTTGTAGATACCGGTCATGATCTGCACTCGTGACGGGGTACAAAGAGGCTGCGAGTAACCATGCTCGAAACGCATGCCCTCTGCCGCCAGCTTGTCCAACACAGGCGTCCTGTACGAAGTGCCGCCGTTGGCCCCGATGCACTCGTATCCGAGATCATCTGCCATTATCAGTACGATGTTGGGCTGCCGTTCTTCTGCCGAGGCTTTGCACAAACCTGACACACAAACGCACAGCAGAACGAACAGAAACATGCCCTTTCGCCTCCGATTTCTCCTATCATTGCATCAGAGGTGTTTGGATCGCACGCGGCCTAGAGGTTCCATCCCGCGCGGTATTCGCGATGGAGATGCTGGTTCGCCTCCGGCTCGTTGAGAACCTGGCCTCTGAGCGTATCGTACTCGAACGGTTTACCGATCAGCACTGCGGCGTTGCCGAGCTGGATCAGTTCGGTCAGTGGTCCACCGATCTGGAAGCTGGAAAACGTCTTGCCGCGACCTTTGCAGGCATCGAGCCATTCGACATAGTGGCTCTTGGGCCGCGGAAGGGTCCGCTCCGGGCCCGTGAACCCTTCGAACTCCTTCTTCGGCAGCAGGTTGTATCGCGTATTCCAAGGACAGTCCGAGAAGAGTGCGCCTTTCTCGCCGTCCAGCAGCGAGCCCCACTTGGTCATCGGTTCGCCGCGCATCACCTTCTCGTCAGGCTTATGGCCGCCGGTATACAGCGTCAACTTGGCCGGAGGCATATCGCCACGTGCGGGCAGGTCATAGTTGACGCGCATCCATCGTGGGTACCCTTCAGCGTCCACTTCCGAAGCCTCCGCCTGCACACCGATCACCACGCGTTCGGGCTTGGGATTCGCTGGATCTGGGTACCACAGATCGACCAGCCGCAGCGCCCGAGACACAATGTTGATCGTGTGGCAACCCATGTCGCCCATCGACCCGCTGCCGAAGGCCCGCCACCGGCGCCAGACTCCCGGCATATACGCCGAGTGGTACGGCCGATAGGTCGCCGGTCCCAGCCACAGGTCCCAAGCTATGTCGGGCGGCACCGGAGGTTGGTCTGTTGGCCGAGCCTGCGGGCCATCTCCGCCGCCGAACCACACGTGAGCCTCGCGGACCGTGCCGATGCTTCCGGCCGACGCGAGCTCCACCGACCGGCGGACGCCCTCGGTGGCCGAACCCTGGTTGCCCATTTGCGTCACGACGTTGTGCTTGGCCGCTGTCTCACGCATCACGCGTGCCTCGAACACGGTGCGCGTCAACGGCTTCTGGCAATATACGTGTTTACCTCGTTTCATGGCCGCCACACTCGCCACGGCGTGGGTATGGTCAGGCGTGCTGACCAGCACCGCGTCGATCTGCTTGTCCAGTTCATCAAACATGCGGCGGAAGTCTTTGAAGCGTTTCGCCTGCGGCCACTTCTCGAAGGCTTTCACCGCCCGGCTTTCATGCACGTCGCACAAACCCACGATGTTCTCGCCCGAGACGTTGCTCAGGTCGCCCCACCCCATCCCCGCGACGCCGACCGAGGCGATACCAAGCTTGTCATTAGCCTGATAGCCGAGAGCCGTACGGCTGTCCCGCAGCACGAGCAAGCCCGCTCCACCAAGAATGGAACTCCGAAGAAACGCCCGGCGAGTTTGTCTCGATTTCATCGTCTGGTCTCTCCTGAAGTTGTGTTGAGTGTTCTGCAAGGAAGCGCGGACTACCTCGATCGATTGACATTGAGGCTAACGCCAAGTCCATTGCGACACGGCCAACCATCTCACAACGGCAGCGTAATCCGTCTCGGTAGCGGTGTCCAGATTGCGGACGAGTTTGGGAATCTCCGACACAGCACAGCGAGCCGGCCTCTTGGGGTGTCTACGGACGCATCCATTGCCCTTCACAAACGTAACATTACTTCTCACCGTCACGCCATCCCACGCGACACGCCGCTCAGCGCGGACTATGGTGGCTTCAAAGCCGAATAGCGAGTCTGACTCCGTAGCACACGACGCGCTCCCTGGTCGTACGGATCGATGTTTGATTGCGCGGGAGACGCTGTAAGGCAGGACTGTTCGCGCTAGCGTCGGGGCGGTTCGAGTATGGTGACGACAGGCACCGTGGGGCCCGCTGGATCAGACGATACATAAATCGGCATCACGTCACGCTCGAGGCCAGCTTTCACGGAACTGACCCTGCCGTTACGCCAGCTCTCAGCGTTGGCGGAACTCACACTGCCACCTCGGGATGATCCGATGTGAGTGACTTTGCTCCACAGCTCTCGTCCATCTTCGCTAACCAACCTCGCCACACAGTCGATCTCCGTCTGCGTTCCACTGCCAACTACTTTCTCGTCGCGACGAATGAGGTCTCGTTCAACTACCGTTGTATGGGCCCCTGCCTTTTCGCCGTATCGGACCTCCAACAACAACGGACCATCCTCTGCGACTACAAGCCCGTTGCGTGACAGGCGGCGTTCGAATAGTGCCCGCAAGTCGTCGGCCATTTCCTGTGGCGATCCATAACGCACCGAACCAACATGGACTTGCAGACGCACTTTCATGCCCGGACGCAATGCGGCTGGCTTGTCACTATTCAGTTCAGAAGCAGCTTGGGCGATCTGTTGGCGAGGGATCTTCAGTGGTATCAGGCTATTGCCGTCTTTGGAGAACGTTAGCACCTTGTCGCCGCTCAATACGATGGTCGGTGGATTGGCTCGACGAAAGGGGACGAGCCGCCAGAGGATGGATCCGGTCTGGCGGTCAAGCAGGTACATGGAGTTCAGGAGCCAGCCGCTGCCGTCCGGTAGCCATTGGATCTCTGATGTGTCTTTCCACGGGGTAATACCCTGTTCCACTGTTGCACTGAAGATCCGCTGGCCCTTTTGGTCATAGATAGCAAGCTCCTCGAACCTCTGCACGCGGTAAGCGACCGCCATTTCCGTGCCGTCAGGAGAAAAGGTCATGCTGTGGAAGTTCATTGGCATCTGCGAAACTCCCACTTGCTCGCCTTCTTCCAGGTCAAACAGTAGCAGTTTGTCCATGAGGGCGACTGCCATGGTCTTGCCATCAGGGTGTAACGCCGCTTCCTTCGGCAACCCTGCGATTTCGAAGCCTTGGGCTTCTTGGCCTCCTTTGAGGTCCCAGTGGCGAAACGAGGACTTGCCGCCAATACGCCCGATCCAGCCAATGCGATTGTCATCGAGAAAGTCAAGCCAAATCGTTTGCGGGTACCCTTCTGTGGCGATGATGATTTGCTGTACACTCTGGCCAGTTGACGAATCAGTCACGTTGATTGTGGTCGCATTGTCGACACGCTGGAAAACGGCGAAATAGCGCCCATTCGGGCTGAGTACAACGTTGGGAGGGTGAACGATCGACTTACGAAAGGGCAGACTGCCGGACTTCTGGCCCGTGCGGATGTCGAACACTTCGTCGTCGATGGCTACGAACGGCCCGTGATGCGACGCGTAAACGACCTGCAATTGGGTTCCGCGTTGGACTACCGGAATTCGTAGATTCGCCGCGACCTCGATCGGTGCGACGTCAATCTTGGAGGGTGCCGGTGCTGAAAGCCGTTGCGTCTTGTCAGCTAATCGCGAGGCAACGTTACGGTCCGACTCACTGAGCCGTGCCAATGGTACGCTGATCGTTCGTCCGTCATCGAGACGCTTGAGTGAGACGGTGCCTTCGACGAGGCTGATGAACTCCGCCTCGATTTGAAACTCGCCCGTTACATCTGACCAAACGCGACTGCGAGAAAGGGAGTCATCCGTGAGATCTTGATTCGATGGTGCCGTCTCCGTGTGCGGCGAAGCCCCCAAGTCGCTTGTATCCACTGGGCGCGGTTTGCTACGCGTCGTTTTTTGGCGAATGTACTCCTGATCCGATGGACTCAGAGTCGAAAATGGAAGTCTCACGAACTTTGTGCCGCGGCGCAGGATCACTTGTGATCCGACGACTCGCACAAAAACTGCTTCAAGCGTTTGACCGTTCTGATTGGTCCAGGTACGTCCCGATGCAACCGATACGGTCAAGAGAACTGCTGCTACAAAACCGATCGTTGTTGCTGAAGCGGATCTGTTCACTTGTCCTGCTCCGATAGTTGGTGAAAGGCGATTCGTCTGAGTTGATGCTGGGAGGCTGCCGCTGTCCCGCTTCACGTGAGAAGAAGCTCTCGATTCCGACGAATTGGCGGCAAAAAATCCCTTGAGAAGTTTGTATCCGTGAGACTTCACACGTGCAAGCCTTCTTACTGGTTTCTAGCGTGTTTTCGTCGTGAGAAACAACCGACAGAAGTGACCTATTTGTATCCGCTTTTGTCGTGTTTCTGAAAGCGGTCGACGCGGCAGTCGCACCCTAACCGATGAGAGCTTGGCACCGGCTGGGAAGGACTTGGGAGACGTCTCCGCGGTGATCTGCGACACGGTCTTTGTGAATACAGGCCCTTCTGCTACAGTACGCGGCTTTCGCAAGAGCACAGAGCCCTGGTTAGTCAATGGCATCCCGCGGTCCACAATCTGCTGATCACCAAACTGTGGTCGAGTTTCACATGCTCGGCACGGTGGCGTACGATCGCTGCTTGGCCCTTCAGGAGCGTTTGGTCTACGAGGCCGATCTGTTGAACGAAGGCAGAATTGTCGTTTTGTTGTGCGAACATCCGGACCTGATCACCGTGGGTCGCCTCGGATCACGAGGGCATATTCGGCTAAGCGACAAGCAACTGAAACGCGAGCGATTGGATGTCCGCTGGGTCAGCCGCGGCGGCGGTTGCGTGCTGCACTCTCCCGGGCAATTGGCCATCTACCCGATTGCGCCTTTGGAAGCGTTGGGATGGACCGTCGGTCACTACATGCGGCGATTGCAGCGAGGCATCGTCGACGCATTGGACGAACTGAAAGTCCCTTGCGTAACGAAGCCTGGGCGATTTGGCGTCTGGGGCCGCTCGGGACAACTGGCCTGCGTTGGCGTTGCGGTGCGTAGATGGATCACAATGCATGGCGCATTCCTGAACGTGAATCCAGCGATGCGCCGATACGGATACGTGGATACGCTGCCGCACGATGTTGCCGATGCTGGGGAGAAAACGACCATGGGTTGCCTGCTGGCCGAACGGCGAACGGCGGTTAGAATGGCAAGTGTCAGGTCCACACTTGTCAGCACACTCGCGGCGGCGTTCGACTGCGAGCGATACCATCTTCACACAGGACATCCTTGGCTGATCCCGTCAACTCGAACACCTTACGACTCCCGCGTTTCGAATGACTGAGCTTCCGGTCACATCATCGCCCTCGTGTTCCCATCCACCGCGACGTCTTCCGCGTTGGCTGAAACGCCGCGTCCCCAAGGGTAATGTCAACGACTTTACGGCTAATCTGATTGACGAACTGCAGTTGGAGACCGTATGCGATCATGCCAAGTGTCCTAACCGCATGGAGTGCTATTCGCAGAAGACGGCCACGTTCATGATTCTGGGCGACGTTTGTACTCGTTCTTGCGGATTCTGTGCAGTAGCTCGTGGTCGTCCGGAGGAAGTGGATTCGGACGAACCGGAACGAGTGGCCGAAGCAGCCAGCCGCCTGGGGCTCCGGCACGTGGTCATCACCTCGGTCACGCGCGACGACCTGCCGGACGGCGGCGCCAAACACTTCTATCGCTGTGTGCTGGCGGTACGGGAACGAACCGGCGCGAGCGTGGAAGTGTTGACGCCGGACTTTGCCGGTAACCAAGGCGCAATTGACCGCGTTGTCGAAGCGGCCCCTGAGGTGTTCAATCACAATACCGAGACCGTGCCACGGTTGTATCGCAAGGTGCGCGGCGTGAAGGCCAACTACCGCTGGACGCTCGATTTGCTCCGTCGCGTCAAACAACAGAACACGGCGATCAAGACAAAGAGCGGGCTCATGTTGGGCCTGGGCGAGACACACGAAGAAGTGCTGGACGTGTTGGCCGACCTTCGGGACTGCGACGTGGATTTCCTTACCCTCGGGCAATACCTCCAGCCCGATACGCGCCGCTACCTGCCGGTCGAGCGATACCTGACGCCGGACGAGTTTGAGATGTTCGGCCAAGCGGCGACCCAGATGGGATTCAAAGGCGTCGCCAGCGGACCGTTTGTCCGCAGCAGCTACCACGCGCGAGAAATGGTCGAGACGCCTCACGCTCGAAACAGCAGCCACCAATAGAGCAGGGCTCCGAGCGTCAGTGCGCCGAGAGCCGCCATGACAAATACGACTCGACCGGACAATTCAATCGGCTCGTAGACTTTGACTTGACGGCCTTCGCCAAAATCGTGCCCGCACTCCTCGCACAAACGGTAGAACTTGGGCGCAAACGCCTCGTCGCAACTGGGGCACATCAGCAATACCGGCCCGTGGTCTTCGTCGGGGCCTCCGTCGCAGGTCTTGCACGCGCAGCCTGAATCGCGTTGAGTGCGATTGACGGGCGCTGCAGCCGGGATGTACTCGGCCAATGGAAACTGGTCGCCTGCGATGTCACACGTCGGACAGTATGTCGGTCGACTCCGCCCACACTCTGGACAATGTGGCCAATCCAGCCACCTCTCGTCGTCCAGGTAGTGGATGTCGCTATCAGACGGTCCGTTGGTGCTTTGCTCACTCATCCACAGCATTAGAACCCACAACGCTGATTGCGGGCAAGGCGCCTACCAATGCATAATATGGTCCGCTGACACAGGCATTCTCCGCTTTCGTATCACGTCGAATCCATGAGGAGATCTGACCATGACCGCTCTTGCCAAGACAACAAACGGTAACGTTCATCCGCAGCATGTATTTTGGCTCGTTGCCATTGCTCTGATCGTCTCGGCACAGCAATCCGCATCTGCGGCTGGCCCGCGTGTTTTGCCTCCCGGCCAATTGCCGGCCGACGAACGATTGGAGCCATTGAAAGATCTGAACGGCTATTTCCCGTTCACGCCGCCGAAATCCAAGGAGGAGTGGGAACAGCGCGCCGACGAACTGCGACGCCAGATGCTCGTTTCTCAAGGGCTGCTTCCCATGCCGACCAAGACGCCGTTGAATCCAGTCATTCATGGTCGGATCGACCAAGGCGATTACACGATCGAGAAGGCGTACTTCGAGAGCTTTCCCGGTTTCTACGTGACCGGCAGTTTGTACCGTCCGAAGAACGCAAAAGGCAAGGTGCCGGGCGTGCTGTGTCCGCACGGACATTGGGCCAACGG
>CAZUAH010000605.1:0-107 GCA_964617665.1 uncultured Pirellulaceae bacterium
ATCGAAGGTGAATGTCTGATTGTCCGATGTGGCGAAGCCCGCCAGCGTTCCCCCGCTGACCACCACGTCACCCGCCTCGAACCCGCTGACCACTTCGCCGAAGCTGA
>CAZUAH010000605.1:207-8115 GCA_964617665.1 uncultured Pirellulaceae bacterium
GTCCGATGTGGCGAAGCCTGCCAGCGTTCCTCCGCTGACCACCACGTCACCCGCCTCGAACCCGCTGACCACTTCGCCGAAGCTGACCGACACCGGAATCGACGAGGCGTTGCTGGGGCTCGTCTCGCTGGTCATTATCACCGGCGTGGGGGCCGTTCGATCGCTCACCATCGAGAACTGCGTCGCGGCCAAGCTCTTGTTACCCGCCAAATCCTCGGCCACGTCGGCTGCCACGTCAACTGTGATCGCCCCGTCGCCGCCGGGCGTCACGTTGAAGGTGAACGTCTGATCGTCCGATGTGGCGAAGCCTGCCAGCGTTCCTCCGCTGACCACCACGTCACCCGCCACGAAACCGCTGACCATTTCGCCAAAACTGATCGACATCGGTATCGGCGAGGCGTCGCTGGGGCTCGTCTCGCTGGACGTGATCACCGGCGTGGGTGCCGTCCGATCGCTCACGATCGAGAACTGCGTCGCCGCCAAGTTCTGGTTACCGGCCAAGTCCTCGGCGACGTCGGCTGCCACGTCAACCGTGATCGTCCCATCGCCGCTGGGCGTCAGATCGAAGGTGAATGTCTGATTGTCCGATGTGGCGAAGCCCGCCAGCGTTCCCCCGTTGACCACCACGTCACCCGCCACGAACCCGCTGACCACTTCGCCAAAGTCGACCGACACCGGAATCGGCGAGGCGTTGCTGGGGCTCGTCTCGCTGGACGTTATCACCGGCGTGGGTGCTGTTGTGTCGATGGTGAAACCACCTGTTGTGTAGGGCGTCAGCGCATTGCCCGCCTCGTCCCTTGGAAAAGGACCATCCAGCGTGACTGTGACTTGCCCTTCGCCCCAAGTTCCGTCGATAGTGAACCGGGCGGCATCCGCGTCGACCCAACTGGCGTCTGATACCGAGGCACTTCCTTTCCCTACTCCTCCAAGCGTCAGATCGATCGCCCACAGATTAATGCTGCTCTGGCCCATCGGTTCCGAGAAATCGACCAGGATCTCTGTTGGACCGCCGCCAAGCATACTGCCATCCAACGGCACCGTGCTAATCACCGTGGGTGCCGTTGTGTCGATAGTGAAATCACCGGTGGTGTAGGGCGTCAGCGAATTGCCCGCCTGGTCCTTGGGGGACGGACCATCCAGCGTGACTGTCACCTGCCCATCGCCCCAAGTTCCGCCGATCGTGAAGCGGGCGGTGTCCGCGTCCACCCAACTCGCATCCGTTACCGTTGAACTGCCTTTCCCTGGACCGCCCAACGTCAGATGATCCACGATCAGGTTGCCGGAGGCTTGACTCATGGCCTCCGAAAAGTCGACCAGGATCTCCGTGGGTCCGATACTGACGCTGCTCCCATCTTCCGGCGTCGTACTCAGCACCATCGGCGGCGTCGTGTCGATCGTGAAATCACCCGTGGTGTAAGGCGTTAGATCGTTCCCCGCCAAGTCGTTGGGATACGGACCGTTCAACCGCATCGTCACCTGGCCCGTACCCCACGTTCCATCGATCGTGAATCGCGCCGTGTCTGCGTCCACCCAACTCGCATCCGTCACCGTTGCACTGCCTATCCCCTCACCACCCAACGTCAGGTCATCCACGATCAGGTTGCCGGGGGCTTGACTCATGGCCTCCGAAAAGTCGACCAGGATCTCCGTCGGTCCTATACTGACGCTGCTCCCATCTGCCGGCGCCGTGCTCAGCACCGTCGGCGCTGTCGCGTCAATCGTGAAATCACCCGTGGTGTAAGCCGTCAGATCGTTTCCTGCCAAGTCCTTGGGATACGGACCATCCAGCGTGACTGTCACCTGCCCTTCGCCCCAAGATCCGTCGACGCTGAAGCGGGCGGTATCCGCGTCCACCCAACTCGCATCCGTTACCGTTGCGCTGCCTTTCCCCGCACCGCCCAAAGTCAGGTCCTCCGCGATCAGATTTAACCACGCTGGACTCATGGGCTCCGAGAAGTCGACCAGAATCTCCACCGGCCCGCTGGTCAAGCTGCTCCCATCTGCCGGCGTCGTACTCACCACCGTCGGCGGCGTCGTGTCGATCGTGAAATCACCCGTGGTGTAAGGCGTTAGATCGTTCCCCGCCAAGTCGTTGGGATACGGACCGTTCAACCGCATCGTCACCTGGCCCGTACCCCACGTTCCATCGATCGTGAATCGCGCCGTGTCTGCGTCCACCCAACTCGCATCCGTCACCGTTGCACTGCCTATCCCCTCACCACCCAACGTCAGGTCATCCACGATCAGGTTGCCGGGGGCTTGACTCATGGCCTCCGAAAAGTCGACTAGGATCTCCGTGGGTCCGCTGCTGAGCAGGCGGCCATCCAAGGGCGCGGTGCTTATCACCGTGGGCGCCGTAAAATCCCCAGTCGTGAAGTTCCATGTCGTCGAGTCGTCGATCCCTCCGAAGTCGTTCCCCGACAGGTCTTCGAACGTCCCAGCATTCACCAGCACGTAGTAATTCGTCTCGTCTTCCAGGGCCCGTGATGGATCGATCGTCGCCTGCGCCCCTGATATCGTCACTTCGGCGCCGGCCACTGCGATCTCCTCAAACGTCGAGTTGTCGCTTGACTTCTTTATGACGATATTCCCTGTGCCTTTCTGCACGTTCTCGCTGAAGTCCATCACCAAGTTCGCGTTCAAAGCCACTCCCGTTGCCTCATCCGCCGGTGTGAAGGTGTCCACCGTCGGTCCTAGGTTTACGTTCTCGTACCAGACGATCGATCCGTGAAGCGCGCGCGCGGAGAGGACGTCCACATCCTCGTCGCCGTCCAGGTCCGCCGCAAATACCGAAATGGCGCCTTCAGCAACTGTGGAGACCTCGTGTTCGGTGAACTGTTCGCTTCCATCGTTTTCATACGCGACCGTGTGGTCGCCTTTGGACGCAGACAAGACATCCGTGTCACCGTCACCGTCCACGTCCACTGCAAATACAGACCTGGCCTGGCGAGCCGTCGTGGAGATTACATGCTTGGTGAACTGTTGACTTCCGTCGTTCTCATGCCACGCGATCGTATCGTCAAGTTCAGACCCAGTCTACACTTCGATGTGCCCTTCGTCGTTGAGTTCTTCTGCCTTTTCCGACTTGGCTGCGTCAGCTGTCGCGGAGATTGTATGCTGGGTAAACTGCTGGCTCCCATCGTTCTCGTACCAGGCAATGGTATCGCCAAAGTGTGCGGCGGACAGCACGTCCAAGTCGCCGTCGCCGTCCATGTCCGCTGCAGAAACGGAGATAGCCCCGTCGGCAGTCGTGGAGATCTCGTGCTCAGTGAACTGCTCGCTCCCGTTGTTCTCATACCACGAAACCGTGTCATCAAGGAGTGAAGCGGACAGAACGTCCATGTCCCCGTCGCCGTCTATGTCCGTCGCAAATACCGAGGCGGCACCGTCAGCCGTCGCAGAGATGATACGCTCCGTGAACTGTTGACTCCCGTTGTTTTGATACCAGGCGATTGTGTCGTCGTTTACAGACGCGGATAGCACGTCCATGTGCCCGTCGTCGTTCACATCCGCCGCAAATACCGAGAAGGCGAACTCAGCATTCGCGTCGATTACCCGTTCTCCAGAAAACGTACCGCTGGCAAACGCGGGATCGGCGATCCCAACTTGGTAGTCTTCCACCTCGCCGTCCGCCGCTGCTCCAGTCACCCCTAATCCGCCTGCACTGCTCAGGCGAAATCGGGCGTATGTGTTCCCTGCAACCGTCCAACTGGGCACATCGAACGAAATGACGTTGTCGCCGCTTGTGAGTCTCTCGCTATGGGCAATTCGCTCGAATGGTCCACCCCAATTCCCGTCCCCATTGAAGTCGAACCATGCGTCCAACATTGCTCCGCTCGGCGCGTTTTGCACGTTCACCGTCAAGCTGGCATCCAGTTGCCCCACCCTGATCGTGCCGAACGTGACTCCGTCTTCATCCGTGCCGTCACCGATTGCGCTAGCCGATGGCTGACCGTCGGCCTCGTTGTCGCGAGTAGCCCCTAGCCTGGGACCCGTTGCGACGTGGCGCGCGCCGTCAACTGCTAGAGTCACAGGATAGGGAGGCGGGGCATCCCCGAAATCCTTCGCGGTGCCCGAGTCGTCTTCGGTGGTGAAATTCCACGTCGTCGCATCAGTGATCCCGGACCAGTCGTTGCCGCTCAAATCCTTGAACGCCCCGCTGTCGACCTCTACGTAGTAGCCGGTGTCTCCTGCCAGGTTTGCCGACGGATCGATCGTCGCTGTCGATCCGGATACCGTCACCCGGCTGTCCGTGACACTCACCTGCTCGAATTCCCCGCCATCACTCGATTTCTTGATGTAGATCTTCCCCGATCCCTTCTGGATGCTCTCGCCGAAGGTGATCAACAGATCTGCCGTCAGCCCCACCCCGCTGCCATCGTCCGGCGGCGACAGGCCGGTGATTGTCGGTCCTGCCGTGTCGACACGGAAGTAACCAACATTCGAATAACCGACTAGTCCGGCACCATTTGTGGCCGCGAGTCGGATCTTGTACAAGCCGTCGGTGAACGGTCCAATTGTCTTGCTGCTGGGACCTGTACCCCAAGACCTCCAGTCGTCCCAAACCGTCCCGTTCCGGAAGCTCGTCTGGTACTCGTAGGCGTTGCTCGCCACGCTGCTTTCCGGATCACTGGCACTTCCCGAGACGCTGAACGCCGTTGTGTTCTTCAGCGTGGGAGCATTGAAATCCGTCGAGAATTCGTCCAACGTCACAATCGGTGCCGACGTGTCAACGACCGCGGTGGTGAAGTTCCAGATGCTACTGCCGCTAATCCCTGCGAACTCGTTTCCCGCCGAATCCTTGAATGCCCCGCTGTCGATCTCGACGTAGTAGTCGGTGTCTCCTGCCAGGTTTGCCGACGGATCGATCGTCGCTGTCGATCCTGATATCGTCACCCGGCTGTCCGTGACACTCACCTGCTCGAATTCCCCGCCATCACTCGATTTCTTGATGTAGATCTTCCCCGATCCCTTGTCGATGCTCTCGCCAAAGGTGATCGACAGATCTGCCGCCAGCCCCACCCCGCTGCCATTGTCCGGCGGCGACAGGCCGCTGATTGTCGGTCCCGCCGTGTCGACACGGAAGTAACCAACATTCGAATAACCGACTAGTCCGGCAACATTTGTGGCCGCAAGTCGGATCCTGTACAAGCCGTCGGTGAACGATCCAATTGTCTTGCTGCTGGGACCCGTACCCCAAGACCTCCAGCCGTCCCAAACCGTCCCATTCCTAAAGCTCGTCTGGTACTCGTACGCGTTGCTCGCCACGACGCTTTCCGGATCACTAGCACTTCCCGAGACGCTGAACGCCGTTGTGTTCTTCAGCGTGGGAACATTGAAATCCGTGGAGAATTCGTCCAACGTCACGATCGGTGCTGTCGTGTCATCGGAAGCGGTGGTGAAATCCCACGTGGCACTGTCAGCGATCCCCGCAAAGCGGTTGCCGCTCGGATCCTCGAACGCACCGCTGTCAATCTGCACGTAGTAGACGGTCTGGCCTTCAAAGTCCGGCGATGGATCAATTATCGCCTGCTTTCCAGAGACCGTCACTTGAGCGCTGGTCACGTCGATCGTCTCGAACTCGGAGTTGTCGCTTAACTCCCTGATGACGATATTTCCCGTGCCTTCCTGCACGTTCTCGCTGAATTCGATCACCAGGTTCGCATTCAGCGCCACCCCCGTCGCGTCGTCCGCCGGCGTGAAACTGTCCACCGTCAACGCGGGGCTTTGTACGGTTTCATGTCTCCACAATTCGCGACCGTGTATCCCATCGTCAGCGGTGAAGTAGAGAACACCGTTGGCGTCAAACAGATTCTTTGGTTCCGAGTTGTAGGGTATGCCCGACGAGTTGACTCCTTGGTAAATATCCTGTACCAGGACCGTGCCCGCTTCCGTACCGTCGCTTCGCCAGAGTTCTCGGCCCAATGTTCCCGGAGCTGCTGCGTTTCCGGTCTCGTCCGTGGCAGTAAAGTAGAGTAAATTGCCCACGGCGGTCATTTCCCGCAGCCACTCATGTCGGACGCCCTCGTTCAGGTCTTTGACGAGTATGGTTCCACTGGAGGTGCCATCGCTGACCCACAGCTTTTGTCCTTGTTGGCTTTCCGCAGTGGCGAAGAACAGCCGGTCGTTCACAGCGGTCATGGAGCCGACCGTTTCGGATTCATCCCAAACCATTCCGGTTCCGGCCGAGGTACCGTCGCTTGTCCAGAGCCCCGGCCTTCCGAGAAAGTACAGTCTTCCGCCGGCCGCAGTGAGTTCCCTGTAGGCGTTCAGACTACCGGAAAACGAGTTGTCAACAAGGATGGGGGCGCTACCATCGGTCTTCCAAAGCGTCCCATCCGAAGGAGAACAGAAGAAAAGCTGATTCCCCATCACTTCAAATTCGTAGGGTTTCTGCAGCTGCCCATAGTTGGTCAAAGATCGCGGTGTCGAGTTTGGACCGTCAACAACGTAGAGAGCATATCGGTACGAATTGTATTCTGCTACGAAGAACAGTTTATCCTCTGCAACAGTCAGATTCTCTGGGTCAGAACCGTTGTCGAACGGAAAAATGTTGTCCACGAGTTCTGTGTTCTGAATTGTCCCATCGGTTCGCCAAAGCTCTCTCCCGTGGGTGTTGTCATAAGCCGTGAAGTACAACAGGTCACCCACAACGGTCAGGTTGCGAGGGCTGGACGATGCAGCTCCGGGCACCACATCCAACACATGTGGCGCGCTGTCCGAACCCGTCTTGACATACAACTCGAAACCATGGGCAGAGTCTCGAGCGATGAAGAACAGTTTGTCGTTGACGACGGTCAACTCGCGTAGGTTCCAAATATCAGGAAACACCCCCCCCCCGCAACGATCTCCTCCGTGCTGGATGACGTTCCCCGTGTTTGCCAGAGACTTTCGGCCCCAAACTCCTGCGCTCGCGCCGTGAAATAAAGCGTTTCACCTATCGCCGCCATCTCTGGCGCACCGAACGGGGATTGGAGATCTGGAAGAATGTCCGCGACCATTTGGGCCAACATATGGCGTTCTTCCAAACGCTCGATCATCAGCGAACGCGGTCTACTCCGGCCCACCGAGGTAGCGAAGGAAGTTCGCTTGCGGTGCAACGGAACTCGTCTATTCCGCGAGTGACACTGCCTCTGAGAAAGCGCTGGAGTGTGACCGCTCATAACAAAGCCCTCTGTCAAAGAGATGCGATATCCCTATCCAAATTCCTCAACCCGATACCGTTGATGCCATTGTCACTGATCGCCAGCCCATCGCCAGGGACCGACGTGTCGTGCGTATCGGGAAACGACTTCTTGGTGGTGTCGCTAGATTCCCGCGCCCAATATGCAAGGCGTGAATGGCTGCTTCTATTCTGCGCGATTGAGCTACAAACCCGACCCCCAGACGCCAGATCGCGGATCTCGACACGGCCCTCAATCCCAACAACAGGAATAGACCAATTGCTAGGCAGGCCCGTTTCAAGACTTTCAAAGAAGATCGTCGCCAACGTGCGCCGATCCGCCAATGGCTCGTACGTGAATCGTCGTAGTCGGGGCGGCTGCTTCCACGTGGGCAATGAAGCTTGCGGAGGCAACCCGTCTCCTGACACCGTTTGGGCGACGAGTCGGATGCGAGCAGAGTTCGCTCTTCCAGGTATTCGACCAACAAAGGACGAGCACAGCTCCATCGATACCAGCGTTGACTTCGTCGTGAACCACGTAGGCGTAGAATGCGGCCGTTACGTTTCATTTGGCCCTCGACTGTTTCGCTGGATCATTTGCGGAGCGCGATGGGATGGCAGTGGCAATCGCGTGGGGCTTGTACATGGGAACAATAAGTTACGATTCTAATTGAATCCTATGTTCCGGACAACACAGCGCACGCACGAAGAACGCGTGAGGTTTGTGATTGCAGTAAATCACGGGA
>CAZUAH010000606.1:0-8113 GCA_964617665.1 uncultured Pirellulaceae bacterium
CAGAGGTATAATCCATTCCTTGTTCTCGGGAAATAGAAATTACGCGCTTCCTTACGTCGGAGTGGCGTGGATGCGACGCGTACAGCCTTCGGTGTAGAAGGCAGGAGAATTGACAAGAAGCGTGGAGCCGCCCCACAATAGACCATCACACTAGGGCTGCGAATCCAAGTTCCAAATCGAAAATGATCAAGATCCTTATCGTTGACGACTCCGTAACTCAACGCGAGATCCTGAAAAGGGTCTTGGAGAGCGATCCCGACTTCTGTGTGGCCGGCGAGGCGCGGAACGGCAGGGAGGCCGTGCCGATGGTCCAAGAATGCGCCCCAGATGTGGTGCTCATGGACATCCACATGCCTGAAATGGACGGAATCGAGGCAACCCGGCAGATCATGGCCCAATGCCCAGTGCCTATCGTGATCATTAGCGCATCATTGCACAAATGTGATGTAGACCTGAGTCTCGAAGCGTTGGAGGCAGGCGCGGTGTCGGTGTTCGCCAAACCTGAGGGTGCCGCGTTGCTTCATCTGCATCGAATCGAGCCCAAGTTGCGCCGCGAACTTGTGGCAGCGTCGCTGGCCCGTGTGAGAAAACCTCGTCCAGTCGGTGAGCGTCGCAGGAGTGAACAATCGGCAACGGTTGTGGTGCGGTCCCAGCCGGTCGAAGCGATCGGTGTCTGCGTATCCACGGGCGGGCCCAAAGTGTTGCTGGAGATACTATGCGCGCTGCCGTGCCCTTTTCCTATTCCAACCCTGCTTGTCCAGCATATCTCTCCCGGATTCGAAGAGGGGTTTGCAGGCTGGCTATCCGGCAGGACAGGCCAAGCGGTCCAGATTGCCGCGGATGGCGAGCATCTGGCTCCGGGAATCTGGCTGGCACCGTCGGGAAAACACATCACGCTGCAGAGCCCGAAACGGATTTCGCTGAAGGAGCCGGCGACAAAAGACATTCATTGCCCCTCCGGAGACCCATTGTTCTATTCGTTGGCAGATCAACTTGGCGCGAAGGCGACCGGCGTGCAATTGACCGGAATGGGTAACGATGGTGCGCAAGGGTTGTTAGCCCTGAAGCTGGCTGGCGGCGAGACGATCATCCAAGCGGAAGGGTCGTGTCTTATTTATGGCATGCCCAAGGCAGCAAAGGAACTGGGCGCCGCTTGCCGCGAACTGCGGCCGCCTGAAATCGCCGCCGTGCTGACACGTATGGCCAACAAGCGGCAGGCGTGAATGGATACCGCTTCGCCTGGTCCGCGTCTCGAGATGGCAGTCAACTGCTCAGGATGGAAGCTTTGCAGTGAGCGCCCAATAACTGGCGAAGTAGGAAAAGGTCTTTTCTAGATCTGCCTTCGAGACAGGCTTGGCGATAAACGTACTTGCGCCATCTTCGTACGCTTTCACAACGTCGTCATCTTCGTCACTACTCGTCAACATAACGACCGGTATCTTGCGAAGTTCCGGGTCCGCCTTCATCTCGTGGAGAACGTCAAATCCGTTCTTTCTCGGCATGTTGATGTCCAGCAACACGAGACCGGGCCGTACGGCGTCTTGGTACTTCCCCTCGCGATGCAGGTAGGCCATCGCCTCGACGCCGTCCTCAACGATGCACACCAGGTTCAGAGTTGGCAATTCCTCCAGTGCCCGTTTGACGAGTTCGGCCTGGACCCTGCTGTCTTCTACCAGCAGAACGTCGATTGACTCGTCAAAGTCAGTGTCCGGCCCCATGATCAATTCCCCTGGCGTTCGACGCGCGATTACTCGGTGCCCATTTGAGGCACGGGTCTAACAATCTCAATCGTAGCCGCTAATTTGGCCGCGCTAAGCGGCTTGGCCATAAAATCATCCATCCCGGTCACCAGACATGTTTCTCGGTCCGCGCCGCCTGCGGTGACAGCCACGATGGGGACATGTCGTCCGGTGTCTTTCTCACGATCCCGGATAATGCGAGTGGCCTCCAGGCCGTCCATCTCAGGCATCGTGATGTCCATCAATATCAGGTCAAAAGACTCGACCTTTGCCAGCTCTACTGCTTCGCGGCCGTTCACCGCGACGGTCGTCGAATGTCCGCTCTTCTTCAGTATAGCAGTAGCTAGCTTTTGGCAAAGGAAATCGTCATCGACGACCAAGACGCGAAGCGTGGAAGATGGAGTGGCACAACTGGTTGCCTCGTCCATTGTGGATTACCCTTGGATTTGGCGAACTGTAACCTCGAACAGGACACTGTCTCGCTAAGGAAGGTATTGTCCAACTCCGTTAGGCGGTTGACGGCGACTACCGCATAAACGGATGGTTTTCGCTGATTCGGCAAGCCTACTCGGAAGGCGTGTCTGAGGAAGGATCGGCTTGGCTCAAGATGTCGGTTGGATGACCAATCCCTATCACAGTGTATGGTGGACGTCTCAGGCATTTCCATAGTCATTTTGACTATGGAGTTAGAAATCGAGAAACGGTTTCTCGACGCTCCACACCGTCAACCGACATTCTGATCGGAGCGAAGAATCTCCGAGTAACCGGCAAGATGGATCCTTCGGCTGGCCGAGAATCACTTCGGAATCCGGTCTCAAAACCGTTCCTTGTACGATCGTCGAGATCGCAAGTGTTGGTTGGTCCGCCAGTTACGATTCGGCGCGGCGTTTCGTCATGGTGATTTCGTTGCCCGTCTCGCAAAACGCGACCTCGTCCATGAACATGCGAATCAGCAGGATGCCTCGACCACTGAGCTTGAGCAGGTTCTCGGCATCGGTCGGGTCAGGCAACGTTCCAGGGTCGAACCCCGGACCTTCGTCGCGAATCGAGTAGGTGGCCTGCGATGGCGTCATCTTGGCGGTCACATAGACTCGCCGATCACAATATGGCGGCTGCTGGGAACGCTCCTCGCCCAGCTTTCTGTATGCGTCTCCCGCCGATTCGCGCATGCCCGAATGGAGTTCCAAATTCCCGTGATCGATGGCGTTCGTCAACGCCTCAGTCAGCGCGGTGCATACCTGAAGCAACCCCACCTCGTCGCAGAAGTTCACACGCGTCAGGCCGTCCCTTAGATACCCAATCAATGCCTGCGGGCCGCCGGGGTCATATCCCAAAACGAATCGCGATTCGCTTTCTTCCAAGTATTGGCGTACTTGATCCCGTTGGACGGTAATCTCAACGTTGGTCAAGACCTGACGGAGTGCATCGCCGAGGTGTTGCCGTAGGGTCTTTTTCGGCACGTAATTAGCGGCTCCGGCCCGCAAAGCCTGCACAGC
The DNA here is from genome assembly GCA_964617665.1 of uncultured Pirellulaceae bacterium. GTDB lineage: Bacteria > Planctomycetota > Planctomycetia > Pirellulales > Pirellulaceae > JADHUC01. The sequence continues at coordinate 3,236 of CAZUAH010000606.1, forward strand.
CACTTCTTCGCTGCCGAACGCAGTCATCAGGATCACCGGGACGCCCGGGTGTTTCTTTCTGACTTGCTGGACAAGCTCTAGGCCGTCCATCTCGGGCATCTGCAAGTCGGTCAACACGATGTCCGGGGATTCAGTCTTTATCACCTCCAGCGCTTCACGCCCATTTCTTGCGTAGATTGCCGACGACCCCAGTTCTTCGACGCATCCGCCTGCCATGCGCTGATCAAAAACGGCATCGTCAACTACCAAGATCTTTGCCATTTCAGTAGCCTCTCTCCGTCTGTTGCCCAACTCCTCTCACCGGATCGCTGCCGACCAGGGCCGTGAGGGCCGCATGGAGTCGCGCGGCTTCTACCTCCAATTCGGCAATGCCTTCCTTTGCATCCTTCAAGTCTTCCTCTCGCGCCATGATTTCGAGCCTGAAGGCAGCCGCCACGACTGTCTTCGCTCCAAACACGTCCGCAGCACTTTTCAATGTATGGGCCCCCAACCCAAACGCTTTGATATCCCCGCTCTCAAAACCATCGCGAATTTGCTGCATCAGTGAAACGCTCTCTTGTACGAGTATTTGCGCCATTTCCTTCAGGGCCTCAGGGCCGCCGGGAATACGTTCAGCAGCCATTTCGAGGTCGAGGATTTCTGAAGACTCCGCCATGGATTCATCCCTTCCGGCAATTTGGATTGCATGGCCAACTGCATCACATTCCGAGCCACACCTTATTCGCAGCACTTGTCCGAGTCTCTGTTTCCAAGTGCAGATGATACCATGATTATCGTGGGGTAGTCAAAACCCGTATTTTGCCAAGAGCGTTCCATCGGCACGAAATCATCCAGTTCAGCCTCATGCAACCCGAAATATCAGCCGATGTGGCCACCAATCCTCGGCAGCGTTGCCTATTCGTCTCGGTTTCTCGGGCAGGAGTGCGGCTTTGGCGCACTTCGCGACAGATCTGCAACCTGAATTCTTCAAGGACGCTACCCACGAACGTGGGTCGATGTGAACATTACCAACGGTGCCGAGACTCACGCGATTACTTGCTCCAATGGTCTTCTCGGTGTCGGTGCAGGTGACGTCGCGAAGCCGAGACGGAAGGGATGCTCCGGCACGATGTTACGTTCCGGAATAATTCGGGCCACTTCGTCCCGCAGGTCCGGAAGTTCCACAATCTGGCTCATCGGCTGCGTCCACAGGTTCATCGACGCAGCCAAGAGGCACATCCGTTCGTATACCTGTCCAATCTTTATCTGCGTGACCCGATCGTCCCCGCTCGACCCGAAAATACCGAAGACCGGCGAGCTCATTACCAATGCCGAATCCCGCTGGGCCTGTGAGCGTCCCATGTTGATCCGTGCGACGATGAACTTCAGCAGCTTCGACATCAACCGCGATGTGCCGAACACGCCTTCGCCAATCCAGTAAGCAAGCTCCTTCCGAAACGCGGGATCGGCAAACTGAACCAAGTCGGCATGCTGGATCAACTCGTCGATTCTCCGCTTAGTCGCCACAGCCGACGTGAGGTACAGGTAGATACCTTCCTCCACACAACAGTTGCGAAGTTGTTTCTGTGCTTTCTCCGATATGGATCGCCCATCGTGTTCCAGATGACTGGTGCGCCGGACGGCCAGCATGTCGAATAAGGCTGGCGGACGGAATGGAGAGGGCGATCCGCCGGACTCAATGCGGACAGTAACGGCGAGGTCCTCGGCGCCGGCTTCAGGGAAATAGGTAACCTGATGCTTCAGTCCAAAGTGTTCGGCGGCGATCAGCAGGTTTTCCAGCGCACAACCCACGCTCAAACGCAACTCCCTTCCATCGGCGTCTGCCACCTTCAAACTGCGATCCACGTCCATGAACACGTCGATGTGACTGTTGCTGACCGAGAACTGCCAGGGTTGGCTATTATGGCTGGACGGAGCCAGGATCGCATAACGCAGCAAGAAGCGAAGCTGTTCGTCGCGGGTACCGCTCGCGGGAAAGTCATCTTCACAAACGCGCCATGGTTCCATGCCGGCAGCGTCCGCTGCTTGCGGCCTGCTCCCACATCCCATCCAGCGTGCCAGAGGCATTGCCGACGCTCCTAGTCGCTCGCGTGTAGTCCATGAATGGTCCGACTTCTAGTCTACACCATCACCCGATGCGCGGCTAATCATCCGTCGTGTGAAAAAACGCCTATCGACGTGCGGGCTATTGAAGCACGCCAAGAAGCCAGCATTGTTTCGGCGCCGCGAACAGATCCTCAATGGCCTTTTCCAGGGACAGTTTCGGCCCTACATGGCGCTACACGTCCCGATGCGACTTGGCGAGCAAGTTCAGTAGATCGTCATCAAGTTGCATGTCAGCTAGGCCCGCGAAGAAATCTTCGACCGATGTTGTGTCGATGGTCTCTCCTCGATGACGCAACGGTGGCATCGCTATGCGATCGCCCGATGTTACGCGTGGCGTCGGTTGAAGTACGGAAGACAGTTCCAGGTCTCCGATTTCAGCGTCGTTCCGCATACTAAGCCACTCAAGTGGACGGATGCATGTGGCTTGATGGCCGTCATCGTGCCAGGTGTCGAGAGAGAAAGCGGGGAATGCGAGTTCAGAACGTACTCCAGGAGTCAACGACTCGCCCAGTTCGTTGTGGTCGTGGCCGTGGAGATGACCGATCTCGTGGATCAACGCCGAGAACACGTCGACTCGGTTCCAGCCAAATCCGGCTGCGTCGATGTCGATTTGAATATGATTCTGCTCCGGATAGGCCAATCCCAAGTATGGGGAGGCGATTTGTACGATCTCAAATGTGATCGAGGACGGGATAGGCACAGCCGCGGATTGGTGTGCTCGCTGCTGCCAATAGTCTGTTGCCCGCTGCGATGCCCATTCGAGTTCCGCCTGCGTTAACTGTCCGTCGCCTGAAATGGGCGCCACACCGTCGACGACCAGCGGGGCTACCGGAGCGCTGCTGAAGTACATCTGGTCAATGTTCACGGTGTCGCGAATGCTGTTGCCGGGCGTGCTGGGGTCTGTGTCAACGACGCGCACGAGGACCGTGCCGGAGATCGGTGATAGCAGGGCGACCGGATGCAGCGTCAAGCTAGACGTATCGACGATGACGAGTTCTATCCAGTTCGAACCACCGTCGGTCGAATACTCGAAAACGAAGTCATCACCGTCAGCATTGTCCGGGCGCGATGCTGTCAGGTAAAAACTCTCCGCTCCATTGACACCGGCGAAAGTCCAACGGTGATCCAGGTAACTTGTCCGATTGGCCGGTTTACCGCCGGATCGTTTTTCCTCGAGCGTCTCGACGATTCCGTCTGCGTCCGCGGTCGCTGTGTAGTCGTTGGCGACGATCGAGCCGGAAACGGTGCTCTCGCTGGCGGCCACAAAGGTCTGCAGATCGTCGTCCGTGATGGTAACCGTCGCAGATCCGCTGGCGCCGACCTTGTAGAAGTAACTGTCGTCCTCGGCGAGTATCACGATAACGGTCTCGTTACCTTCGGCTTCAAAATCGTCAACCGGCGTGACTGTGATCGTGGCCGACGTCTGACCGTCAGGGATCGTCGCTGTGCCTGTCAACGCACTGTAATCCGTACCCGCGGTCGCTGAGCCGTTCACCGTGTAGAACACATCGAGGTCGCCGGTCGTGCCTTCGCGACTTAGCGTGAATTCACCATTATCGAGCGGTGACTCGGCGGCCGTTGCATCCGTTGCCATGATGTTGACGCGGGTTCGCAGGTCGGTGATCAGGGACTCGAACGAAACGGCATCGACGTGGACCGATTCCAGCGTCGGCGTGTTTTGGCGCTTGACCGGCGAGCGATCCGTATCGACGACTCGCAACACAAGGCTGCCGTTGAGCGGTGTGGCCGACAGATCGACATCGTACGATTGGCTTGTCGCCGAATTGACGGTGGCCAGCGCGGTCCACGCACTGCCGTTCAGTGAGTATTCGAACAAGAAGTCATCGGACTCGCCGTTCGCGTCGCGCCACGCATCGAGTTGGAAGGACGTTACATCTGCGACAACGCCGAACGACCACTGGTAATAGTCAAGCGCGCTGCTTTTCTTGGGTTTCTTGTTGCTGCCGACCAGGGACTCGCCCTCCGTGATGCTTTGGGCGTCGCCATCGGTTGCCTGAAGGACGGCGACATCGAACGGTTCGGCGGTCGGCTCAAGGCCCGCCGTGTAGGATGTGCCTCCGGCGACCATCGTGCCGCTGAGCGGGAAGTATGAGTATGCGATTGGCACATCGTTATCGAGGTTTGTGGCATTGACGTCGGCTGGATCGATTCCGTCGTAAAGGCCGTCCCAACTCACAGCCGCGGCAAGGACGATCGTGTAGGCGATGTCGCCGTCCACAAGCAGGTCATCGACGCCCGTGACCGTCACCGTCTGCCCCGTATCCCAATTCGCGGCTGTGATCGTCACCTGGCTGACGTCTGGGGTCCCTTCACCCGAATCGGTGGACGAGATGCCGATCGTGACATCCGCCGTCGGCTCGCTATCGAGCGCCACGGTAAAGGTCGCGGTGCCTCCCGTTTCAGTTGTGTCACCGCTGATCGTCGAGACGTTGATCCCCACCGTGTCGTCGTCGGTCACGTCGATCGTGTCCGTGCCGTCCGCATAAGCGGTCGCCGTGCCCGTCACCGTCACCGTCTGCGTCCCGTCCACGATCGCGTCGTCCACGGCCGTGATCGGGAACGTGGCCGACGCCTGACCGGCAAGGATCGTCACCGTCCCGGCAACCGTCGCCTCGCTCGTGTCGCTGCTGGCAAGCGTCACCACCAGATCGGCCGTGGTCAACGTGTTCCGGCTCACCGTCCCTTGCGCCGTGCCGCCGTTTTCGGACATCGATGCCGCGTCGATCACCAACGTCAGCGTGGCCACGTCGT
>CAZUAH010000607.1:0-8071 GCA_964617665.1 uncultured Pirellulaceae bacterium
GGCGTCGCACCAGCATCATCCGCCAACCGTGCTGCTGCGCGTAGTGGGCCACACCCCGCAGCCGACGGCGTCCGGCCCCGTCCCGCGTGTCAATGCAGACAGCCGCGCATTTCGGTGACATTGTTCTGCTCGTCATGGCCCGTGCAATCCTCGGAAGGCCTGTCCAAATATGTCATGCGATTGTCAGTATAAGTCATTGCAACTCCGTGTCGAGACATCGTAGACTGGCTGACATTGCAGGGTAGTCCGACCGAATGAACTCGATCTCAAGGAAGAAGGAATGCTCTATGAGAAGCCTCATTACCGCGATCTTCTGCGGTCTTGCTGTTTCTGCGGCTGAATTAGACGCGGCAAGTCCACAAGCCGCTCCAGCGATTCCGCTGCACGAACGACCGGCGCGGCCATCGCCGGAGTGGGTGACGGGAGGCGTGATGTACCAGATTCAGCCGCGGGCGTTTACGCCCGAAGGCACGCTGAAGGCCGCGACGGCACGGTTGCCGAGAGTCGCCGAGATGGGCGTCGACATCATTTACATGTGCCCTGTTTTCGTGTCGGACGACGATCCCGATCTGAATGGCTGGAGCCCACGCCAGAAGAAATCTGGCATGAACAACCCCCGCAATCCGTATCGGATGAAGGACTACTATCATGTCGATCCAGAGTACGGGACGGACGATGACCTGAAGGAGTTCATCGCCACGGCGCATAGGCTCGGCATGCGAGTGCTGCTGGATATGGTCTACTTGCACTGCGGTCCGAACGCCGTGTTTCTTAAAGAGCATCCGAACTTTGTTCAGCGTGACGAGAAAGGCAACATCGTCTGCGCGAGTTGGAATTTTCCCAAAATCAACCACGCCAATCCCGAACTCCGCGAGTACCTCTGGAGGAACATGGAATATTGGGCCAAAGACTTCGGCGCCGACGGCTTCCGCTGCGATGTCTCTAACGCCATCCCGTTGGATTTCTGGGAAACGGCTCGCGATCGCTTGGAGAAGATCCGCCCCGATGTCTGCATGCTGGCCGAGGGAACGCGACGTGAGGATCAACTCAAGGCGTTCGACCTCGACTACGGCTGGGGATTCCAGTGGGACAACGCCGCCAAGTTCCGGGCTCAATGGGAGAAGATGCGGAACGAGCGCCCTCGCGGCGGGGCCCGGTTCATCCGATTCATCGACAACCACGACATCGCCAACGACGACTACGACAACCGCATCGAGAAGGCGTGGGGAAGCCGCCGCGTCCATGCCGCGCTGGTGACGCTGTTCACGTTGGACGGGGTGCCGATGATTTACAACGGGCAAGAGGTGGCCGACACCGCCCGCCACAGCATTTTCGGACGGTCGCCGATCGACTGGGCCAGCGGCGACACGCCGGCCGGCAAGGCGCGGTATGCCTTTTGTAATAAGCTCTGCACGATGCGCCACGCCGAGCAGGCGCTGACACGTGGCGAGGTCGTCTGGCTCGACAACGACCAGCCCGATTCAGTCCTTTCCTTCCTCAGACGCACATCCGATGACGAGATCCTGTCGGTGGTGAATCTATCGAATCGCACAATCAAGGTCCGCATCACATTCCCCGAACCAACACAATGGTCTCGCAATATGCTGATCGCTGACTGCGCGGAGGTCGAGAGAGACGACAGCGGTCCCATGCTGAACCTCGAAGGGTTCGGCTACCTGGTGGCCATGCCGAAATAGAGGACGTCAAAGCGGAACTGCGGTTCCAGAGGGGTATCAGGATAAGACGACGCGAAAGGTCAAACATGAGCAACGTAGTTCGCTTGCCGCTGAAAGGGATGTTCGTTTCTGTCACATGCTTGGCGGGAGTTCTTCTGACAGGAACGGGAGCGTCGGCCGATAAGCCGGTTTTCCCTTCAAAGAACCTGGCGCAGGTTGCTCCAGCGAGGTTTGACGTCCACGTCAACGATCTGCCTGATGACGGCGTGCCGGTGGTCGAACCGTGGAAAACGACTAAGCTCGATCCGGAGTATCGCGGCGGCTGGGTGGTTGTCGGTGATCTCACCGGTGATGGCACTGCGGAGATCGTCAGTGCCAGAAACGGCGTGCCCGGCAACGACATTCACTACACGTCGTCCGTAGTCGCGCATCGTCTCGATGGATCGGTGCTGTGGCAATGGGGCAATCCGGACGCCCGAAACGCCATTCATCACGACGTGGCTTGTCAGATCTACGACATCAACAGCGATGGCAGTAACGAGGTTGTCGTGGCCGCCGATCGTCGCGTGGTGGTTCTTGATGGTGCCACGGGAAGCGAATTGCGGCAGTTCGAGATTCCGCCGAACGCATCCGACTGCATCACGTTCTGTAATTTGTCGGGTGGTGAGCGGGCATCGGAGATGCTGGTGAAGACTCGCTACGGACAGATTTGGGCCTATGATGTCTACGGGAAACTGCTCTGGACCGTTCAGAAGCCCGGCGGACACAAAACCTCACATCAGCCGTTTCCGATCGATCTGGATGGCGACGGGCGCGATGAAATGATCGCCGGATATGCTGCCTTGAACCACGATGGTTCGCTCCGCTGGCGACTACCCGATGCGATCTGCCGCGGTGGCCACGCCGACGCCATTCGATTGTTTCGCGACGGCCAGCGTCCCGCCGACAAGCGTCTGCTGCTGACGCATTGCGGCGGCAATCGCATGGATATGATCGACGGTAGCGGCAAGGTCTACTGGAGCGTGACGGGCATGCACTTCGAGTCGGTCTTCTTTGGCGAACTCGACAAGACGCTGCCGGGACAGGAGATCGTCGTCGACATTTGCCATCAACCCTGGGGGAAATCACCTTTGCTGGTGCTCAACGAACATGGCAACCTGTTAGGCCGCTACATGACCATGCGGAGTCGGCAGCACCGGTTGGTGGATTGGTTCGGCACGGGCGAGGACCTGATCTACTGCGGGCAGACCCGGGCGATGGTCGACGCAATGGGTAACAAGCGGGCACGTTTCGAGACACCAATGCCGGACGGTGCCCGTGGGCCCGACAACGCGGGGACGCTCCGCTACATGATCCATCTGGCCGACGTGACCGGCAACGGCCGACCCGATCTCGTTGTCAACACAGTTCCCGGCACGGCGGTCTGGATCTACAAGAACGAGAATGGCGCAAGAAATCTATCGCCCGATCGACTCACCATGCCGGCGAACGCAACGTTGTACTAACGGCCAGAGTGTCGGCAGACCGGACGATCGCGTGCTTCTGACCTTGCGACCCGTGATCTCTAAAGCCAATTCTATCGGGTTTGGCCGAGGATCGGTAGAATGACGGCGCCAAGCTGGTGCCTAGCGAGTTTTTCTCGATCCGCATCCTGAACAGAAGGAGATCGCCGTGTCTCGAATATCGCGTCGCCGTTTCTTAGCCGCGGCTGCGGCAACGGTTGCTGCCGGTGCCACCGTGCGTCGAACCGTCGCCGCATCGGAGGACGACGTGTATCAGGTGATCGACCAGGCTCCGTTCGGTGGGCAGACGCGCCGGTTGAAGCTGATGCGCGGCGACCGATATATCACTGCCCTGATCCTCCCGACGGACTATCCAACTCACTTCCGCCTGAAGCCCGAGCTGTTTCCTGTGTGTACGCCGCGCGGTATCCCGGTCACAGGCTCGCACGAGTATTGCTTCATCCACCACCAGTCGATCTCGTGCGGACACGGTAAAGTGTGTGTCGATGGCCGCGAACGTGATGTCGACTTCTTCCGCAAGCTGCCGTTCCCCAATCCTAACCGCGAGGATAAGTGGCATCGCGGCTTCAATCTGTTTCAGATGGGACCGTCAGGGATCCAACGCGTGCAGGAAGTGCGTTGGAACGTCGATGATCGGATCACCATTCATCTGACGCTTCAATGGCAAACCAGGGAAAGACACCAAGAGGTGGGCGAGATGCTTCTGGTGGAACAGCGGCGCTACGAAGTCTTCCAACGAAAGGCGTTTACTATCATCGACCAACACTCCCGATTGGCACCTGCGGACAAGCCAGTGACTCTGGTGGCTGATCGCCATTCGTTCGCCACCGTGCGCGTGCACGATTTGATCGACGTGGAAGACGGCGGCACGATGCGAGACTCCGAAGGCCGCACGGATTTGGAGGGAACGTATTGCGATCAGCAAGGCGAACGCAAATCGCCCCAATGGGTCGATTGCACTGGGCGCATTGGCGACAACATCGTCGGTATGACATTGATGGGCCACGCGGACAACCCGCGCAACCAATTCTTTCTCCGCAAGTACGGCATGATGGAAGTATCGGCCATGCTCGACACCGACGTACGCCTAACCGACGACGCGCCCCTTGAATTCGCCGCCCGCTTCATCGCCCACGACGGCCCGATAGCCGACGCCACCGCAGACCGGCTATATCAGGAGTTCTCCGCGCAGCGACTTCGTTGAGATAGGGGCAGGGAAGCACGGTCGCCCGGCTCCCCTCCCTCCGAACCGTACGCGCGGTTCTCCCGCATACGGCTCTCCAGTCAGTGGTTTACCTCGTTTGACCTTCCGACCATTCCGCTTCCAACCACCACACTGCCATTTCGTCACGGTCGATTTGACACGTTACTTCACCGCCGTGACTTGCCGTGTCTATCCCCCGGGCAGACCTCGCGGGTCGGTGGGATCGCCGTCACACGGTCAAGGGTTCGGACATCGCTAGGAGCCTCCCCGACAGGCTTGGCCGAATCGAGTTCGCATACGTTACGGACTGGCCGTTCGTCTCGGGTTGCTCTCCACCCTCCGGATCAAACGCCCTTGCAGGCGCACTAGCCACGTTCGCCAGAACGTGGTCGCAACTCCAGACGAGGTCCCACCTTCTGGCGAACGTGGCTACAGACGGATGAAATGACCAGCCTAAGCTGTTGGTACCGTGAAACGAAAGACTGTGCCCTCCGGCGTATTGGGTGATGTCCAGATTTCGCCTTCGTGAGCCAGGACAATCGTGCGACTGATTGCCAGCCCCATGCCGAGGCCGTCGGTCTTGGTCGTGAAGAAGGCGTCAAAGACCTTTTCGCGCGTCTCTTCGTTCAGGCCTTCGCCCGTGTCGCCAACGGTGACTTCGACCATGTCGCCGTCCGCAACCGACGTGGCGAGCGTCAGACGACGGTGGTCAGGTTGTGCGTCATGCATCGCATCCAGTGCATTGCGTATCAGGTTCATGGCAACCTGCTGAATCTGAACAGGATCTGCCAGCACAAACGGCAAGTCTTCCTGCAGGTCCAATTCAAGGGCCACTTGCTCTTGGCCTAACTCGTGCTCGACCAGTTTGAGCAAGTCTTGAAGCAACTGATTAAGATCCGTAGCGATCCTGCGCGGTTCGCACTTCTTTGCGTTACTTTGCACGCGGTCAATGATATCGGATCCACGCTGCGTCTGTCCGATGATCTTCTCCGTCGCCTCGCTCAATTCTCGGGAATTCGCCGCTGCATTTTCCAAACGCATGGAAATTCCCTTGGCGTAGTTGGCAATTGCCTGGAGTGGCTGTTTCAGTTCATGTGCGATCCCCGCAGCCATCTCTCCCATCGTCGCCAGTCGACCCAAGTGGGCAAGTTCTTTCTGTCGCTCTCTGAGCTCCGTCTCCATTCGCTTTCGCTCGGTGATATCCAGGACCGTCCCGAAGATGTGCGTCAGATTGCCCTCGTCGTCGTATCGGCCTTCCGAGGTTGACGACAAGGCTCGTTCGGAGCCGTCCGGCAACAGGATTCGCGATTCGAACGTGTAGCGATCATGGTTCGCGATGGCCTGCCTAGTCACTTCTTCATACTCGCTCCAGTCATCGGGATGGAAGCGACTCATGATGGAGTCGATCTGAGGCTCAAAGTGCTCGGGATCAAGGCCGAAGATGCGATAGACTTCATCCGACCATTTGACTTGGCCTGTCTGCAGGTCCCAATCCCAACTGCCGAGGTGGGCGAGCCGTTGGGCTTCTGTCAGATCGCGTTCGCGCTCGCGCAATCGCTCCTTCGCTTGGCGGCGTTCGCGCTCCAGCTCTATTTTCTCCAAAGCGGAGCGAATCGTCACGGGCAGGCGCCGGATGTGTTTGGCCGTCTTGAGGACGTAGTCCGCTGCACCGCGTTTCCACGCCTCGACGGCGACTTCCTCCGTCCCAGTTCCCGTAACGATAATAATCGGCACGCCGGGAGATCTCTTCTGTACCAGGTCGATGGCCTCTAATCCGTCAAAGCCAAACATGTGGAAATCGCTGAGCACAACATCGTAGTCGCCTTCGACCAGAGATGCTTCGAACTGCTCGCGCGAAGCGGTTTCGGTCAGTTTGAAGCCGCCATCCGCCTTCAATGCGGCTCGGACCAGCTTGCGATCCATGTCGTAATCGTCGACATATAGGACCTTCACAACCTGCGTTCTCGATTGTGCCGTTGTCAGAATGGTCCCACCCTATGTGCCGAGTTGCATCAAGAACATGCTGCCTTCGTCGACCGAATCACCTGGAGTGTTTATACATCTTTTTAGCCTTCCACTGTCGAGGTGTCCAGTAAAACCTCGAAACGGCGGCCGCGTAGAGGGCCAGTAGTTTCGATTCATCCTAGTTTGGAAGTGAGAGGAAACGGTAAGACTGCTTGTCACTTCGTGTCTACTTGCTTTCGGTGATAGGCCATGACTAGAACAACAATTGGGGGGGCAACCGATGAGTGAGAAGAAACGGGCGCCGTTATTGTTGGTCGTCTGCTGGGGCACGATGTCCGTAATTGCATGGGGAGGCGTCGGCTACGCTCTTTCCGCGACAAAAACGGCCGAAGGTCTATTTGCGGCCAGCGTGTTCTTTCCGCTTCTGTCGCTCCTATTGAGCACAGCGGCCCGTTCGGTCCCAACTCTCTTGAAACTGATTCAAGGCAACGGGCGATAGTATCAGCCTACTTTCAATCCAATTGGTACAATGGGCCTCCGAGCCCGTCGAAACATGGTCGGCCTCGGAGGGCCAACCTACGAAAGCAAGCGACGGATAGTAGCATGGCGAAGAAGAGAACAGCGGGGGCGGCGTCCTCGAAGCCCAGGAGTTTCTCCGGAGTGATACGTGGGCACTCGCGGACCGTGCAGGATATTGCCAAAGCGTTGCGTGATCTTGTGTATCAGGAGCTGCCCGATGCGAAGGAGAGCTTCTACGGTGGACGACATGCCATGGCCATGTATCGGACGACTGCCGACGTCTGCTGGATTCAGCCGTTGAAGGAACGCTGCAACATCTACTTCATGCGCGGATCCGACCTGACGGATGACGGCCGAGTTCTGGAAGGCACCAGCAAGCGGCATCGGTATGCCAAGATTCGCTCGGCGGCTGACATCGAACAGTTGCCGATACGTGCGTGGCTGCAGGAGTCCGTAACGCTGAACGAGGCCGCGATCAGTAGCGGCATGAGTTTCGAACAAGTGCACCATGAACTGCAGACGATCTGTCTCGCATTGCCAAACACCAAAGAGACGATCACATGGGGCAAGCCACACTTCCGTGTCAGCGAGAAGATCTTCTGCGGCTGTGGCGAAGAGCAAGGTCGGCCGATCGTCGGCCTGAAGATGGAATCGGACGAGTCGGAGTTGGCGATGAAGCTGCCCGGCATCAAGAAGGCGCCGTACAGCCGCAAAGGCGACGGCTGGGTAGCCATCGACCCCAACGTCTTCGACGACTGGGAAGAAATCGAACGCCTGATCAATGGCAGTTATCGCCTGATTGCACCGAAACGAATTGTGGCCGAGTTAGACTGACGTCCATCCAACCCGCGCTGAAGTACGGGTTGAATACCGCTGCGAGGGAAAGAGGCGTGAACGCCCCTCTCCTCTGATTTTGGCTCTGCCGCGGGCGCTTCCTGGCTGGCGGCGGCGACTCGCTTTTGGAACTCAGCAGGAGTGAGCATGTCGATGGTGCCTTGTCAGCTTTCGACTAGGTAGGTCAGTTCTTTTTCGACGACCTTGGGGTCGCCCTGCAGGATCTCGCCGGTGGGGCTGAAGGTCACGGCTTTGTGGTCCGGGAGAGTTCAATTTCACGAGAAATCAGTGCCGAAACTGCGTCGCTGACGCTCCTTGTTGCCGGCCTACAACTCTTTCAACAAGCTGTT
>CAZUAH010000608.1:0-8035 GCA_964617665.1 uncultured Pirellulaceae bacterium
CGTCCCTGAAAGAGTCTTTTGCGTCAAGGTGTTTCCTGGGTATTTTTTCTGTTGGCTTTTCGCTACGATCGCATACATTCTACGCCAAAGCCATAGGGCTTTGTTTTCACGCTTGGCTTCTGTACCAGCCACGCTTGTTGTGATTGGGGTTCGAAATCCCGCTGCCGATTGTGTTATGGTTGCTTCGTCGAGTTCGGTCGCAGTCGTTCTTTTCTCGGCGACTGCACCTCGAGCCATCCCTTCGTGAATCCGCTCCCTTTTGGCAAGCGGTCAGGCCGCACGGCTGACGCGGCGACCTCGCACGGAATTTTTCGTTTCGACCATCCTGCGAGACCAAGACATTTACTCGTCTTGATGGTTCTCTTCGCCCTCCCGGGGAATGTCACAGTCCGGTAACCCCACCTTGAGCCACCCAAAACGGTTTTGTCACGTAAACGAATTCGGAGCACCGGCAAGTGAGCGACCGTTTCCCTACTTCTGTTGTCAAAAAACGGGCTTCCTGTCCTGACGGTGTGTCCCAGAGAGACGTTCTCGGCGGTCGACGTTTCCGTTTCTTCGCTGCGCGGCGCCAGTTACGCACGGACCTGAACAGTACCTTCTATCGACCGAGCGGTACCGCTGACCTCGTCGAGTCGATGGTCGAGAGGGAAGCAGCTTCGGCAATCTGGAAGAGTCGTTCGGCAGGCTGTTCCAGCCGAGGAAATAGCTCCCATACACGCCAGGAAGCGAGTTTCGTTGCGTCCCGATTGTCCAGTTTGTTGCCGCGCGGCTCAGTGGAAATAGATGTTTCGACTTTCGGCGGCAAGGTCTCCGTGATCATCCATTTCCCGTCCGCGCTGTAGTCCACCAAGTGTAAAGGCGACCGATAGCGGATCGGTCGAGTGACCGGGAGGCTGGTGGTCACATCCCAGATGCGGATACTTCCGTCGATGGTGCATACGAGCAACAGGCGTCCGTCCGCGGCAAATGCGGCCCGCGAGATACCAAGCGAGTTGTTGTTCATCGCTTGTGTGACCGGTTGGCCGCTGGTTACGTCCCAGACGCGCACCTCGCCTGGCGAGGATTTGTTTATGGTCACCCGCCACTTCCCCTCGGCGTGAACACAGGCGTACTGCACGGGAAGCTCGATGGGCTCACGTAACAAGGCGAGAGACTCGTGCAATGCTTCGGACTGCATTCTGAGAACCGTCTTCATTCGCAACTCGGAGCGATAGACCGTGTACGGGATTTGTCGAGTCTCTTTATGCCCGTTTGGGACGAGGGCGGTCCGACGCCGGAAGGACGTAACAGGAACAAACACCATATACGGACCCGGCGCGAGTGTGAACGCCTCGACGGGCAGCGTCACCGGTTCCAGCGTGTCAGTCTGCCATGCTGCTTGTCCACCGGACCGCGCCGCCGCGATGATTGTCTGGCCGTCAGAGGCAAAGCCCACAACCGCGTCTTCCATATTGGCCGCCAGCGCGCGGCTCGCCCGGCGCAAACGCCCGAACTCCCACAGACGTGCCTCACTGTTTGCGCTGTAGTCACCCAGAACCAACAGATAGCAGCCGTTGGCGTCGAACTCTACGTGGGCTGGAGCGAACTTATGCGACCAGGGCGGTCCCATCGGCGTTCCCAGCTCCACGTTCCACATCCGGACGTATCCGCTATGCGTGGCAGCGTCTCCCAATACGCTGACGGCAGTCGCCAGAACCTCTCCATCTGGTGTGAACGCCATCGCAGACACGGCTGCCTCGTGCTCCAATGGCGGGGCAATTGGCTTTCCTGTAGCACAACTCCAGACCCTGATTAAGTACCTCTTGGCTCGGTGGTCGCAAGCTTCTGCAGCCACGCATGCTCCGTCCGGCGAGAACTTCACGACGCCTAGCGATTCGACCTCGTTTTCGGCCTCTTCGCGTCCGGGTCCCCACATCAAGAGACGCTGGTTGCGATTAACGTCCCAAACCTCCAAGAGGCGTGGAAGGCTTGGAGAGGCATCCGGCAGAGTCCGCAACACAGCCAGCCGCGAAGCATCTGGACTGAAGATGACTCTGTGTACATCTGGACCAACGTCCAGGGTTGCAGTGGTATCGCCCGAAGCAGCATCAAGAACTAACAACTTCGTTGCATCATGCGCTCTCTCAGGCGATCTGGCCACCAAGCGGCGCCCATTCGGACTGATCGCAAGAGGGTGCCGTCCGGCGTCCGATCGTACTTCTTTCACCAGGGGGCCGTTTTGCCACCAACTGAGCCTTCCATCGTCAAGGCATGCCAAGCCCGTCGTATCGCCGGTGAAACAGGCTTGCCTGATCTGGTCGTCATACGCAAACGGTTCGCCTTCACCCGTGGAAAGGTCCCAAAGCTGCACGGCCTTGGTCGTGACGGTCATCAGCAGACGGTCATCAGGGCTGAAGGCGATTCGCAGCACGGCGTAGATCGAATCAGCTGAGCTGGCGTCCGCCTCGGTCGTTGCTTGCTCCGTTGCATCAGCCAGGTCCTTTGTTTTCCATTCGAGGACCGCCTTCCCTGTGGCCAACTCGTAAACCACGACTTCGCCGTGGTGGCCGCCGGTGGCGGCGAGACGCCCATCGTGGCTGAACGCGGCCGCTCGCACGCCCGGCCAGACGTGTGACAGCGGCTGATGCTGAAGAGCCGAGGCCATCCGCATTCGGTTGACTTCGTGTTGCCAGTCGATCTGACGCTTGACCGCTTCGTCCAGTCCGGGGGCGTCGGTCGCCTCGTGGGCCACTTGGTCCGAAGTCCGCAAGGCGTCGGCCAGCCAAATCAGCATCCCCGACTCGTTGCCAGTGTCGAAAGCCTGCCACGCGTTGCGTACACTCTCCAGAGCCTGTTGTTGCAGTAACAGGAGACGCTGGCGGGCCTCCTCGATTCGAGCTGACCGTTCCTGTTCGGCCAACTTCGTCTTCTCATTGGCGAGATCGGTCGCCTCTTGCTCAGCCTCCTCGGCTTGCTCTGCTCGACGGCCCGCAGTAATCGCAAAATGCGTGGAGAACACAATGCCCAACAGAAGAGAAACGGCCAAAGCCGCCAACAAGCCAGCCACTACCGGATTCCGTCGGCACCAACGCCAGACACGGGCCGTACTACTAATGGGACGGGCCTGGATTGGTTTGCTGTCAAGGAAACGCCGCGATTCCTCAACTACTTCTTTGGCGGTCTGATAGCGATGACCGGCATCCTTATCGAGACACTTCAAACAGATGGTCTCCAAGTCGCGCGGTAGTTTGGTATTCAACCGCCTTGGTGGGATCGGTTCCTGCTTCAGAACCTGCATCAATGTGTCGAATGCGTTGCCTGCTTGAAACGGCGGTCGGCCTGTGAGCAACTCGTACAGGATTGCCCCCAACGAGTAAACGTCCGAAGGGGGGCCGATAGCGTCCACGTTTCCTTCGGCCTGTTCCGGAGGCATGTAACTGGGCGTGCCCAGGATCTGCCCAGTGGCGGTTAGCCCCGCATCGGTCTGTATCTGCTTCGCCAATCCAAAGTCGGTGACGCGGGGACGCCCATTACCGTCCACTAGAACATTGGCAGGCTTCAGGTCGCGGTGGATGATTCCCTGCTCGTGAGCATAAGCAACGGCCTCGGCTATAGCGTTGACCAGTTCGGCCGCCTCGCGCGGCGGTAGCGGACCATCCGCGACGCGTTGTTTCAGGCTCTGCCCGTCCACGTAACCCATGGAGAAATAATGGCGTCCGTCTACTTGCCCAACGTCGTACACGGGCACGATGCCGGGGTGATCCAGATTTGCCGCTGCTTGAGCTTCGCTGCAGAACCTCTGCACCTCCTCGTCTCCGGCCATCTGTCCGCTGAGGATCATCTTCAGCGCCACCGTCCGGTTGGCTTGCTTCTGCCGGGCTTTGTACACCACCCCCATACCGCCTCGGGCGATCTCCTCCAGCAGAACATAATCGCCGAACTCTGTATTGTCCGGCTGCAATGCGCCCTTCTCGTGCTTTAACTGCAACGAGGTATCGTAGGCTTGCGTTGTGTCAATCACCGACTGCTTCTCGTCGGCAGCACCGCCCGCCCGCGGCCTCGGAACGCTGCCCTGCGAGATCTCGCTGTCCACCTCATACAGTTCTTCCAGCAAGCCCGGTGAATGCTCACGAAAGCGGCTTTCGTAGGAATCGTGGCTCGGCCGATCGCCCCAGAGCCAACGCACACGGTACTCGAATACAATGACCTCTTCCGGTAGTCGATCCAGAGTGCCCAGCGCCGGAAAACAGCGGGCGTAATCCTCCAAGCACGGACGATCCGGCAAGGCAGCCGAACTGGTGTCGCCGGGTCTTTCCTCCTCGTGCGTGACGATCTCATCCGATCGCTCGGCACTCGCACTCCAGCGATGTTCCAAGTCGATCATCACCAGTTCCAGCAAGAACCGCCGCGCTGTATTGTCGCTTTCTTCTGATGGAATATGGCCAACATAGTCTTCGATGCGTGGCTGCTCGCCCGCCTGCCACGCGGCTTCGAAACGGTCGGCCAGCGTGTCGATATCGACGCGTAAGGACCGTCCGCGTGGGCCTTCAGGTTCGGTTGGGTCTCGACTCATTCGCTCGCCTCTGCCGCCCACTTATCGCGGATGTTCTCCAGCTTGCGTTGAACGGTTCGCAGTCCGCAATCCAGCCGTTTGGCTATCTCCAAGTCCGTGTGACCTTCGAGCTTCAGAAGAACGATTTGACGGTGCCGATCATCGTCAAGCCGTGCGAGGAGGTGTTCGCATTCGTCCGTCACCTGGGCGGCCAATTCGGGCGTCGGTTCGCTGCCCAACGCGCCGTCGATTCCACCTGCGCCGTCGTTTGTGTCGGGACGTGCAAACACGGACTCCCCCCGGACGTTGCCGCCGCCTCGCTTCTCTGCATCTTCGCGACGAAGGTACTGGCCCGCTTTGCGAAGCGTGATGGTGATCAGCACCTTCCACAGATCGTTACGGTCGTCCAGGCGCGGAAAATGCCCATCGTTCAGTCTCTGGTAGAAACTGTTGAACGCACTCACTACCGCGTCTTCTTCATCGGCGACACGACGTCGGTCGCCCAGCTTGCGGCGTGCATGCGAAAGGAGTTGCGAGTAGTATCGCTCCCAAATCTTCTGGACCGCCAGTTCATCGCCCTCGGCCAGCCCTCGAATCCACTTTGTTACGTCATCGTCGCTCATACCCGCTCCCAGTGACGCCAATCGGATCAACAGAATTGATGGCAAGATTATATCAGCGGCTCCGCGCCCCGCAACATTCAGCGGATGTTCCGGGATGACGCCGTCGCGTGCGAGCCAGCGTGGCCGGGGCTTGAGTGACCGGTGCGTTTGGGAAGCAGGCGCCGGCCATTTCCGGCCGTTGTTCGCCACTGGGGACAATAGCCCCGTCGTTTACGGCGGCGTGTTTTCTGTCCCGCAGGGACGGCTGAATCGTTGCAGGGTAATGGCGTCTGACAGATTCAGTCGTCCCTACGGGACTAAGATCCGTCTGTTCTTGCATCCGTTCCCACCAGTTAACTGGTGGGCTACCGTCGATGGTCCCTACGGGACCCAGGATGCGCGGACGACAAGGATGCCAAGCCCCACCCGGGGCGATCGCATGTAAGCCCAGGGTACAGCGACGTGAGGGAAACGAACGTCGCGGAACCCTGGGTGACGGGGACGATTCACGCCAAAGCCCCAACGGGGCGTCCCTAACTGCGAACGACGCCGGTGATTAGAGCCGGCCCGTTGGGCCTATCGCTATCATTTGACTCTTCTCCCAGGGTTTCGCGACGGCCGCCGTCGCGTTCGTCGCTGCACCCTGGGCTGACATAGGGTCATCCCTTCGGGATTCTCTACGTCCAGGCTCGACCACCCTGAGACGCTACGACGGACCACCGTCGAGTTTTCTCCACAAATCGTGAATTCCGTGGCGCGTTGCCCGCGGCGTCTGCAATGTATTGGTAGTGAGCCGGCCGGCTGACACAATCAAACAACAGAATTGGGAGAAAGAACGATGAAGACTCGAATGATTTCCACCGCGCTTGTCGTTGTTGCCATCGCCACCGCGTTGGGCATTGGGTCCGGCCCAACCGAGAAAGCGGCCTTTGGTCAGTGGTCTACCATGACACTGGAGCTTCGCAACGATTCGCGTTACACAGTGGAGTATCGAATACGTTTTTTGGGACCTCGCTGTCTCGAGAAGGCCTGGGATGTCGAACGCCTGGGAGCAAACCGCTACGCTCGCTACGAAGCAAGTGAATACCTTTACCAAAGAAGTAACAAGACAATCTTCTTTAGCATCCGCTTCAGCAATGGCAGGGGTCTATGGAGAGAAGTGACGTTTAGGGGAAAGGACAAGCCCGCCGAAGTCCGCGAACAACTTCCCAACGGAACTTGGGTATCCAATACCCAGGTACCGCCACAATACGGGCGGACGGCCCTCCTCGCGTCTTTCGTGGAACGCGGCGGTGGTATCGAACTCAAATGGTGATGGGTCAATCCAATTGGCCGGCTGGGTGGCCGGGGCTGGACCGAAGGGAAGCCTCGGCCTGGAGACCGCCTCCAGTAGCGAATGCAACGCACACCGCCAAGCCGCCGGGACCAGCCCCGGCGGCTTTTTTCGTTCTTGATGGATTGAAGGGGGAAACAAGCGACGGTGATTGATGGGCGTTATTCACGGAATGCGATATTAGCCCCGTCGTTCACGGCGGGCATGGATGCGACGCCCGCCCCAGAACCATCACTGTCCCGTAGGGACATTCGATGGTAGCCCAGCGATTCATCGCTGGGTACGCAGGTCCGAAAGCGATCAACCGAGTCCCGTAGGGACGGCTGAATCGTTGCAGGGGAATGGCGCCCAGAAGATTCAGTCGTCCCTACGGGACTAACATCCGTCTGTTCTTGCATCCGTTCCCACCAGTGAACTGGTGGGCTACCGTCGATGGTCCCTCCGGGACCCAGGATGCGCGGACGACAAGGATACCCAGCCCCGACGGGGCGATCGTATGCCAGCCCAGGGTGCAGCGACGTGAGGGAAACGAACGTCGCGGAACCCTGGGTGACGCGGACGATTCACGCCAAAGCCCCAACGGGGCGTCCCTAATCTTGAAAGACACGGGCGATTAGGACCGGCCCGTTGGGCCTCCCGCTCCTGTTTGACTATTTCCCCAGGGTTTCGCGACAACCGCTGTCGCGTTTGTCGCTGCACCCTGGGCTGACATAGGGCCATCCCTTCGGGATTGCACTCCGCCATCGGTGCATCGGTCGGAGCGTGATGACTACACTGAAGATTTCTAAAATCTTGTGGCGCGTTGCGGGTTCGCTCTGCAATGTAAGGGTAGTGGGAAAACACGAAACGGCCCACAACGACAACCTTCACAACCCCATCACGAAAGGACAGAACAATGCGAGCAATCACCACTTTTTGCCTCGGACTGGCGAGCCTGGCTTTCGGCCTGGTTGGCACCGCCATGACCGTCGGTCGAACCCCGGACGATCCGCTCGGTGGCGATCGGCTGATCGAGGTGAATCCGATCCAGCAGAACGAGAACAGCGAGGCAACGCCTAACGGTTTGGATAAGGATGACGACGTCATTTCGAAGTCGGTTTTGGAAAAGGACGACGACTTCATAGGCGTCGGAACGCTGTGAGGCCCCGTGCCAAAGAGCGTGCCGTGAAGTGCCGCCCGCGATGGCAACCCGACACAGCCGCCGGGCGGCACGGGTATCGAGGCATTTGGGCCCGAGATTTGGGAGGGCGAGGCTCCCGCCGAGCCGTGTATCGCCCTCCCGTTTCGGCTCGGCAGGAGCCTCGCCCTTCCGGTTCTGAAACCGGCTATTGTGAAGGACAGGAACGATGCAACGGACAAATCTCGTACGCCTCGGACGTTTCACGACGGCGATCTTCCTGCTCGTGGCCCTGACGCACGTCGCCATCTCACTATCAGCCGAATATGGCACATGCCTGCAGACGTTCGAATCTCGGGAGGGCGCAGCTCCTGCTGAGCCGGTTTCCTGGCCCCGCCGCCCCGCTCGGCAGGCGCCTCGCCCAACCCGCAACCACCGATTACCGCTTGTGC
>CAZUAH010000609.1:0-8008 GCA_964617665.1 uncultured Pirellulaceae bacterium
TGTTCAGGAAATCCTGCAATAGGCAGGGTTTGGGTTTCAAAGTGGCGCAGTCCAACTAAGCTTCGGTTGTGCACGTTGGAAGGAGTCATGATCATGCTAAGCATGATTAGGAACTACGGCCAAGACAGCGGCCAAGTGGCTTTGTGGGAGGAACTCGGCGCCGGCGTGCCGACCCTGATGGCATTTGCCGGTTTGTGCAGTGAAGCGTTGGCGGGCAACCGGCAACAACCTGCCGAAGAACTAAGCGAAGAGGCGAGAGCCATCCTACACGTTGCTCGGCAACGAGGCTCGATCGAAGTCAAAGGGACCGACACGGCAGTCGATTCGTCCGAGCGTCTTTTGGCCATCTGCGTCGAAGTAGAACCAGAACGGCAATTCGTTTTCCGCCGCCGCGGCGATCCCCACCTGACAGTACGTTGCCTGGAAGGCTTTCGCCAACTTTGCTCGTCCGGTTTGGTCATGCACCATCTGTTCCGCGAATTCTCGCTAACGCACGCCGGATTCGAACTGGCAAAAACCATCAAACGGGACGACGTAGGCGTTTTGGCGGTACTGGCTGAGGACCAGGAGCTTGAGGACTATTGATGGGATGTGAGGCGTTTCGCCAATCGTGTTGCGTCCCTTCAACTCGAGTCATCTGTTATCTCGCGACGTAGCTGCCCAAACCGTCCCTCCCGAATTGGATAATACGCTCGGCGCTGGTAATCTATTGCATTGTTAGCTAAGCATCGTTCGATCAGTTACCGTCCGATTCCCTGGTTTGTTTGAACGTAGTGGAATTCGCCAGAATTCCCTCCGCATCAGGAATTCTGGCGAATTCCAGTACGGGCAAATTGGACAGTTATTTCTCGAACGGTGCTAACCTGCGCGAAATGATCGCCGCCTCGTTAATATTTTCCCATTCTTTGGAGAACGGACATGGCCGAAAACAAATGGACCTTGACCGATACTGCCACCGGCGTGTACGTGGACGAATTGACCATTTCGCCAAACGATGTCGAGGGCAGCGCCGAGGGTTACGAAGTCACGAAGAAGACATTGCGAGGCGGTCTGAGCGACGGTGTGGACATTGTCCAGGTAAATAGCGGCGATCTTAGCTTCGCTGTCTTGCCAACGCGCGGCATGGGTTTGTGGAAGGCATGGCTAGGCGGCGAGGAAGTCGGCTGGCGGTCGCCCGTGCGAGGCCCCGTACATCCGGCGTTCGTTCCATTGATGGAACCCGGCGGCCTGGGTTGGCTGGACGGGTTTGACGAACTGCTTGTGCGTTGCGGCCTGGAAAGCAATGGCGCACCGGATTTCGATGAAAACGGCCGACTTGCGTATCCGCTCCACGGTCGCATTGCCAATCGGCCGGCGCATCAGGTGGAAGTCGCGGTAGACGGCGAATCGGGTGAAATATCGGTGACCGGTGTTGTCGAAGAAACGCGATTTCATTTCAGTAAGTTACGGCTCACCAGCACGGTGACCACGAAGGTAGGCGAGGCCAGCTTGCAGATTCGCGACGTCGTCGAGAACTTCTCCGGAAGCCCAGCCGAGATCCAGATGTTGTATCACACGAACTTTGGCCAGCCGTTGCTCGATCCCGGTTCCACATTCGTCGCGCCGGTCAAGACGGTCGTGCCTCGCAACGAACGGGCGGCCGAAGGTATCGAGACTTGGAACGCGTACGCGCCGGAAGTTGCCGGTTATGCCGAACAGGTCTATTTCCTGGAGTTGCTGACTGGCGAGGACGGAAAGACGCACACGTTGCTGAAGAACGCCGAAGGGACTCGCGGCGTGAGCATTCTGTTGAACAAGAATCAACTTCCGTGTTACACGCTGTGGAAGAACACCACCGCATCGGCCGACGGCTATGTCACCGGCCTGGAACCAGGCACCAACTTCCCCAATCCTCGCACGTTCGAGGGCCAGCAAGGTCGAGTCGTCCGTTTGGCTCCGGGCGCGACAACAGCCTTTGACTTGGTGCTTGAATTCCACAAAGACTCGGACGAAGTGAAGCAAGCCGAAGACGCGATCGCAGCCATCCAAGGTGACGTCGACCCAGAGATCGGCGACGAGCCGTGGGAAGGATGGTGCGCTTCCTAGCAGGATGCGTTCCATCGCCAAACGCATTCCAGACTCGGATCCGCGAAACCGACCAACCGTTCGCGAGGTATAGGATCATGGCTATCTCTATCAATTCGACTGCCGCAATGGCGGCATTTTTCAGGAGGGGTCTGTGATGAGAGAATCGGCGTTCGCGGCTGTCGGCTTGTGCCTGGTAGTGTTCTTTTCCGGCTGCGCCAACCACGAGGCGGACATTCGGCAGCGAGCGCAACAGTTGATCAACTGCTTGTGTGCGGAGGACATGGACGGTTGTGTCAGCCTGACCGATCCTTTGTATGTTCGCGCGCAGGGAAGTCAGAAGGTGAAATTCGCCTTCGGAATCTTCGCTCTTGTTATCCGCGTCGGCAAACTAGGCCCGGAAGATGTTCGCATCGATCAGGTCGTGGTGAACGATGACAAGAAGACCGCGCAAGTCCACATGAGCGCCCGCAACGGCGAGGAATGGAAACCACTGACGCCATCCAAGTGGGTCCGCACGGAGAATCAGTGGTACATCAGCTTTTGAGCCATCTGCTCATGCCGCCGTCTCTCGCTTTGGCCGCACGCATCGGTGAAATCCATACCCACGGCAGTGGGAAGAAGGCCAAGGCAACAAACACGCCTAAACGATAGCAGTTGGCGAGCTTCAGCCTCTCTTCTCTCAAGTCGGGGTAATCCCAAGAATCCTCTCCTATTTCTTCGCCGCCATTGTATGTTAGCAGCGCAGCGGCCGTATCGCGTGGCAGCCCGTGGTGCAGGAATCGCACACGGCCGTCGGCCAAGGCCACGTTGCTGCCAGCGTCGTAATCGTAGAAGAAGTCTTCGTATCGATGAGCAGGCATGCGAGACGGATCGGACGAGGTCAGCACGCGCATCGCTTCCTCGAAGCTCAAGTCGCGCGGCTCGGTCCACGGGACGTTTGGAAGATGGGCTTCGACGAGGAGTATCGTCTGCGACATTCCGTCGGCTTCCCCAATGTGTTTCAGATGCCCGGCGGTCGTCTGTGGCCAAGCTGTCTCTGGGCTGACAACCGCGAAGTAGCTGGCACAAGACGTTCCCCGACGACTAGGTGACGAGTGGGTGGGACAGGCGTACGTGTAGGGTACTTGTGAGGCCAATTTGCGATTGTTTGGGCCGTCCCACGGTTCGTCGAAGTCATAAGCGTCGTAAAGTGATTGCTCTTCGATGAACGGCAGGATCAACACGCGCCAACTGTGCATGGGTTTGCCGCTCTTGTCTCGGACGTATGCTGGTGGAAATCCCCCGTTGGCATCGTGGTAATTGTGCAAAGCAATGGCGATCTGCTTCAAATTGTTCGAGCACTCAGAGCGCCACGCAACTTCAGGTCCGTGAACATGCACTGGCACCAACAGTCCGCAACAACAGAACGGAAGCAGCATCCCACACACGTTTGCCAACGCCTGCCCGCGCGCAGAACTGGCAAAGACATACGTCCACATACCCACGATGACTACTGACAACACGACACCTCCCGCGCCAAATGTTGCCAGCGACGACCCCAGCAGGGCCATCACGTAGAAAACGTGGACGAGGCGGAATCGCAATCGCGGCGTCGGCGATCTGGGAGTCCGTTTCGGACCGTCGGTCGGTGGTTCAGGCATGACTACTACTTCTTCCCCCGACGCAGCAATGGCATCAATGCCCATGGCAAGGGTAGCAACATCAAACCGACGAACAACGTCAGTCTGTACCAGTTGGCGATACTTGGCCTTCTCAAGGTGCGTACCGGGAAATCGACGCGGTCGTAGCTTACCCGCTTTCCATCGTTGATGGTCAGCAGCGCGACCAAACGCTCCTCTGGCATTCCATGAGGAAGAAACGCGGCAAACGCGTCGGCGAACCCAACTAAGCGACCGCTGTGCTTTTCGTAGAAAAACTCGTCATCTCGATGGCCGCCAAGGCCGTCCAGATCGTCCGAAGTCGCAAGATCCACTGCCTCGTCCAGGCTCACATCGCGAGGCTGCGTCCAAGGAACGCCCCGGCCGTTTGCTTCGATGAACAGGATCGTATTGGAAGTGCCGTCGGTGAAATCAGCGTGCCGAGTTGTTTTCTCACCCGGCCATGCTGTTCGCGGGCCGACGACCGCCAGGTAACTCGTGTGACCGTCCGGCTGCGTGCAGGATGGACACGCGAAGTTGGTGGGCATGTCCTCCAGCAGTTTGCGATTGTTCGGGCCGTCCCACGGTTCATCGAAATCGTATGCTTCGTACAGATCTTCTCGCTTGAGGAACGGCAGAATCAGCACGCGCCAACTGTGCTTCGGCTTGCCGTTAGCATCAGGAACGTACGCTGGCGGAAACGAGCCGTGTGTGTCGTGGTAGTTCAGCAGTGCGCTCGCGAGAACCATCGCATTACGCTGACAACTCGTTCGCTCGGCCTGGCTGGCCGCTCCAGGACGAAACAGAAGCAAAATAGGCAGAAGGACACACAGCATGCCAGCCAAGAATGCCAGAAACAATGGAGATCGCCGGAAGACGTGGAAAACGGCACCCCAGAGGCGAATGATGAGATAGGCAGGAAACATGCCGACGAGGCCCAAGGTGGCAATGGATGCCCCCAACACCGTCATGGCATACAGCACGTGCGACAATTGAAAGCGGAAGCGGTGCGCCTCCGCAGTCGGTGCCGGTTTCTTGTCACGTGGACATTGCGACACAGTGGCAAATCCAGCTTTCGGTACTGGGCTTCAAAGATACTTCGACTCTATTGTAGTCTATCGCCAGGCTTCGGCACTCGCTACTTCTGATCTTGCGCGTCGCCGACCACCATGTCCCAGTCAGAATCTGCTGCCCCGATTGTCGATCCCATAGACGCCATGGCGATTCCTCGGGTAGTATTTCTACGGACGTACGTATCCGAAAGTTCCAGGAATAGCCGAAGCCTTGAATCCAACCGACGAAAGTACCGACAAGCCCGTTCACGTCATCGCTTGCGGTGTGCTGGCCGTCGATCTTCGCCGTATCTGTCAACGGATTGGTGCCGCGACGACGATGGAGTTCCTGCCTGGAGGATTGCATTCCCAACCCGACGAACTGCGGCGACGTTTGCAGGAGCGGATTGACGAGGTCTCCGCCACAACCAACGCAGGCCGAATTGTCGTGGGTTACGGCGTGTGTGGCCTGGGGACGGTGGGGCTTCACGCACGAAGCGTTCCCCTTGCGATCCCGCGAGTGAACGATTGCATCGCCCTCTTCCTAGGATCGGACGCTGCATACCACGAGCAATTCTCGCGTTATCCAGGCACCTACTACCTATCGGCAGGTTGGGTCGAGGAAAAGACGCAACCGCATTCGATGGACGATGGCCCGATCCATTGCGGCCCCGACTGCTACACGTTTGAGCACCTGGTTGAACGATACGGTCACGAGAACGCATCGGCGATTCGCAACTTCCTGAACAGTTGGCAAAAAAACTACCAACGAGCCGCTTTCATCGACACCGGCGCTCAAGGTCATCGGCAGAAGTATGCGGAACTAGCCAAAGCGATGGCCGCCGAATTCGGCTGGGAGTACGAAGAGATCACTGGATCGGACGAGCTATTGTCGAGATTGATAACAGAGCAACAATCGACTGACGACGTGCTGTTGGTCCCTGAACATCATGTCACGGCTCATGATCCGGTCAGCAGGACATTGACCGCCGTGCCGGTTTGGGAGATCGACCGATCGACATCGCTTGCCGATCACACGTTGGTCTTCGAGCAAGAACGCACTGACGAAGACTCCGGACCGGACGCCGCCGTTCGTTTGGGATTGGGAATCGACGCTGGCGGCACCTACACCGATGTGGTCCTGTACGATTTCAGCAGCGACGAGTTGCTGCAAAAGGCGAAATCGCTGACAACAAAATGGGACTTCACTATCGGAATTGGCAGAGCCCTTGACCAACTGGACTCGGCGCTGTTGGAACGAGTGGATCTGGTTTCCATATCCACCACATTGGCAACAAATGCCATCGTGGAAGGCCGCGGCCAGAAAGTCGGCTTACTCATCTTCCCGCCATACGGCCTTTTCGATTCTTCGGACATCATGTACCGCCCTATCGGTATCTTGGAGGGCAAGCTCGAAGTCGACGGGCGCGAACTGGCACCGGTCAACCGAGAGTTGGCGCGGCGCGAAATTCGACGGTTGCTCGACGAGGAGCAGGTGAGTGCGTTCGCCGTATCCGGCTACGGCAGCCACTCGAATCCGGCTCATGAACTTGAGGTCAAGGAGATCATCCAGCAGGAGACTTCATTCAGCGTCACATGCGCGCACGAACTGTCCGACAAGAGCAACTACCGCATTCGCTCCGTAACCGCCGCATTGAATGCCGGCATTATTCCGTGTTTGGAGTCTTTTCTGGACGACGCCGACACAGCCCTGCGCGGGCGCGGAATCACAGCGCCGCGAGTGGTTGTCCGCAGCGACGGCACGCTGATGAGCTTGCCCGTGGCACGCCGGCGGCCAATCGAGACGATTCTCTCCGGGCCTGCTGCGAGCGTCGCCGGAGCGAGTTATTTGGCAGGGCTGGAACATGCGATGGTGGTCGACATGGGTGGCACAACGACCGACACGGCCACGATTCGCGATGGCGTCGTTCAAATATGCCGCGAAGGGGCGTCGGTCGGCGGATGGAAAACGCACGTGGGCGCGCTCGACCTGCAAACGGTTGGCCTGGGCGGCGATAGCCTGATTGCGCGTGAACGCAACGGGCAACTTCAGATCGGCCCGTTGCGAGTTGCCCCCGTGGCCTGGATGTTTCGCAACGGTTGCGATGGAGAGCGAGCGCTTGATTGGCTAGACGCAAATCTGAATCGCTTTCGCAGATCGACGCGAGGGATGGAACTGCTCGCCGCCACCGACGTAAACGGCAACGGCCAATTGACCGACAGAGAGACGCGGCTCTTGGATGCTCTTGCGGGCGGTCCGTGCAGCGTAGACGAGCTTGCCGAATGTCTCGATACGTCGAATTGGCGATATCTTCCCTTGGAGCGGCTCGAACAACAGTACCTGATTCAGCGTTCCGCCCTGACGCCAACGGACCTGCTGCACGCCGCCGGTGATTTGGAGCTTTGGAATCCGGACGCCTCGAAAAGGTTCTGCGATTTCTATTGCCGGTTGCTGGATGTGTCACAACGAGAGTTTGCACGAATAGTCCACGACCTGATTGTGCGACGGCTGGCGACCGAGTTGCTGAAGAAGCAGCTTGCGGAGACTTCCGAGAGCGACGAGATGGAATCCTCGACGCTGGTCGATAATTGGCTGAGCGGCGGAAACGGCGACTATCAAATCCGCATCGGGCTGAAGTATCCGATCGTAGGAATCGGCGCTCCGGTTCACGTCTACCTGCGAGACCTCGCCGATCTCCTGGAAACGGAACCGATTCTTCCGCCCGACGCCGATGTGGCCAACGCGATCGGCGCGATCACCAGCCGAGTTTTCATTCAGAAGAAAGTCGAAATCGCGCCGGCCGAGCATGGCCAGTATCTTGTAGCAGGACTTGCCGACGCGCCGGCCTTCGCCGATTTTCAGGACGCGCAGCGATTCGCAATCGACGAGTTGACGCGGATCATGCGCGACCAAGCAAAGGAAGCCGGTACTAGCGAGACGCGAGTCGAGATCCTGCTACACGACCGCGTGGCACCGTTGGCCGACGGAGGCCAAATCTTCATCTGCCGCGATCTGACCGCACGCCTATCCGGCAGACCGGATGTAGCGCGACTGGTCGATACCGTGATCTGAGGATGACTGGGAAGTCGACGAGCAAGACCCCACGGCTTTCGGGAGGGGGGGGGGGGGCGGGGCGGGGCGGCCGGGGGGGGGGCCCCCGGGGCCGGGGCCCCCCCCCGGCCCCCCCCGCGGGGCCACGTCCTGGTCGCCGAGGGGGAACCGGGCGAGGTGAGGCTGGTGCTCGCCGATCT
>CAZUAH010000610.1:0-7999 GCA_964617665.1 uncultured Pirellulaceae bacterium
TATCGTCGATCGACAACACAATCGCCGCCTCGACGCCCGGCTCGCCAATCCACTGTGGCGTGACCAACTTTGGCGCGTTCAATCCCACATAGTACGGATTCGGAAACTCGTCCAAATACGCCAGTCGATTGCCTCCGCCCGCGGCCAGAGGCGATGCGACCGCCAATAGGATCACACACGCAAAGACGAAACGCATTTTTCGCATCGACCTCACCTCCTGCGGCTGTCTCCCATAGGACAGCCAATGGAATGACATCTAACAAGGCACCTTTGCCGCTAGTCCATGTCTCTCAGCAATGGCACCATTCTCTGAGGGTATGCTCCAGCGGTCAAGCGCGCCGCTGCCATAACCGTGGATGTACGTGGAAGATGCGATTGAATGCCCGACGACGCAGACCGTGTTGGGCTAGTCTCGGTAGAAGACTATCCTGTCGTACATCACATTCCGATCGGCTTCGCCTGGCCGATTGGCGTCGTTGACGAACGATAGCGATAGCTCGTGTGTGCCTTCCGGCAACTCGACCGACAATTGGTACGATTGCCAATGGTCGCTGGTGATTTGCACTTGGCCGAGTTTTTCTTGTTGTTGCTCTTGCTCGTCGAGGTGAATCTCGACCCGTGGATAGACGCCGTCCACGGGCGTACCTCGGGCCGTCAACTCCATCGTGTATCGCCCGGCCACAGCGACATGTATCGGACCGCGAATCGTGCCGTTGGTGGCCTGCGAGACGATGCCGTCTGCGATGCTAAAGTGCTGCATTTCCGGCGGTGGTTTCAACGTTTCGCACTCGACCGTCAAGCCGAACCGAGGCGTGAAATCGCCACCAAACTCGGTGAGCAGCCAACTGGCATGCCGCGCCGCCTTCCGGCCGTTTCGCTGTTCGGTGTCCCATCGAAGTCGGTCGATCACCACCTGCCCCTCACCGCGCCGGAACCAAGCCATCGCCGGCGGTGAGGTCAGAAACATCACATCTCGCTTTGGGTCCAAAGCCACAGCCAGCTTGTCAACGTACAGGTTTCGATCTTCGTGTCTTTCCGGGTTGCTGCGGTCGTTGATGAAGGAAATTGACACTTTACGCCGCCCTTTTTCGACGTAGCCAAACACGGTGGACGTTTGCCGCTGCTGGCTGGAGACTACCGTCTCGCCCAACGACGTACCATCTACCGAAACTCTCGCCATGGGCCAACCGCCATCGCACGGCGAGCCACGGCCAACGATGCCGAATATGTAGTTGCCCGCATCGGGGAAGTCGATCTCGGCCGAAGCCATTCCGACTGTGGCGAATGTCACACCCGAGTCGTGACGCTCGACAATCTGTCCCTCCAGTTCCCATTGTTCGACCTCGAACTGGCGGCTGATCCTGTCGTCGATCCGTTTGCCGAACATCCCATCAGCCATCTCCATGGCTCGGGGCGTTGGCGACCAACTGATACCGACATGTTCGCCCAGCCAGTACAGATCCTCGCGGGCATTTCGGTAGCTGCTACCATCGGGCCGAGTGACCGGCCCGGAATACGGCTGCAGTTCCAAATCCGAGTCGAAGAACTCCCTCACGGATTCCATCTCTTTTCGACCCGGGCGATGAACCACGAGGTTGCCGCCGTGTTCGACGAATGTTCTCAGTTTGGCTGCATGCGGAAGTTCGCTTCGACAGAGGATCAGGCGGTATGATGACAGGTCGGCAGACTCCAGTCGCTCGGTCATGTCGTCAAAATGCAGGCCCAGCGATCGGAGATAGCGGCGGTATTCGTCCGAACCTCCTATCACGGCGGTCTTGCGCCGCGCGTAGGACGGACCAACAGCCCACTTGGATACGTATCGGAGTAGGTTGCAGAGCAGGAAGTCTGCCGCCGGCTCCTTGCCTGCCTTCTCGATCAGTCTCATTTGGCAATGGACGACCGTCCCTTGCCCAACAAAGCGTTCCAGCAACGGCGAGAAGTTGATCCCCTGCTCTGAACCGGAGACGGCGATCGAAACGCTGCCCCCTTTTGTTGGCCGCACGAGTTCACGGGCACTGACCATGTGATCGCCGCGCCAGAACTTCAAATCGCTCGGCTCCATGCCATAGAAGGCCGCATGGTCGTGGCACATAGAAAAGACCATCGTTGATTGGTGGTCGGCCAGCGCCACATCGAACCAGCCCTCCGGATAGGCGTCTTGACGCAATACGAGCACTCCGCCGCCGCGGCTGACAAAATCGATCAGAACCTGACGTCCTGAAGGTGTTTCGCCAATAGCCAACGCTGGCGAATCGATCGAACTGAAGGCGTCGGCACCAATGACAAAAACGTCCAACTCCGGGAGCGGGCTCGTCAGCGAGTCAATCGCGGTCGACCTAACGCCCAAACGCTGCAACGCCGTCGCGGTCGTTCCGCCTGGATCGTAGAGCCCAAGCTTGGCACTGATGGCCGGTGCCGTGATCGGTGGAAACACATGATACGGGTACGTGTGTTCAAAAACCGGCGTGTCGTTCGAGCGTATCGCGATGTGCCAATCGAGAAGTGTGCGCCGGTCGACCTCCGGCATATGCAGGTCGACCGTCAACATCCGGTGGTCGCCCGCTTCGAGTTCCAGTTTCTGTTCACCCCGATCCACAACCTTGTCGGCCGCGGACAGCGTCCAGACAACCGTCAGGTGGGATTGCTGGAAAGCATCGTTGAATACCTCCAACCGCCGAGCCACGGTTTCGCCGTTGAAAAACCGACTGTCATAGTCGAGGCAGTAGGCGGCGATCTTCTGGTAGGCGGACTGGTGAGCTTGATAGAGGGGATTCGTGCTATCCAATGGGCCTCCCTCGATCACCGTCCAGGGCGAGATACCAGCGACCTCGTGATGGCGATAGCCGAGGATCTGCATCTTCCAGCTTTCTGCTTTGCCCAGATTGCGGAAGCCGTGGTAGTCGGAGTAAGCGCGGTCGCCGAAGAACACCGTGTGCCATGACGGGTCGGCGGATGGCAGCCACAGAAACTCGCCGATGTACAGTGGTTTGTCCTTGCGCCAGAAGAACTCCGGCTCGCCGTTGGTGAAATGGTGGCCTGCCGTCTTCTGCGGTTCTGCGAGCCAGTAGGCTTCGTTGGGCCAGCAGGTGTACTCGGGATACTCGTGCGGATAGTGAATCCCGATCACGTCGGCCACGCCGCCCGGATCGCCGTCTGATTCGTAGAAAAACGGTCGAGTGGGATCCCACTTCCGGACAAGTTTCCCCATACGCACCAAGTCGGCCTTGGCAGGTGCCTCGTCGTTGAACCGACCGCCGTAGAACTCGTTTTCCAGGCTCCACATAATCATCGATGGCCGGTTCCTGTCTCGGTCGACCATTGCTTTCAGGTGGGCCGCGTAGTTGTCCCAGAACACCGGATCGTTGATGCGGTAGACCGATTCATCGTTCCAGACAGCTCCTTCGTTGATCATCAACAAGCCGACTTCGTCTGCCACTTCATAGTGCACACTGCGCCACGGTTGTGTATGGGTGCGAAAGGCGACACAACCCATCTCTTTGACCGTCTCCCAGCGCTTACGGATTTCCTCGCGGGGCATCGGTGATCGCGGAGGCCACCACGACGTGGCCAACAGGTTGATCCGCTTTCCGTTCAGATAGAACCGATGGCCATCGACCCAAAACTCGCGAAAGCCGAATCGAGTGCGCAGAACGTCCCCCGAAGAAAGTCCCGTTCGCAGATGGTACAGATACGGGGCCACGTGGGACCAGTGGTGCGGATCGGGCCATGCTTGCCGTAGCGTAACCGCGACCGTTTGACCGGCGAGAACGCGGACGGATTGACCAGGCAGTGATAGGCATTCTTGGTCCGCGTCTTCGACAACTGCCGTGATTTCGAATTCCATGTCCCGTTCAGACTCATTTGCCAGCGTGTAGTCGACGACCAGTTCGCCCTTGCGCACCGACGGCTTGATGAACAGATCCTTGACGTAGACCGCCGGGTGCGCGACCAGTGTCACGTCGTCCCAGATGCCGTACGATTCGAAGATACCACCGATTGGACTGAGTATCTTGTCCTTTGGGCGGCTGCGCATGCGCGACCAATCGGGACGATCGCTCAGATCGATGCGGCCGGGCGTGAACACCCCGGTCCAATCGTGTACGCCTACCAGCAGTTCGTTTTCCTGGGCGAACCGGACCGCGTCGGTCACGTCGACTTCGAACGGGCGATAGCCGCCGAAACACCCGCCCACCTGCTTGCCATTCAGCAAGACTCGTGAATTGTACTTCACGCCGCCAAAACGAATTCTGATACGGCTGCCTCGCATCGACTCGGGCACGCTGAACGAGCGGCGAAACCAGGCCCGCTCGTGATCGGTTCCGCGCAGATAGCCGGGCACCTCACACGTCGTCCATTTCTCTGGCCGCGGCGTCTCTTCAAGATCGTCGGCTTTCCGAAACTCCCACGTGCCGTTCAGGTCCAACTGTTTTCTTGGTGTATCGGCAGCCGTGGCACCGGTCGCAACCGCAATCGACAAGAGGAGGCTGGTGAGGATCATGTCTGCGCACCCTTCCTGCGGAGGTGATTCTTGGAGAGTGCAGTACAGAGTACTCCGCACCGAATGAGAAGTCACCAGGGCGCGCCATGACCGACTATCACCGGCGCTACCATTTCATTACGGCGGTGCCCCAGGTGAATCCGCCGCCGAAGCCGCTGAGCAAGACGTGGTCGCCTTTGCGAATTCGGCCTTTTCGGAAGGCTTCGTCCAGCACCAGCGGCATGCTGCCAGCGGAGGTGTTTCCGTAGCGGGTGAGGTTGATCACGACCTTGTCGCGGTCGATGTGCAAATCGTCTAAGGCAGCATCAATGATGCGAATATTCGCCTGATGCAAGACAGCCAAATCGATATCACCGGGCTCCAAAGCGGTGTAGCCCAACACGTCCTCGGTCGAATCGACCAGCACGCGTACGGCCCATTTGAAA
The DNA here is from genome assembly GCA_964617665.1 of uncultured Pirellulaceae bacterium. Taxonomy (GTDB): domain Bacteria; phylum Planctomycetota; class Planctomycetia; order Pirellulales; family Pirellulaceae; genus JADHUC01. Next base: position 4,924 of record CAZUAH010000610.1, read on the forward strand.
ACCGCGCGGCCTTCCATGTGGATGTAATGTCGCCCGGCGGCAAGCGTCTCGCGAGTAACTGGTTCCCTCGTGCCGCCGGCCGGTTGCCACAGCAGGCCGTCCGCATCGCCCTCTGAGCCAAGCGTGTACCCTAGCAGGCCCTGACTTGCATCGCCGGGCCCCAACAGCACAGCCCCACCACCGTCGCCAAATAGTGGATATATTTTCTTATCAGTTGGGTCAACCACCCGCGACATGAGATCAACGCCAATAGCCAAAACACGGCGAGCGCAGCCTGACTTGACGTACTGCATCCCAGTCACCAGCGCGTACATGAAACCCGCACATGCCGCGTTGATGTCCAACGCAGGCGCTACACATCCCAAACGCTGTTGAAGCAGGCATGCAGTGGAGGGCAACGGTGCATCAGGGGTCATCGTGGCAACGAGAATCAAATCGATCTCGCCGGGCGAGACGCCAGCAGCCTTTATGCAGCGCAACGCTGCCTCGTATGCCACGTCGCTGGTCGCCTGATCAGGCGGTGCCTGACGCCGTTCGTGAATCCCGGTACGTTGGACGATCCACTCCTCGTCACATCCCAGTTCGGCCAAGTCGTGGTTGCTGACAACCGTCTCGGGCGCGTAGGATCCCGTCGCCAGGATTTGCGCACCCGTCAATGTGCCCAAACGACTGCGTCCGGACGAGGCGGCGCACAATTCATCGGCGGTATGCGTGCTCAACGATTCGACAGACGAGCAGTGCTGATCGGGTTCTGTAAACGTGTATTCCATGGAGGTATCAGCGGCCGGCGGCCGCCGCAAAGGGATGGTCTTCTCAGCACCTCTAACGGTGCTAACGCGGCTCCTCAGGAATTTCGACCCATTTGTATTCTCTGTGGGACTTCAGTACGGCGTCGGCCACGGCTTGGGCCCGCAGTCCGTCATAGAAGCTCGGAACGGCCTCTCGACCTTCGACAATCGCGGAGACAAACTCCCATATCAAATCGTATCGGAACACGGTCGCCGGTACGCCTTCGCCTGGATGGCGGGGGCTCTCGGGCGGCACTAGGAACTCCTCGGGCACGTCCACCGGCGCCAAGTCCTTGCCAGTCTTGCCCAACCATATCTTGTTCGGCTCGTGAAGGCGGTAAACTGCAGAACGTTCCGAACCGTTAATCTCAGCCCACTCGTGCCCGAAACCGTCAAAACCGTAACCTTTTGCCAACGTAGTCCCTTCCCACACGCCAACGGCGCCACTGGCGAATTCCCCAATCAAACTGGACCAATCGTCCACTTCTGATTGCGGGCAGGGCTGACCGTCTGCCGTGCGATCACGCGAGGCGAACCTGGCCACGGCCCCGCATACGCGCTCGATTGGCCCCAACAGGTCGATGGCAAAGTCGATACGATGGATGGTCATGTCGAACAGGTCACCAGCGCCGGCTTTGTCCTTGTACTGACGCCATCCCCAACCAGTTTCGGGCCAGTCTAGAAAACGTTGGCTACGGAAATGCCGAAGATCGCCCAGTTGGCCACTCTGGACTAAGTGCCGCATATACCTCATCGAAGGGGCAAAGCGATAGGTGAACGCCGTCATGTGGACCACTTTGGCGTCACGCGCGGCGTGATACATCTCTCGGACTTCCCTGGCGTTCAGTCCGAGCGGCTTTTCGCACATGACGTGTTTGCCGCCCTCCGCAGCAGCGCGCGCGATTGGAAGGTGAGTGAAATTGGGCGTGGCGATGATCACCGCGTCCACATTTGGATCGGCGCAAACCTCTTTGTAGTCTTCTGTTACGTTTTCGACTTCCCAGTCGGTCTTCCGCTGTTCAAGCAGCGATGCGCTGGTGTCACATGCAGCCACCAGCCGGGCACGTGGATCCATGTTGATGCCGGGCACATGATGGTAATCGCTGACCGCACCGGCTCCGATGATCGCGATCCGCACAGGTTTGTTGTCTGGCAGCTCTGGCATATTCGCCTGACTCTGTGTGCTAGCACTCGTCTGTTTGTTGCCGAGAACCCTGAAAATTAAGCCTTTTTCACCATCTTCACAAGGCTCCCAGTACCGAATTCCCCGCCATCCCAAACTCAAAATTTCCTTCCCGACCCCCATTGTAAGGTGTCCCGCGGCGTCTTTTCAGAATACATTGATTGACGGCTGGTTTGGACGTAGAAGCCAGGTAATACCCCACCGCGATATATCATCTTCGGATTCGTTACCCTTCCATCCAATCACATTGTCAACACTGCTAATACCATGTGCATACTTGCAATCCACTATCAGTTGGTTCCCGATTCTCCAGTGCTAGTCGCTGCTAATCGCGAGGAAAGCTTCGACCGCCCCTGGCAGCCGCCGTCGATCCAGTCCGGAAAGCCGCGGATTCTATGTGGCATCGACCAGCAGGCTGGCGGCACATGGTTGGGCGTCAATCAGAATGCGATGTTCGTTGCGGCCTGCAACCGTAAGAAACTGATTCCTCCGCTGGCTCCCCGGTCGCGAGGCGTCCTGTGCCGAGAGCTGCTGCGATGCGGTTCTGCTCGCGAGGCGGTGGATCGAGCTATGGAAGAGCTATCCACGAACAAGTATGACGGCGTGAATTACGTGATGGCGGATGCTGAGAGCGCTTGGGCAGTCCACGGCGGCGACGAACTGGACGCAGTGGAATTGGACGAGGGCTTGAACATCATCGCCAACAAAGACGCAAACGACCCGCGCGACGACCGTGTCCAGTTGGCTCATCGGCTTCTTACATTACAGACTCTCGATTCGCCCGTGAAGTTCCTTGCGGTGGCAAGCAAGGTCTTTGCACGAGCCCCGTCTCCACCGGGCCGTCCAACCATGGTGGTTCGCAACAAGACGTACGGTACGGTCAATTCGACGTTGATCGCCCTGGGAAAGAAACCCCGAGACGCCATCTATCAATTTGCCAACGGTTCGCCCGACCAAGCGAAGTACGAAGACTACTCGCCCATGCTTCGCGATATCCTCAGTCGCGGCTTGAGAGAGGCACGGACGAAGGCGGCCAAAGCATAGGCCATTGTCGGGCGGTTGCCGGGCGTTAAGGAATAGGGGGCGAAAGCCCCCTGGTCTGTTT
>CAZUAH010000611.1:0-7994 GCA_964617665.1 uncultured Pirellulaceae bacterium
GGAGTCCCTCAAAATGATCCCCAATCGTGAAGAGAATCTGGGCCGCCGGAGGTGGCTTGCTGAAACGGCTGCCCGCAGTGCGGACATGTGGCTGCGGCGTGACTAACGGCTTGTTTGCATGCTGGGCAGGCGACCATTTGGCCTGGATCGGGCGCGGCGTCCGGCGACTCATAAGGATTCGACATAGTGTTCTCCAAGTGCACTGGTTGGAATGGGCTACTGAGAGCCCATCGAGATCATGGATGGTATTCGTAGGCACCAATATCGATAGCTTCCCCTTGGGGGCGTTTCACTCCGTCGATGTCTTCTGAAACGGGCACAGGAACGCCAGCATCGCGAGCCGGGCTGCTGGGTAGCAGGCGGTAATCGCCCTTGCTCGGGTCTACGAAGATTTTCTTCAAGTCCTCTTCGACGATCGCATTCGCGCCAAGCGTATCTGGTTTCTGCACCCACGACAGTTTCGTGTACAAGTTATTCTCCAAAACGACACCGGCCAACTGCTCCGGCTCCCTGCCGTGCAGCATTCCGTCGGTGAGGTTGTTCTTGATCGTGTAATCTTTGGCATCGTTGGGTATCGAGATACCGCCGCCCGTACTGGAATTCAAGACGGTGTTGTTCAGCACGGTAATCCTCTCGCCGCGGCCGTACAACACAAGGATCCGGCTCTGTCCGTCTCGGCCCTTAAGCAAGTTATTGCGGATGGTCACGTCACTGGACTCCTGGACCGTGAGCGCCATATTGCCGTCCAGCACTTTGTTATCGGCGATCAGGATATTGCGGCTGTGCAGATAACAGGTGATGCCGTTCGCGTGATTCCCACGGTTGCCCATGACCGTGTTGCCGACGATCTTCGAGTCCTCGACGTGATAGAAGGTGATGCCGGTTCCCCCACAACGCTCGACCACGTTGTTTCGGATTGTCACGTGTCGGGTTCTGTGGTTTGTCGAACCAAGCGTGCAGATGCCGCGATTCATCTGGTTGTGATGCACGTAGTTGTGCTCGATCATCGATTCGCTGCAGCCAGCACAATTGATGGCCCAGTAGCCCGAACCGGCTTTGCACTGCAGAACCTCGCAGTTGCGCACAACGACGCCGCTGGTCGGCGTATGGACCAGATTTAGGATGCCATTTCCAGCGCGAAGATCCCCCGTGTTGCCGCTGTATCGTCGAATCTTGAATCCGTCGATGTGGACGAAGCTCTTGCCGTTAATGTGAAATCCGATTTTGCGCACCGAACAAGTGATGCTCGTTTCGAGTGACCGTTCGTCATTGGGCCACAACACCACCTTGCGACGCCCGTCTGCCTCTGGGGCCAGTACTGCATATTGTCCCTTGGTGCGAATCAGCGCCGGGTGGTTCATCACGCTGAACTGATCTTTGCCGGGATTGATGCGTCGCGTGGTTTCCGCAAACGTGATCCGGCCGTCATCCGCCTCGTAGCCCGTGATGGTCCGGGATACGACGTTGTTGTTGCCGGTTCGCACCAACACCGTTGCCCCTATCCAGTAATCGGAGGGCTTCTGCGTGAAATACTCTCTGTCGACGATTTGAGTAGAGCTGTAGCCGTCCGTTGGGATCGGCCGCATCACCGAACGGTCATCGTAGTAGAACGGGTCCGGAGGCACGGAATCTTGGGCCACGGCCAGCATGGTCTCGCCCTCGTACAGATTGGCCGAGAATGCCGTCGCGTCTTTGGGCAGCCACGTCCAGTAGAGTCCGTAGGAGTTCGCGTTGCCCCCGCATTCGGATGGCGATGCGCAGCGTTGCCAATCCGCAAGCACATCCGCACCGTCCAGGAGGGTTGTGTGTCCTTTGGCACCCACAAAGACAATCGGCTTCTCCGGCGTCCCGCTGGTCTTGAATGTGACGTTCTCGGGATATCGGCCAGCTTTCACGACGACTCGGTCGCCCGGCTGGACGATATCCGCCGCCGCTTGAATAGTCCTCAAAGGAGCTTCAGCAGATCCAGGGTTGGTGTCGGCCGCTTCGGGGTGCCGGTTGTCCACGACCAAGTCGCGTGCGTCTGCAACCGCAACGACCGACAACCACGAAAGCGGGACCAAGAATGCGCCCATTTGACAAACTCGGCAAACGAGCTGATGCTTTAGCTTGCGTTTCACAGTGTTCTCCCCACGGCCCACTGGGCAGTATATCCATCGCATTGTCTGTTACGAATTCCGCGAGGGCTAGCCGGAGAACCGTGGCTTGGTGATATAATTCTGCCGAGGCGAAACTGCTGGACGAGAGGTGATATCCATGGCTTACCCCGACATCATAAGCGATCTGAAACGCATCGTGGGCAAGGAAAACGTGCTGGCCTCCGAGGAAGACCGCAAGGTCTACTCGTACGACGGCACATCCAACTGGGCGCACAAGCCCGATGTTGTTGTGTTTCCTACAGAGACAGAGCACGTAGAAGCCGTGCTAATGCTCGCGAACGAGAAACGGATTCCGGTGACCCCAAGAGGAGGTGGCACGAACCTGAGTGGCGGATCCGTGCCGATCCGAGGCGGAATTGCCTTGGTGATGACCAAGATGAACAAGATTCTGGCCATCCACCCGGCGAATCTGTCCGCAAGGGTCCAGGCGGGTGTGGTACTGATGGACCTGCAAACCACACTGGCAGCCCAAAGTCTCTTTTTCCCGCCCGATCCGCAGAGTTTTCTGGGAGCCACGATAGGAGGAATCATCGCCGAAAACGCAGGTGGGCCCGTGTGCCTGAAGTACGGAGTGACGAAGCAGTACATACTCGGGCTCAAGGCCGTGCTGCCGACTGGCAAGACGGTCGAATTCGGCGGCGGCACCGTCAAGAACGTCGTGGGCTACGACCTGGTCTCATTGGTCACCGGTTCCGAAGGTACCCTGGCGGTTGTCACCGAAGCGGTCCTTCGGTTGATACCTATGCCGCCGGCCAGGAAGACGATCATCGCATTGTTCAGCGATGTGCCCAAGGCAGGCGAGACCGTCGCCAAGATCCTTGACGCCGGTACGATTCCCGCCAAGATCGAACTCCTGGACAACTGGGTGATAAGAAGCATCAATCGAATCACCGGCATAGGGCTGACCGAGGAAGCCGCTGCCATGCTCATGTTCGAGTGCGATGGCATGGAGGAGGTTGTCGAACACGACTCGGAGAAAGTGATTGCCGTGTGCAACGAAATGGGTGCCACGGACGTGATCGTCGCCAAGGACCCACAGGAGGCACAGACCTATTGGAAAGCCCGCAGCGCGGGTTTCGCCGCCATATTCAGCGCCGCGCCCACGATTCTGTCAGAAGACGTGGCAGTGCCGCGACCGCGAATGGCAGGTTTCATCGAAAAGGTGATGGACATATGCAAAAAGGCTGATTTGGAGGTCACGGTCATCGGCCATGCCGGCGACGGCAATTTGCATCCCAGCGTAATGACGGACGAAAAGGACTCGGAGCACTTCGCCAAAGCGCAAAAGGCCGTGGACGAAATCATTGAGGCAGCAGTCGAATTTGGCGGTGTTCTTTCCGGTGAACACGGTATCGGCCTTGGAAAGCAGAAATTCATGCGTCGCACGCAAGAGCCGATGTTCATCGAAATCATGAAGCAGATCAAAGACATATTCGATCCCAACGGAATCCTGAACCCAGGAAAGATATGGGAAGACTGATTGGATGGAAAAAGGGGACAGGTCCAATTTGTGCAAAGCACCCGAAGGGCCGTCTCGGCAAATTGGACCTGTCCCCTTTTTCCGCAAGTGAAATGGACCGCCAAGTGGCTGATAAGCTGGAAAACACGCGCAAGTTTCAATCCGATGTCGACCAGTGCATGAAGTGCGGCTTCTGCGGCTACTTCTGCCCGATCTACCGGGAGGAGCGGCAGGAGAAGGGGCTTGCTCGCGGCAAGGACCAACTGATCCGCTACGCACTCGATGGCGAACAACACCTGACCAAGGGTTTCTACGAGGCCATCGACAACTGCCTGCTGTGCAAGACCTGCGTGCAATACTGCCCAGCCAAGACGCGGATCGACCACGCGGTAACCGCTGCACGCGGCGACTACGTGGCCGAGAAAGGACTTCCCCTCTCGAAGAGCATCGTATTCCGGTACATCCTTCCCAACCGATGGCTGTTTGGCGTAGCGCTGCGAATCGCGTCCTGGTTTCAGTTCCTCCTTCCCCGAGGCGAAGGCAAGTTCCGCCATCTGCCGCAGTTTCTCACGGCACTCGGCGCCGGAAGAGCAGTACCCAAAATTGCGCGGAAGTTTCTGAGAAAGACACTTCCCGTGCGGACTCCGGCGACGGGAGAGCCGAAGTACCGTGTAGGGTTCTTTTCCGGATGTGCCACCGAATACGTATTCCCCGAAACTGGGCGCATGATGGTCGATGTGCTCAGGAACTTGGACTGCGAGGTCATCTTCGACAAACGCCAGGGATGCTGCGGAGCACCTGTCTACTTTTCCGGCGACTTTCGCACCGGCAAGAAAATGGCGACAAAGAACATCCAGGCATTCGAAGACTACGACTATGTCGTCACGGGATGTGCCACGTGCAGTTCAGGGCTCAGCGAGTATCCGGTCTACCTGGCAGAAACGCCCGAAGAGAAGAAGCGCTTCGAAGATTTCTCGGCAAAGGTCAAGGACTTCAATGAATTCGTGATCGATGTCCTTGCCACTGGCGCGGATAAGTTCGAGCTTAACTCACGATTCAAGGGCAAGACCGTCACGTGGCACGACCCCTGCCATCTCGGCAGGTATCAGGGAATCAGTGACCAGCCCCGCCAGATTCTGAAGTCGCTCGATGGGCTGAACTTTGTCGAGATGCCCAACGCCGACCGCTGCTGTGGACTCGGTGGATCGTTCAGCATCACCCACTACGACGTCTCGAAGAAGATCTCAGACCACAAAGTCGACGGAATCACCACCACCGATGCCGACGCCGTGGTAACCGCATGCCCCGGCTGCATGATCCAACTCCGCGACGCACTCTCGCGCCACGAGAAGGCGGTTGAGGTCCTGCACATCGGAGAACTCTTCACAGTGCGGACGAAGAAAGCGGTCGGGAGTCGTTTCTGAAGACGGCTTCCGCCCCCTCTTCTTCCTTCTTCTCAGCGTTCCACTTTGTTCCACCGCATCGGCCGCTCCGGTCCAGCGGTTGCTATACTTTGTTTCATCTGTCATCGTCACTCGCCGTGTCAAGCGGAGAATTCACTGTGCATTCGCCCGTTGCGGCGGAGAGGCCCCATCCACAGTTCGGCAGTTGCAGGGGAATGTTGAGGATTTCTTCCGAGGACGATGAACACCGAGAGGACCTCAAGGGCTGCATGCCATAGAATTGCCTCTTGCGAACGGAATTTGTGGCAGGATCACTCTACGTCTTCCTCTTCTGCGTTCTTCTTCTCCGCTTGGTGACTGGCATTTGGGCATTGGTCATTCATTGCCAATCAATGATCGGATATTCGCCTCTTCGACTTCTTCCCAACGCTGTCGCTTGGCAAGCGCGCGGGCGTAGAATTCCAGGTCTTCCTTTGACCACGCGTTGGATTCCAGGTAGTCGCCGCAGTAAGGAACCAACAGGTCGATCCAGCATGCGATTTTGTCCATTTCCTCGCGGGAAAGTTCTACCTCTTCGTGCCCTTCTTCCAGTATCGCGATCAGCTTACTGGTCGCTGCGCCGCGATGGTATGGAGGCAACAAAGACGGCTCGGACATGCAGTCGATCCAGTTCACCATCGCGTGATTCCAGTTGCCACAGCTCCCCTTCGTATTGGTCAAGGCCAGATACGACCGGCTGAACTTGCGTTTCGTCTTGCCTGGCGTCACAAGATCGCCGGTCAAGCTGAACGTTTCGTCCGACTCCTCGTGGTGGCAGCCGATACAGTGCTTGTCCAAGATTGGTTGGACCTCTTTGGGAAAGCTGAATCCGCGAGGTGGTCCGTAGAAAGGTGCGAGATTTTGAGGCCCAGTCTCCAACGCCACTGAAGCACCAAGTATGGCTCGCGGGGCACCGTTCTTATGCTCGTGACAGCCAACGCACGACTGGTTCTCGCCGGGCATGAGCGCGGTCCAGCTTCGCATGGTTTGTACGACTCGGTTCTTTTCGTCGAGCGCCTGAAAATAGACCGGCGTTCGCGCGGGCACCTCGAAAAACGCCGAACCGTCGTCATGGACTTTCGCACTGCCCAGCACGACCTTCACGTCCCAAGATCCGTTACCAATCGCGATGGGCGTGGTCATCTCGGAATGTCCGCCTTTACCGTCCTGGGGCAGGCTGCCGATTGCTGCGGCTCGGTACCGTAGCGCCACCACGCGCAACCGTTTGATCGCACCGCGCGGCACATCGGCCAGCCCATCGCCTTCGTAGATGTCTTGCAGGTAAACCGTGCCAGTCGTTTTCTCGTAGTCCACCGTGCTGGGCCGCACTGCCGGCTTTTCGCGATGGGCAAGCGGAACGATTTGTTTGCAGCCAATACCTTCGCCTGGCGCTTGCCCTTCCGCTAGCAACTCGCGCCGCCCGTCCACGTCCATGAAGTAGATGTCGAAACGGCCGAGCTTTCCCTCCGGCGTGGGCATCGCGAGCGTCACCAGGAAATGCTGATCGTCGACGGGATAGGGATACTGAAACTGGATTCCGTCTAACGCATACCGATCGACTCGAAGCGGTTCCGTCTTCCGGACCGGCGCAATGAGCTGCACGCCTTGCCCTTCCTGCCGGCCAAGAGCAGGGTCGATTACCCCCAACTTGCCATGCGCAGGTCGGTGATGGCCAGTTATGACAGCCAGCACCTTGCGTGATCCGGGGATCTTTCGGGCGTGGATGATGTTTGTGGGAAACCACGAGTTATTGCCATACAACTCGCGTTGGTTTGTGCCATCGGGGTGCATCTGGAATAGCGGCTGCGGATAGATCTGCCCGCGGTCGCTGTATTCCCAACGCGTGTAGAGGACTCGGCCATCGTCCGTGACCGTCGGGAAGATCGTATGCACCTGATCGAATCCAACGCGTCGCATGTACCGGCCGTCCTGGTCCATCAGATACAGGTTGCTGACCTCGACCCAATTACAGTCGACCGTCTGGCCGCATCGCGTCGAGCTGAACACGACGTTGCCGTCGGGCAAATAGGCTCCCTCGTAATCTGCGAATCCAAGCCCGTGGGTCAATTGACGTATCTCGCCGGTAGCGACGTCCATTTCGTACAGGTGGAAATCGTCCTCGCGGTCCGACTTCTTCCATGCAAACAGGATACGTTGGCCGTCGTACGAGACATCCGGATTCCGCAGGATGCCGTCAGGATCTTTCAGCAGTGTGCGGGCTCGACCGTAGATCCCGTTCATCTGCAGGACGTTCAACGACGCACTCGGCCGATACTGGCGGCCTCTATGAGCATCGGACAGTATCTCGGTGTACTTCCAGCTACCAGGAACATGACGATGTTGGTTGAACACGAACCGTTGCCATCGTGCGAAAAGCGGCTCGAGTCGCACTGTGCGTCGGAGTTCGCACGCACGCACGTACAGCCGTTTCCAGCATGGGTCCCGTCCAGGCGTATTCGTCAAAGCGAGTGCCTTCGCTTCGGCTCGCATCCGGTCCCCCCGACTACCAAGTTCGTCCAGGACGTGAGCGACCATCCGCTGCTCGACGACAGAGTCGCGATCGCTGGTGAAACACTTCAAGTCTCTCAGCACAGGAGGATCAAGCTTGGATTCCGGCGCCTTGATGTGCTCGTCTCGCCACTGGCGTTTCTCTTCCTCCAACGCATCCGGCAAACGGGCGCTCATGTAATCCTGGTGCATCCAATCGCGAACAATGGCCTCTCGCGAAGCGGCGTCCCGCCAAGTCGGCTCGGCGGCGGACGCCGTCGATAGAGCCGTTACAACCGTGAGCAGTACGCCAACGTATGCGCCTATTCGAGCGAATCCCATAGTCCATCCTCAGTTTTGGTCGTCTTAGGCGAGCGGCAGATGAAAATTTGCCCGTGGGGCGAGCTTCCAGCTTGCCTTCCCCGACAAATCCGCAAGCTGGAAGCT
>CAZUAH010000612.1:0-7994 GCA_964617665.1 uncultured Pirellulaceae bacterium
GGCCGGGGGGCCCCCCCGGGGGTTTCGGGCTTGCGCCCTCCAACCCCGGCCACCCCGGCCTCAACCTACCTGACAAACATCGATAGACGATCCAATACGTCATGCTGTGCATGACGACGTCGGGTATTGTTTCCTGCAAAGATTGACCAATGATTCTCACAGTCACCGAGTGGAGAAAAATATGACACAAACAGCCACATTCCCCGGACGATACGTTCAAGGCGAAGGCGTCTTGCAGCGTCTCGGTGATGAAGTCACACGGTTAGGCAACAGTGCGTTGATCGTTGTCGGCGGGACTGCTGCGCAGGAGGTTGTTCCGGGCTACATCGACAACTGGCAAGCGGTCTTCCGGACCCACGTAGAACCGTTCGGCGGCGAATGCTCGGAGCCGGAGATCGAACGCCTTTGCGCGATGGCCGCGGAGAAACAATGCGATGTCATTGTTGGTATCGGCGGCGGCAAGGTCATCGACACGACCAAAGCGGTTGGTCATTCAGCCAACGCGCGCGTAGCCATCGTGCCCACCATCGCATCGACCGACGCACCAACGAGTGCCGTGTCGGTCATCTACACTGATGACGGCGCATTTGAGCGATACTTGTTTGTGCCACGAAATCCTGAGCTGGTTTTGGTCGATACCGCCGTGATCGCCCGAGCCCCGGTTCGCTTTCTGGTGGCCGGAATGGGTGATGCACTTGCAACTTGGTTCGAAGCCGAATCGTGCCGACAGAGTTACGCCGACAATCAGTGCGGGGGCAACGCGACGCTGGCAGCGTTTGCCATTGCTCGTTTGTGTTACGACACGATTCTACAGCACGGAGTGGCGGCAAAGGCGGCATGCGCCGAGGGCGTTGTGACGCCGGCCCTTTCGCACGTGGTCGAGGCGAATACACTGCACAGCGGACTTGGCTTTGAAAGCGGTGGACTGGCGGCAGCGCATTCGATCCACAACGGCCTGACCAAACTCGAAGGCACACACGACTACTACCACGGCGAAAAGGTGGCCATCGGCGTACTGGCCAGCCTGTTCCTCACCGACCGCCCGAAGTCGCTAGTCGAAGAAGTCTACGACTTCTGTGAGTCGGTGGGCCTGCCAACCACGTTGGCCGACGTGGGTCTTGCCAGCGTGACCGACGAAGACCTGATGCTGGTGGCCGAGGGAGCCTGCGCCGAGGGCGAGACGATCTATCATGAATCGTGCCCAATTTCGCCCACCGCGGTGCTGGCCGCGCTGAAGACGGCTGATCATATCGGCCGAGAGCGGCAAAATTGACTGCGAACCCCGGATAGCGGGGCTACGTCGGTTTGCGTTGGGTCCGAAAACCACGGAATTTGCTGACGCCACAGCCGCGTTCGCGCTCCCAAACCGTACAGATCTGGTACAATAACATGATGGGCTCGATCTCGTCACGAGAGTCGCGACAATCTCTCCATCCATCGCGGGGAAGGTCAAATGGAACTCGTTGCCGGTAGCTTGAACGTCGATGTGGACGAGTACCTGCACGCCGGGTATCTGTCCGCATACCCTAGGACTTTCAAGGACATGGGAGCCCACAACCTCCAGCATGCCAAGACCAACCTGATTGACGTCAAGTCAGCTCTACGGTTGGAGAGCACAGGGAGGCAGGCCACACCTCAGGCGACAGCCGAAGTCTCTGTCCGGCCGACGGCATTGGCGCCGGCTTCCATGGCCAGCGATGGCTTTCTGTTGGCAACACTATTCTTGTTCTTCGCTTATCTCATCGGTCTCTACTATCGTCGTATCCGAAAAATGGAGAAACCCGGTTGGCGTCCTTGGCTATTGGCTGTGATGCCACTGCTGATTGTTGTTGTCGCCTCATGCGCATATCAAGTGCATGAAGAGCACCAATTGAATAGCCTTCCTCCGCCTTGGACCGACGTCGCAGTAAGAGACTACGAAGACCCGGAGGCGGCAACACAGGCGATATTGCACGGCTTGGTAGCGAATTCGCTTCCAGGAAGCCCGGTGAACGTCAGACAACTGGCCGCAATCCAGCATGAGGTGGCGTTTCCGGTTCCGGCCGAGCAGTATACGCCTGGCATGTCTTACGCCCAGAAAACGTACGGTCGCGATGGCTGGGGCAGGGAATTCAAGTTCGACCCGCTTGCAGGAGGACGCTATCGAATTGCCAGTGCAGGGGCAGACGGATCGCATGGCACGTCGGACGACATCGTCCTGGTCACACCCAAGAAGGACGCTGACAACTGGGAGCAATTGGTCAATGGAGTGTACGTGCGCCGTGCGCACGGGGATGACTACACCTGTTTCATCCACCGCGTCACGCACGGCAAGTTCCGTTGGATGGACTCCGGGACGGCTCGGAATCTAACCGGAACAAAACTGTTCGACATGTTCAGCTTGGATGATCAGGCCCGTCATGCAACGGAGGAACATCCTGTTCTGGCTCAACTGCGGGAATATCAGGAATCCCACCCGCTGGAAGAAAAGTCAGATCCGCTGTTCTTCGTCCACGTTGTGCCTGCAGTGGATGGTTGACAAACCGGCAGCCGCGGGTGGAGAGCATCCATCGCCAACCGATGCCTCTCCCAAGAGACTGATGCGCGAAGCACTGTCGCTTGCGCTGATCTTGGGGCTCACGCTGGGCGTTTCGGCGTTGGAACGACGCAATCTTGTTCCGTGGCAGGGTTACCCTTCGTCGCTGCTTTTTCTGATTCTATGCCTTTGGCACTGGCAGCGTTTTCGTATCGATCTTCGCTTCTTTCGCCCGGAGACGCGCCGCCGGGTATTTCCGCTCTTTTTCTCCGCCGTGCTCGTGGCGACGTTGTTGCTTTTGGCAAACGTACCGCTCTCGCCCAAGGCCGGTTACACTTCCTCTTCTCCCCAGTTGCTGCACCTGATCGTGATTGTGCCTCTGTCCGAAGAGCTGTATTTCAGGGGATTGCTTCTGGAGCATCTGCGCAGAGGTTTCTCTGCCATTCATGCTGTCGTGCTTTGTACATTGTTGTTTGGCTTTCTGCATCTGCCCGTCGGTGCGGGTTTGCTGGCCGGAGGGCTTTCGCTGGTTGCGTGTATACTGGTGTTGAGAAACGGCTCGCTCGCCCACGCCTTTCAACTGCACGTGGCGTGGAACGCCGTGACGCAAATCAGCCGCATGAGCGACCCGTCCGCGCGGTGGCTTTGGGCAGCCACTGCATCCGCCATTATCGTCGCGTTGGCGGCCGGTTCGTTTACTGGACGATCTACTCGTGATTCAACTCCATGACCACCTCGAAGCGCGCAAAGCATCCCTGCACGAGGAGCGTGACGACCGACACCTCTTCGTTTGGGGAGATCTTGGCCAATGGCTGGTGGTCGACGCTGAGGCCGCGATCCTGTTAGAGTGCTTTGCCGAATCGCGTTCGGTGGATGAGGCGTTGACCGAATACTCCCGCACGATCAAAAAGGGTCTCGACGCTGTGGTGGAAGACGCTCTGCCTGTGGTTGACGCTCTGGTCGAACGAGGCATCCTCGGTTCGCCACCGCCATCACCGTCGCCTCTGGAAGAGCGTTTGCGAGTTTCCAACCTGACCTTCAACATCACCAATCGGTGCAACCTGCGCTGTCCGTGGTGCTACAATCCGCGTTCGGAAGACAGTGAGATTCCTATTGTCGATCTGATGAACTGGTTGGACGATGGAGCAGAAGCACTGGACCGCGACGCAGCTTTCATCATTCTGGGCGGCGAGCCATTTCTCGACGAGACACGGTTGTTGGCGACCGTTCGAGGAGTTCGCGAACGACTGACTGGCGAAATCCTTGTGTCCACCAACGGAACACTGCTGGGCGATCAGACGCCAGAGAAACTTGCAGCGGCCGACGCGACCGTGCAGATCTCTCTCGATAGCCCATTTCAAGAGCGACACGATGCAATTCGCGGTAACCGGGTGTTCGAGCGTGCTGTGTCGACCGCCAAACGACTGCTAGACACAGGCGTGCACACTGTTCTTTCCATGGTGCTGACGCAATCGAGCGAAGAGGAGCTTGAAACCTATTTCGATTTGGCCATCGAGATCGGTGCACACGAGGTGCGTTTCATTCCGCTTCGTCGGATCGGTTGTGGAGTCGACTATTCTGACATGGCACCGGATCTGTACGAGTGTTTTCAGAGACTTGTGGGAATACTACGACGCAGGCCCGAACTATCGCAATTGCTGCATCGCGACTTCTTCTCTATCCTCATGACGGTGTGTCGTTTCAGCCGTCTCCGCAGCAACTGCGGGATCGCTCGCCGATGTTTGTTCGTCGACGCCAGCGGAGATATCTTCCCGTGTCCGAATCATCGCAACATCGAGGATTCCTGCGGCAACGTGCGCACAGCGTCCCTTGCCCGGTTGCTTCAAGACTCGACGGTGCTGCATGCGTTTCGAACCCGATACCACTTCGACAACATGCCAGCGTGTGCGCGGTGTGCCTTCCGCTACTGGTGTGCGGGGGACTGCCGTGCTGAAGCCTTGACCGTTAGCGGTGAATCAAGCGCGCCTTCGCCCTACTGCGATGCGATCAAGTTGGTAATGAAGGAGATGTTCTGGCTGCTTGCCGACGGATGGCAGGGATTGGGAACGCAAGAACAGGCAATTCGCCCGTGGAGTTGAGATGGCTGGTGACACAACCGTGAGCCTCCTCGAAAAGACAACCTGGCCAACGCTCGTCCTTCTCGCTATCAGCGTCGCATGTGGCCTCAGGATCTGCGGCGGATCCGAACTCCGGAGAGTCGATGTGGTTCAGCCTGCGGTCCGTCACGAAGTGAAGCTAGACATTGGCGATCTGATCGCGTCCAACTCCGTTCAGCCAGCCTCGGCCGTTAGCATCAATCGCGAGAAGGAAGGCTGCTGGCTGCTTCGCACGTCGGCAGGTCCAGAAGGGTATCGGTGGTATAGGAATCTGCTGAACGCACGGCCCGGCGCACCCGACTTGGTGATTGATCCCAAGTTAAAAGGCGTTTACGACCTCTACGTTCAGGTCCGGGCCGTTGACGGGGGGCGGGCAAAGGATGTGTCTGCCAATCCTGAAGACGCTTGCCCTATGGCTTTCGAGCTTCAACTGGACGATGGAAGCCGGCGTGAGGCGGTGGGTGCGAAAGGCTTTCCCGATTATCACTACGACACAGAGATTCTGGCGTGTTTCCAGTGGCCTATGGATGGGCGAAGACTGGTCCTCCGCAGCATGGGCAAAGCCGTCTACCTTTACGGATTCCGATTCGTGCCGTCGGCGCGGGCGCGCACCGTAGCCGCGAGGCAGACGGCCACCCGGTGGCTGGCCACTGATCACGTAGTGATCGCAGAGGAAGCGGACAAGCACTTTGCGTTCCCAGGAGTGACGCTCCTGAAAAATGGCGACTTGGCCGTGGTCTACCGCGAAGGGACCATTCATGGCGCCGAGCCGATTGGAAAAATCAGCCTCAGTCGTTCGACCGATGGTGGCCGCACATGGCTCCCGCGCGTCACCGCGTTGGATCGGCCCGGCGTGGACGACCGTGATCCGAGTATCCATCAAATGTCCGATGGGACGGTTTTGCTGTTCTCGGCCGACTGCATCTCGACGTCCGGCGATGGTGCCAAAACGTGGAGCGAACCGTTAACCACGCCCGTCTTCGGCCCTCACGGAGCCGTGGAAGACGAGGACAGCAACATCGTGTACGGCGGTCTGAAGCGAGTGGTTCAGCGCAACTTTACCGAGATTCGCGGCCGTCCTGCCGTGCTGCAGGCAAACGCCGTCTATCGTTCTGGGGACGCAGGCAGATCTTGGGAAGAGGCTGGCGTGGCAACGTATACGCTCTATAAGCAAGGCCCACTCGACTACATTTGGTACGACGAGCCGTTTATGTGTGTCGTGCCAAACAGGTACTGGATCTTCACGGTCCGAGTGGACGTCGATGGATTTGCGCGTATCATCCGTTCTCCCGATCGTGGACGAACGTGGGAACCGCTGGTCAAGACTCCCGTTTGGGGCTTCCCGCAGCATCTGTTGCCCCTGCGGGACGGCAGGTTGCTGATGACATACGGATACCGCCGTCCACCGTTTGGCATACGTGCGTGTCTGAGCAACGACGATGGCAAGACCTGGCACCTTCAGAACGAGATCGTCATCCGCATGGACGGCGGTACGCCCAAAGGCCAAGATCGAAAAGTGGGCGATTACGATTTGGGCTATCCTGTTTCGCTGCAGCTTGAAGACGGCAGGATCTTCACGGTCTACTACCACAACACCGCAGGTACGAACTGCTTCATCGCCGGCACGTTTTGGAAACCGCCAAGCAAGTAGCGTAGGGCTCCGAGCATACCGCGCGAGTTGCGCTGAGTTGCTGGAACGTGGAGGACTTCGGTTGAACACGTAGTGGTTCGTCTATCGAGTTTTGTCAGGTAGATTGAGGCCAGGGTGGCCGGGGTTGGAGGGCGCAAGCCCGAAACCCCGGGGCTTCCCTCGCTGACGCTCAGCCCCGCCCCGGCCACCAATCTGACGTTGATCGTTAGGCGATCCAGTAGGGCGTGCAGTGCATGCCGATCCCAAGTCACTCATTTCACTCGAATCACCATACGTGCCTTGAATGAATCGCTGGGCTTCAGGACGCTCAAACCCGCGTCTACGCCAGCTTCGTGCAATTCGAAGTAGTTTGGAACGCACGTGTACGGTTCGATGCAGACCGCCTCGCGATGTGGCGGATTGTAGACAACGCATTGGCTGAACGCGTCGTCGAATGCGACCTCCAATTGTCGGTCGCTGTTCGGATCGATCAACCAGCAGGTATGAACGCCGTCCGATGAATCGAGCCCCGTGAACACGTCGTCGAACGCCATCTCTCCGAACGCAAGCCCCGTACGATACGATTCCGGAGAATCCAAGGGCAGCAGCTTTCCCGTCGGCAGCATGTCGGACAGTTGCCAGCGACCGCTGGCCGGCACCTGCACACGGCAAGCATCCGCCTGGTTTCCGCCCAAGGGTACGCAAAAGTACGGATGTAGGCCGAAGCCGAAAGGCACAGGCTCATTGCCGGTGTTTTCGATTTCGTAATCAGCCAGCAAGGTCTGGCCGCTCACCTCGTATGCCGCAGCAACGCGAAAATCGGCGGGCCAGGAATCGGTCAACCCCGGTTCATTTTCGGACGCCATAAACTGTCCAACGACGCGACGATCCGACTGTTCAACGACGCGCCATGGCCGGGTGTGAACGAAGCCATGGATCGCATTGCCACGGCCATCGTCGCCCTCCAAGCGATACTCGCGACCATTCCAATTCAAAGTCTTTCCGCGAAGCCGTCCCGGGTACGGAAACAGAATCGGCATCCCGCTGCCCGACGCCCGTTTGTCGCCGTTCTCGAAACCCGGCTCCGACCAGATCGCGTCGATCGTCTGGCCGTCTACGGGAACACGGAACCGAAAGCAATTGAACCCGAACCCCGCAAGCACCTCTGCTTCCGCACCGCTTGCACCGTCGCGTATTTTGATCGTCTGAACGCCCATCAGATATCCTCACGTAGCATCGTTTCGGGAGTTGTCGTCAGCCGGCCGGAAGAAAGCCGCCCGCGAATGGCGCGAATCGTCACGACTACTCAAGCTGCATTCTTGCCAGTCCACGCAAGCCACACTTCCATTCCAAGAGACGCGAGAATCCCTAACGAATTCTGCATTTTCCGCGCCCATTTGCGTCATTCGCGGGCAACCTATCTGTTGCGTTTTCGTAGTCCCTGTCAGCCCCTCGCGTCTCCTGTCCTTGTAGACTGGGCGTTCCTGCCCGTCCTACTTGCGATTTCGAATTACACGAGGCACCGCGGCAATTGACAAGACGCGTCATGTTTCTCTATCTGTCCGACCACTAGTGCCGACTCGACGGCCAGCACTCGGCCACCTCGGTTTGGTGTATCAGATTTCGCCTCGGATTGACAGCCACCTTTGTTCGGGCATAGTATGAGACGCTACTGACCGGGCGATTAGCTCAGTTGGCTAGAGCGCCGCCCTTACAAGGCGGAAGTCGTTGG
>CAZUAH010000613.1:0-7986 GCA_964617665.1 uncultured Pirellulaceae bacterium
AGAATCGTCTCTGTCAAAGTGCAAAAACGCTCTCCGACGCGACAGGCCAACTCCACGCGGTCTGCGAAAACGCCGGGATGATGACCCACCACTGGGTTTTTACGGAAGAACTCGTCCAGTCGCGCAAGATTTGAGCGGTCAGGTCGGTCTACATTGATACGAACAAATCCTTGTTAGAGTAGATCAATGCCAACAAGCCCTCCCGATACACGCGCCAGTTTGATTCTGCGTTTGCAAAATGCGGACGACGTGGCGGCATGGGATGAGTTTGCAGAGCTTTATGGGCCGATTGTGTTTCGCGTCGCTCAGCGGCGCGGGATGCAGGCAGCCGATGCCGAGAATCTGGTTCAGGAAGTTCTGCTAGCGGTTGCACAGTCGGTCGCCAAATGGATCGAGCGAGCGGACCGAGGCAGTTTTCGAGCGTGGCTCTTGCGGATTGCTCACAACGAAGCCGTCGACATGCTCACGGAGCGAGCGACCCGCAAATTGGGTCGTGATGGCGAACAAGGGCAAAGGCTGCTCGATGGCGTCGCTCTTCGCGACGACATCTCGTCGTTGATCGAACGAGAATATGAAAGAGTCGTGTTTCAGTGGGCGGCCGATCGTGTTCGCGAGCAGGTTGCAGATCATACATGGCAGGCGTTTTGGCTCACTGAAGTCGAAGGTATGTCCGTGCATCAAGCGGCCGGGCAGCTCGGCACGCGCACTGGCAATATCTACTTTGGACGCAGTCGTGTAATGGCTCGAATCAAAGAACTCGTAAGGCAATACGAGGACCAACAATGAACAGCGAATGCACTCAGTGCAATGATCAGCAACTCGTTGCCATTCTGCGATGCGACGACGCGGACTGCGAGGATGGAGCTCTACTTGAGCATGTTGAAGTTTGCGCACGCTGTCAAAGCAGGCTTCGAGAGTTGGCGGCCGAGGAACACGATTGGCGCAAGGTCACATCAGCGCTCGCAACAAGGCAAAGCGGCGATGGACAAGATGACTGCGAAGACCTGTCACGTTCACAACCACGTTTATTCCGGTGGTCAAACTGTCCCTTCGCCCCCTTCGCCTGGGACGAGTCGATGGCCAGGCAATTGCTCGATCCACCGACTCATCCGGAGATGCTGGGGCGTCTTGGGCGATACGAGATCGAACGGCTGGTCGGTAGCGGTGGGATGGGGATCGTCTTTAAAGCCCATGATACGGAATTGAATCGGCCGGTGGCGATCAAGTTGCTAGCGCCTTATCTTGCCGGCAACGCTTCAGCACGCGCGCGGTTTACCCGAGAAGCCCGGGCTGCGGCAGGTGTCGTCGATGATCACGTTGTGCCAATCTTCAACGTTGAATCCGAAAGCGATCCGCCATTCCTGGTGATGCAATATGTCGTTGGTGGTTCGTTACAGGAAGAGCTTGACCGTGACGGGCCGCTTGAAGTCGCCGAAGTCCTGCGAATCGGCATGCAGACCGCAAAAGGTCTTTCCGCTGCCCATGCCCAGGGTTTGATTCACCGCGATGTTAAGCCATCGAACATCCTGCTCGATGAAGGGGTTGAACGAGCCCTGTTGACCGACTTCGGGTTGGTTCGCACCGAAGACGATGCCAGCTTGACTCGTAGCGGATTCCATCCCGGGACACCGCACTACATGTCTCCGGAACAAGTAAGAGGCGAAGCGATTGACGGACGCAGCGACTTGTTCGGTCTTGGTTGTGTTCTCTATTCGCTTTGTACCGGACATCCGCCATTCCGAGCCGAAACCAGCTACGCCGTTCTCCGTCGCATCACCGACGACACGGCTCGACCCATCCGCGAACTCAATCCGGACGTCCCCGATTGGCTCGAAGCAATCGTGATGAAGCTGCTATCGAAGTCGCGCGACGACCGCTTCGATTCTGCAGAACAAGTCGCGGAACTGTTGGCTAGATGCCTCTCGCATTTGACGGCTCCGGTTATAAATCCTCTTCCTCGGATCGCGTTACGTCCCTCGTGGCCAGAAAGGTGTGTCAAAACTATGAACGACAAGCGAATTCTAATGAAACGATCAAAAGCTCCCACCGTCATTTTTTGGACTATCGGTTTTGCTGTCTTTTTTGCATCGTTCGTGTTGGCCTCTAGTAGCACCGAAACGGTTGCTAACTGGTACTGGGATTCGCTCGGAGCGCTTTACGGAACGTTGCTATACTTCTCAGGACTAGCTGGTTTATACGTCGCATGTCGAACTTTTTGGAATTCCAGCGGATCTGCCGAGGTCGCGATCACCTTCGCCATTGCCTTGTTACCAGCATTCATCGGCCTCATTGGCTCGGTTCATGGGTACATCAGCGTTCACCATTCCATTTCCGATCTCGGCGCCTCGCTAAATCAGACCCAAATGTCTTCCGCGCATGTAACTGTGTTTACGTCCTTTTTGGTTGGGCTCTGTTTTTCGATTGTGCCCTCGATCATAATCTCAATCGCGATTCTTTTTCGACGGAATCTGCCGCGAACTGTGGCACAGCCTATTCACCACGACGGATCTCCTGGAACACCAGCTACTGGCCCCGCATCAGACGGGTGATTGATTGGGGATTGTGAGTGATGTTCGGTCGATCGAATGGGGTCTTTGTGACTCCGGTGCAATGGTTTGCAGCGGTTTTGTCGCGACTGCGCGTACCGGTTGCGCAGCGAATCGCTTGGACTGTCTTTGAGTCGTGCTAGACTGTCGGCGTCGGCTGTCGAAGAACGCTAAGTCAACTTGTCACTGGTCAGTTTCGAGTCTGTAAGTTCGGCAGCGAGCGACGGGGATTGGCTGGTGTAGGGGCGCAAAACCGCAAAACTCCCACGACACAGTATTTCGTTGCGGTCGTGTTTGGATTGCGAGCAAAGCTCGACCTGTGATTCACTGCACGCCGCTTCAACAACCGCCTTCTTGGCGGAGCAACCCGTGCTTAACCACCAGCGCCGCAGCCTCCGCTTGGTTGGCCACCCCCAGCGTGTCAGAATTCCTTCCTTTCCTGTACCGCTCCCTCCGTCGCCGCCAACCGTTCGTATCTCCAACGGCTGCAATCTCAAAAACCCATCTCAAAAATCAAAGTCCCGAAAAGCCGTGGGAGAGGTCGGTTTCTGGAACAGCTTCAATGCTTCTCCGACCCCCACAAGGTAGCTCTGCGGATAAGCCGATGCAAGACTTCGCTGTCCAGGAGGCAGTGCTTTCTATGGGGGTAGGTATATCCCCTCATAGAGACATGCCGTGGCTTGCCTCGCCGTCAGGCGTAAGGCGCACAGGTGGCGCACACCGCGTGCATTTGGCAAGATGCGTTAACGTGAAATCGACCGACGCATTGAGGTAGCACAGGCGGCCGAGTCACAAATCGTCTGTTCGCTCATTGTGCTGCGCTTGTCTTTCAAGGGCAAGCCGTTTGCCCTTGGTGACAACTTGGTGAGCGATGTCGCTGAGGAATTTGGCGTCTTCGTCGGAGATGGCTCCTGCCTTGATGCCTTCGGCATGGGGATTCAGGCCCTTGCCAGTCTCATCCACGCGAAACGCATCTGTCTCTCCAGCGTCCGGCCGGAAAGGACGAGTCTCAATCAGGCATCGATCCCGCGAATCCCCAGATCGCGCGCAGTATGCGGTCGGTTTTCGACTCTGGTGTCTTGGCTTGAGCGATCACTTGTTCCAACTCTGGCTGGCAGTGAAGTCTGGCGTATAGCGCAGCCAGGCTGTTCCCAAGGGTGGAATCGCTTCCTTTCTCTTCTGTCCACTTACGCAACACGACGTCTGCGAGTTCCTTCGCGGTTTCGGATTGCCCGTTCTTGCACAACGTGTTAGCGATGCCTATCCTCGCAGCGTCTCGCGTATGAGCATCCTCGATCTCCTCCACCGTCTTGAGGGCAGCAGCCGTGTCGCCGCGTCGCGCCTGCGCATAGGCAATCGATCTCATACTGTCGGCCACGTCCTCCGGCTTCTCTAACAATGCCGCCGATCGCTTTGCTTCGTCATCGTGTTCTGTTCGCA
The DNA here is from genome assembly GCA_964617665.1 of uncultured Pirellulaceae bacterium. Classification (GTDB taxonomy): domain Bacteria; phylum Planctomycetota; class Planctomycetia; order Pirellulales; family Pirellulaceae; genus JADHUC01. The sequence goes on from CAZUAH010000613.1 coordinate 3,987, forward strand.
CCAATTCGACGGCGAGGTTCTGGACCAACTCGCGACCCATGTGAGCCGGGAAATACGCCCCCCTCTGGGCGAACTCTTCCAGATCCTTCGTCAACCGTCCATGGATGGAGCGGTGTGCGATCTCGACTGCGTAGCCGACGTACCCCGTACCCCGACCGTCCGCAATCGCCAACGCTTTGTCGATGTACCGCTTGGCATTTTCCACGTCGCCCTTCTCGCGATACTTGATGGCAATCACCTTAAATGTCAGGCCCGCCACTTCCTCCGGCGAGTTTCCCACCGTGCTATCGATTCCGCTGACGAATTCCTCCGCTCGTTCATAGTCCCCCAACTCGACAAACACACTGGCCAGACCCCACGCGGCATAGAACGTCATTTCCCCTCGCGGATAGCCCTTGATTGCTTCATGATCTCCGCGACGAAATTTCTCCCGAGCCCAGGAATTGAGCAGCGAATCAGACCTCGATTCCTCTGCGATCTTGCCGGCCAGTACGATTCGATCCGTGTCCATGGCGTAATTGAACAACGCGGAATGATGACTGACCTTCTCGTCCTTCTCGTCAACGGCTTGGGCGCGATGGATGTACTCGTCGGCCAATTGATGCTGCTCCATCGCATGACAGCCTTGGGCGATTCTAAGCAGAGCGTAGATGGCACGATGGGAGGAAAGCTGGTCGATGTCGATCTCTTGAGCTTGCAGTAAGAGCCAATCCCAAAGCTCGCGATCTTTCGAGTCTTGTCCGGCGACGGTCGTAGAAGCGATGGATAGCAGCAAGGCAACGGTTAATGCGGTTCTTACCAGCATGTTTGCACCTCCTTCGGAATTATGTATGGCGTGTGAGGCTCTAAGAGGCTCCGCCCCGCAATCGTCAAATCAGGGTTTGTGAGCGGCAAGGCGCTAGCCACCGGTCCTACTGTGGCAGGGTTTCCACTTGATTCATCCGCGGCTAGCGCCTCGCGGCTCACGACTACGGGACAGAACCCAGCCACAGACAGTTTCGCGGCCGCGACCATAGAAGTCAAACAGTCGAACTAAACGAGTATTGGCTGTTCATTCACTGACATATCTTCAGCCACACATTCGGGTTTTGTATAGAGTCGGTAACCCAGAAGACGGATCCAGCCCAAGGCTGCCAGTGACACGACACTTGCTATGGCGGCGATACCGAGTCCATAGCCAATAAGATAGAACACCACCTCAGCGGACCAGAAATCTTGCATGTCATCCGTCTCGACGATTAGGGCTACGAGGAAGGATAGTGAGCCGATACCGGAAACCAGAGCCAGTGAGGCGAGGCACGCCGCCCATTTCTTCCAGGACCAACGTGGCCGTCGCAGAACCGCTGGCGCCAGAATTGCCAAGACGAAGCCAGTGATTGCCGACGGTGCGGCGACGTACACAATGAAGATGAGCGCGAGTTGCATTACACTGTCTCGCCCAAATTCGCTTGTGTCGGTCCATCGCAAACACGCTGTTGCCGCGCCAGCGACGGCCATTGCACCCAGATAGGACAACAACGTTGTCGATCTGGGTGGCGGCGTTTGGTCCCTAGCACCTAAGGTCCATCCATAGATCGATCTGGCAAGGAAAATGGGACAACAGGCAATCGTCATTGCGATTGGTAACGAGGTTGCGAAGAGACGAATCATCTCTAACGATTCCGAGTCCCCAATGAAGTATGCGAAGGGAATGGCTGTGATCAGGCCTATCAGGGCGGCGGCACCGAACCCCACTGGTATGCGTTGCCGCGCCGGTCGCCAATGCAGGAGAGCGAGCATACCGATAATCGCATGCTGCGCAACGGGGGTGGTATAGATCGCGCCCTGAGCAACAGCGGCAAGTATTGCGAAGTCTGAATCGTAGAGCAGGGCCGGAATGATAAGTAGCAGACTCAGGCCAGGCATCAGGGTGAGTGCGATCAGTCCGAGAATCAACAAGATCCACCAACGCGTTCCTCGTCGCAGCGCGTTTGTCGCCCTCGGCAGCCCCCAGTTGTTCTCGCAGCCGCAGAATCTCTCGGTCACGCTCCTGGCACCCCCGGCATATACCAAGCTCGGAGACAGCTCCTGCTGCGGGCTCTGTCGCTGTAAGAGGATTCTCTTCCATGACTGATGGCCGATTCGATTTCCGCTAACGCAATTCGAGTACTTCGCCCAATGCGGTTACGCCTCGCTGCAAAACCGCGACTAGCGAAAACCTGTTTGCTGTCAGTGACGATAGACTGTTTACGCGTTTCCGCTTCGGGTGGCTTTTTCTTGTAGAATTGTCACCAACGTGGGATCGACCGGGAACATCCCCTCGATCGTGATGCGGCCGAGATTGCGAATCGACGCCTCGGCACAGTGGCCTAGCAATCCATCGTCGTCCGCCAGCCCGAATCCACCGATAGCCATGAAAGCCGCACGCATGGCCGCATCTACGCCCGAGACGGTTTTCATTGTGCAGCCGGGCTTCGCGCCGTCACAAATCAATCCGCTGAGGTCGCCGATCACGTTGTTGACAGCCGATGTGATCTTCTGCAGGTCGATTCCCTCGTGCTGATAGACGATTGCCGTTGCCGCCGCCACGGCTGCCGCCACGGCGCAACCGCAGATGACCGAGAGTTCGCCAACAAAGCACTTCACGTACGCGTTGATCATGTGCGCTACCGAGATACTCTCCAGAATACACTCTTCGGCAATGCCCCGATCTTGCCCGACAAGATACGGCGTCAAAATGGCAAGCAAACCCTGATTGCCCGAGCCGCCGGACGTCATCACCGGTTCCGGGACGCCTGCCATACGAGCGTCGACCGCCGCAGCCACCCGGAATTTCACCTGGTAGAACAGGTCCTCGGCCAACACTCCTATCTCGCGCATGTGGCTGAGTTGATGAGCGGCACCGCGCATTGATCCGCCGCGCTTGGCCATGGCCAGGTTCATCTTGACGCCATCGAGTAAGAAACGTTGGTCTTCCGCATCCACGCAGACGGCCGCGTTGAGTATCTTTTGGAGTGACATTTCCTTGAGAATCGCGCGATACCCGGCGGGCTGTGCCGCTTCATCGGGAGTCTGGCGACGATAGACTACGTTGCCGTCACGTTCGATGGACTCGATATTGGCGTGGCCTTCGCTCAGCACGCAGCTTGCCGTATGCCCGCCGCCCCGTACGGTCACTTTCACGCAAATGTCGGCGGCGTCCGGCAGGCTCGTGTAGGAGTAGACGCCATCGTGGATCAGGTTCTTGGCCCGGGCAAGATGTTCGGGTATAACGTCCTGCAGAAGCCCCAGACGCCCAGCAGAGCGTGCCAGCATTGCTCCCATGGATGCGGCAATCAAGTTGCCTTTGGCTCCGTCGCTATGAGGGACGACGACCGCTGCGCCGTTCTTGTACGTCCCCATATCGACCTTCAAATCGAGATGCTCCACGGGCAAGCCCAATCGCTCGGCCGCCACGGCTGCTGCGTAAGCGCAAGCAACCGGCTCGGTGCACCCTACGGCCGGGTACACTTCATTCTTCAAGACTTCTTTCAGCACATTCATACGTAAATCGCTTTGGGAAACAGAACTATCGCTGCGAGTTTGGTTCACGTTCCGTTCGGCCCTCTCACTTTCAGCTTGCGAACGCCTTTCGCAACACCGCGAGACTCTTGGGGATCGCCGTCTTAGGATCTTCCCGGCCTTCAAACTCCAGAGAAACATAGCCACGATACTCTTGCTTGCGCAGGATCGCCGCGACTCGCTCATAGTCAAGATCGAGCGCATACCAGATACCGCCGCCGTAATAGGTCTTTGCTTGTACGAAGACCGTCTTCGGGGCAATCATCTCCAGTCGTTCATATGGATCCTCAAGGAAGTTGCCAGTGTCCATTGTGACCTTGAGCCACGGCGAGTCGATGGTGTCTACGATGCGCATCACTCCCTGCGGCGTGAGGCCGAGCCCCCAGTGATTCTCCAGACCGAGCACCACCCTCGGGTGCACCAAAGTTGCTATAGCGTAAATATTCCGATCGTTCGGGTT
>CAZUAH010000614.1:0-7983 GCA_964617665.1 uncultured Pirellulaceae bacterium
ACCGCAGCGTCTCATTGACCTGATCGCCGTATGCGTCGGTGCCGATCGCCGAAGTTGGCCGGTCGCTGGTCACATTGCCGTCGGCGTCGACATAGTAGGTGATTGCCGGTGTCACTCCGTTGATGGTCAGGTCGTAATCGAACATGTCGGGGACCACCACGACGTCACGCGCAACCGCTCCCCATTCGCCCGAAGGGGGGCCGGAGTGGTAGATGCCTTCGTAACCGACCGGATCGATGGTGATCGTCCGGTTCTGGAAGGTTAAGGCCCCATTCGATCCCACCGCCGAAGTTGGCCGGTCGCTGGTCACGTTGCCGACAGCATCGACGCTGAAGCCGATGCCGGGCGTGACCCCGGATAGAGTCAGCGTGTAGTCCCCGTCGCTCAAGTCGAACGTGGTTGCCCCAGTCACCGCTGCCTGACCGCTCACGGTGTACGCCCCTTCGTAGGCGCCTGGATCGAGTAGGATCGCGGCCAGCAGGTGTCGGCACTCCAGCGGTTCGAGCAGGAGGCGGCGCTTCAGATAAGCCGACCGTGAACAGGTGCCGAGGTTGCGCGTGCGGCGATTCTTACGGTTCGAGCGACGGGACATCTTCGGACCGAAGCGATTGCCGAGGAAACTCATGTGCGTTCTCCTAGTCGAGAGTCAGGCGGTACGTCACGGATTGTTCGGGAAAGCCAATGTTCGAGTTTGCGAAACAAGGGGATGCGGTATAATTCAAATGGACATCGCCCCGAGCGCACACAACGAGCGCCCCGGGGATGCCGGGCCGGTGAGGAACTTGGTTGCAGCCTGGGGCCTCACCGGCCGCCTTTTTTCTAGGTGTCAGTGTTCAGGATTCGAGTTTCGGGTATTGAGATTCGGACGCATTCAATGCAAATGCGCTGCTTACTTCGAAGCGGTTGGGTTTCAAAACGAAAGGTCGGGATGGCGCTCCTTGGTTGATGAACGAAGCCAAGTTTGGGGCTCTCGAAAGATCGCGGGTGAATTCCCCGCTTGCCAGATAGAGCAAGACGTACCGTCGCACGGCAAGAACGAAAGCAATGGCAACGGTCAAGGCCAGTGACTGCCTGATCCCAAAATCAGCGTACTGTCGACGGCCTCCCATAGAACGTAACGGCCACCGACAACGCGGGCTCCCGCATCGACCCCAGAAAATCATGGTTGCCTCATCCAAGGAAAGGGGTACGCCGTTGTCGCGGTGCGTTTATAACGCGTGCCGTTTTCCCATTCAAGTATTCGTGAGAGATTTTCGGATCATTTTATCCAGTCTTCGTGAGCGGCATGGTGGGGGCCAATAGAACGGCGCGCAACAGCTATGCGTACAGCATCTGCCGTACTCGCTGAACGCGAGATTCAAGCCTTCGGCGAACTGACAGCAAAGAATCGCCATCGGCGAAGACCGTTAGGATCGGGGCGCCCGCTTCTACTCTCCGAGGTGGTGCAGCTTTTATGTTGGTTCCTGGCTCGCGTCTATTTTCACTCTCCCTATGGGAGAGTCGAGCCAACGGCTCAGAGAGGGTTCCGTGCCCGTCCCTCCCCGGGCCTTCGGCCCGACCCTCCCGCACGCGGGAGGGTGAAGGTGCGTCTAAGCTGCACGATGTCTGCCCCTGGGGAGGCGGGATGTCGGCTACGGCTGGCTGCCCGGCCCGCCCGTTTAGTCGTTCCGCGAACCGGACGAACCGTTTGGTGATGGCCACGTTTTTGTCTGCGTATATGATCGCCTTGCCACTGTAACGGTTGTCTTGCCTCGTTGATGGTGCTGGCATGTCACCGTTCCGGCACGCTTGGACATGTATTGCGATGGTGTTCAAATCGGTAACTCGCTCCAGTATTTCCACGGAGGCCGTGTAACGAGGATTCACCTCGACGGGCCACACTTGATTCTCGGCGAGAATAGCATCGACGCCAAAGATGCCGATCAGTCCAAACCGCTCTGCCAGGCAATTACCGATTCTGCGGAAATCCGTGGCGATGTCGGTGGGCAGATCGAGCGGTCCCAAGGAGCCTGAATACTGGAAACCGGTGGCACCCGTCCACGCTGTGCCGACAAGTTGCCGCGTGGCTCCGAGGAATACCGATCGCCCACCGGCTGCTATGTATACGGCACTACACGGCTCGCCGTTGATGAAGCGTTGGAAGTAGAAGCGGGATCCACCGTCGTAGCACTCGTCTGCGGGCGCGTCACCGTCAGCTACCTGCACCACAGATATCCGGCCGCCTCCACTGGATTCGAGTGGTTTTCGCAGCCAGAGTCCATTGTTGGTGTGCGGTAAACGGCTGGCAAGTTGTGGGTAACATAGGCCTTCTTCCTCCAGGGCCTGTGCCACCATAAATGGATCTCGTATCCGACGCAGAACGTGGCCGGGGTTACCGTATAACTTGCGCGACGCAGCAATGCGGTCGACCAGAGCAGGTTGGTTCTCCAACGCCCCTGTGTACATGACGGGGCACCGGGGAAGGGGGCCGGCTACCGTTTCCAAACCGTGCGGATAGTCGTCGACGCGGTAGGTGACGCAACACGCGGCCAAGTCGGTGTCGCCGAACATATCCACGGCAATGGGACGATAGCCCGATCGGATCGCCGAATGCGCTGCGGCTCGTACGCTGGCTCCGAGAATGAGTAACGCGGATGGCATGAGCGTACCCCACGGGTGCTTGCATTTGTCCAAAGGTTTGCTAACTTCACGACTTGGGTCAACTCCCATTGCGTGTTACCCGTTGCTTTTCTTTTCCTCCGCCCAAATCCGAACGATGGAGAGAGATTCCATGTCGATGTACATTGGTGAAGCGTTGGCTGGCGATGGTAACGAAATCGCCCACATTGACTTGTTAATTGGCAACAAGGACGGCCCTGTGGGCACGGCCTTTGCAAGCGCTCTGGCAACACAGAGCGAGGGGCATACAAATCTGCTGGCAGTTCTTACGCCGAATCTGGCGGTCAAGCCGTCCACGGCGATGGTCACCAAGGTGACGATCAAAGGCATGAAGCAAGCCATCCAAATGTTCGGGCCCGCGCAAGCCGCGGTGGCCAAGGCGGTGGCAGATTCCGTCGCGGATGGCGTGATACCGAAGGACCAGTGCGAGGACTTGGTCATCGTCTGCGGCGTCTTCATTCATCCTGCTGCAGAAGAAGATAAGAAGATCTACGACTACAATTACGAAGCCACTAAGGATGCCATCGCCAACGCAATGTCGGGCAAACCGACCGCGGACGAGATGGTTGCAGGCAAGGATACTGCCGAGCACCCGTATAAGGGATTCTGAAGAGACGGTGACAGCGTACTAACAGGCCCGGTTTCTGTGTAGAGACCGGGTTTTCTGCTTTGGGGTGGGCGTTGTGAGCAAAAAGAAGATCCTCATTCAGCTCGATCCTGATCCGCATGCCAGCGTCTTCGATGCAGTGGTGGCGATCGACTCGGATGTGGACCATCTGCTGCAGTATGACGATGTCACGCCCGATCAGGTACGCGATTTGGTCTACGGCGCGATGTTCACTCGCGGGCCCGAGGATCTGCATAACACGGCGGTTTTCGTGGGCGGCTCGAACGTGGCGGCCGGCGAAACGCTGCTGAAGGCAGTCACCGAGTGCTTTTCCGGGCCGATGCGCGTATCCGTGCTTCTGGACGCCAACGGTGCCAATACCACGGCTGCCGCTGCCGTGTTGGCTGCTGCCGATCATGTGCCGCTTGGCGGATCGACAGTCACGGTCTTAGGGGCTACGGGGCCGGTCGGTCAGAGGGTCGTGCGTCTCTTGGCTCGCCAAGGCGTTCGCGTGCGAGTCGCTTCACGGAGTCGTGAACGGGCCGAGGAGACCTGTGCGGCAGTTGCAGGATTCGTCGACGGTGCTGAACTGTCCGCGTACGCAACGAATTCGCCCGAGACGACTGCGGAGGCCGTGGTTGGGGCGGATATCGTGATAGCCGCCGGCGCCGCCGGTGTCGAGCTATTGCCTGCCGACGTGCGTAGCGGGTGCGAGGAACTTCGCGTCGCGATTGACTTGAACGCCGTTCCGCCTTTGGGTATTGGCGGTTTGGAGGTGACCGACGAGGCCGAGGAACGAGATGGAACGATCTGTTACGGTGCTATTGGTGTGGGTGGCCGCAAGATGAAAATCCACAAGGCCGCAATCCGAAAGCTGTTTGAGCGGAACGATCAAATCCTTGATGCCGAAGAGATCTACGAAATCGGGCAGCAACTCCAGACATAGGTTTCGCGTATCCGGATTCAGTTACTAGACGCATACGAAAAACGGTTAGTGTCCCCATGAAAGTATCACCTTTTGACGTTCGATTGGTTGCTCTGACGCTGATGGCCGTGGTGTCCGCGGCTTCATGCAGCACGCAATGGGCCCAAGAGGCAAAGCCGAAAAAGGTGGAGACCGTGGGAACGGAGACGGAGGACGCAGAAACCGTGACGACCAATGCAACCGAGAATCCGAAAGCCAAGGTCGAGGAAACGGAATCAAAGGATGCCGGTATCGCGACCTTTGGAGCGGGGTGCTTCTGGTGCGTCGAGGCTGTGTTCCAGCAGGTAGACGGCGTGTTGTCAGTCGCATCCGGCTATACCGGTGGAACCGTCAAGAACCCCACCTATCGCCAGATTTGCGGCGGAAACACGGGGCACGCCGAGGTTTGCCAGATCCGCTACGACTCGTCGAAGATTACCTTCGATGAGCTTCTGGAGATCTTCTGGCTAACGCACGATCCTACCACGCGCAATCGCCAAGGGAACGATGTAGGTACACAATACCGTTCAGTGGTTTTCTACCACGATAAGCAGCAGAAAACGCAGGCTGAAAAGCGCAAGCAGCAGTTGGACGCTGCGGGCGTGTGGAAGAATCCAATCGTGACAGAGATCAGCCCGGCCGTGAAGTTCTACAAGGCGGAAGGCTATCATCAGAACTACTACATGGATAACCCTTCTAAGGGATACTGCCAGTTCGTCATTCGCCCCAAGGTCGAGAAGTTCCGCAAAGTGTTCAAGGATCGGCTGAAGAAGGATGGCGGATAGTAGCGTTGGGGGCTTGTAGTTGCGAATGAGTTTGTACAGAATCTCTGCTTCTGCTAGTGTCGCGTTTGGTACGGCCCCCTCATTGGGACCGGCGCCAACCAGGATAGCCCGACGAGATTTTTGTCTGGCGGCGGCCCAGTGGTAGATTGTGTGGGTTTGGGGCAGGGACACGCACACCGCTGGCTCGCGATCAAACGACGGACTAGCGACAACCCCGCAAGTTCAACTGGCTTACTGTGGCCGAGTTCTTTGATTCCATCGAATGGATACCAGACCCGCTGGCATACTTGCTGGCGGCGGCCATTCATTGCGCTCTGATCATCGGTGTGATCTGCGCCGGCGCCATCCTTTTCATCTGGTTGGAGCGCAAGGCGTCGGGACGAATGCAGGACCGGCTCGGCCCAACGCGAGTTGGTGGCAAATTTGGTTGGCTGCAATGCTTTGCTGACGGCATCAAACTCCTCTCGAAAGAAGATGCCGTACCTGCTCAAGCAGATGCATTGCTGTTTCGGATTGCCCCCTATATTAGCTTCGCTGCGAGCTTTACGGCTTTCCTCGCATTGCCGTTTTCCGATGGTTGGGTTGTACAGCACATCAATACGGGCATTTTCTTCATTCTCGCCGTGCTGGGACTGGAAGTGTTCGGCGTTATTCTGGCCGGTTATGGCTCCGGTTCGAAGTGGTCGTTGTTCGGGGCGATGCGCGAGGCGGCACAAGTAGTGAGCTACGAAGTTCCGTTGGGGCTGTGTGTTGTCGTTCCGGTGCTTATTTGCGGCACGTTGGACTTGGTAACAATTGGCAACATGCAAGCCGGTTGGGTTACCAATTGGTTGATCTTTCACGATCCGTTCACGTTTTGCACGTTTTGGATCTTTTGCATATGTGCCGTTGCCAGTGTCAACCGGGCTCCGTTCGACTTGGCCGAGGCCGAGAGCGAACTGGTGGCTGGATTCCTCACGGAATACTCGGGGATGCGGTGGAGCCTGTTCTTCATGGCTGAATATGGCTCGATGCTTCTGGTCAGCGGGTTGGCCTGCATCCTGTTCTTGGGCGGCTGGAATGGGCCTATTCCGGTTTTCGACTTGATCAACTGGTCCTATGGCCAGGAAGAAACGGCGTGGCGTTTGACCGGTTACATCGCGAATCTCGCCGGGTGCGTGAACTTCACGTTCAAGGCCGTCATCGGCGTGACCGTAATGATTTGGGTCCGCTGGACATTGCCGCGTATTCGCATCGATCAGGTCATCACGCTGTGTCTGAAGTACTGCGTTCCGCTGGCAGCCGTATGTTTCCTAGGTGCCGTCTTCTGGCGTCTGGGCGGTCTACCGTCGGCGAGTGATCTGGCACCCGTCAACAAAATCGGTCGTGCGAGTGTGCATGAACGCTGGGTAATCAAGGCTGCGGAGGACGATAACGAAGATTCGGAGCCCGTGACGACAACGGAAACCGGCACGGACCGCTCTGATTCTGGCGTATCCCAATCTCACGGACTCGTCGAGGATAGGGACGTTTCCCGACAAGAAGGCTAGTTCCAATGTTGGACGCAATCGACTGGCATTTTTTCTTTTTTGCGTTGTTCGCGCTCGTTTCGTGCGTCTTCGCGCTGGTCGTCCTGTTCTCCAATAACATCGTTCGCATGGCCTTCTCTCTGGTGCTGTCGCTTGGGGCGGTGGCAGGACTGTTTTTCCTGGCGGGTGCCGAATTTGTCGGGGCTATGCAGTTGATGATTTACGTCGGCGGGACGATGGTCCTGTTGGTCTTCGGCGTCATGCTCACGGCTCAGAGCCGTTTCGTCAAATTGAAGGCGGGTGGCGGCGATTGGGTGATTGCACTGGTCGTCGGCGGCACGCTGTTGGTGCTTCTGGTGCGAACGGCTTTCATGGTGAATGATTGGCGATCGGAGCGTCCGGAACGGGAACGAAATGAGGTTGCTGTTGACGAATCCAAATCGACGACGGCCATCGGCTTGGCGCTCACGGGCGTGCGAGTAGATGAGGAACAGGACGGCGTTGTACGAAGTGGTTACATGCTGCCGTTCGTCATCGTTTCGGTGCACCTATTGGTCGTTTTGATTGGAGCTGCTTACTTGGCTCGCGCCAAACGACGAGTGGATCGCGATACTACGTAGTTGTGAGAGGCCTGTACGATGGAGACGCTGTTTGGCCCAGTCACCGTTTCACACTACTTGGCGGTCGGTGCCGTCTTGTTTGTGACGGGCGTGCTATGCATGGCCACGAAGCGCAATGCGTTGGGTATTTTGATGGGGATCGAGTTGGTGCTGAATGGGGCCAATGTCAACTTTGTGGCCTTCGGCAGCAGCTACTTGCGGAGTGAAACACTTGGCCTTGACGGCCAGCTAATGGCGTTATTCGTGATCGTCTTGGCGGCGGCCGAGGCCGCTGTTGCACTAGCGATTGCGTTGAACTTTTACAACAACCAGACCACTATCGACGTGGATCGTGGCGACGAGTTGAAGGGCTAATGGGACCATCTGCGTTACCGCTGCTATTGGGCTTGGCCACACTACTGCCGCTGGCCTCGTTCTTTGTGCTGCTGGTCTTCGGGCCGCGGTTTGGCAAAGCGCTGGGGCACGGTGCGTACATCGCCGTGGGTGCCATCGTTGGCGCGGGTATTCTCTCATTCATGTCGCTGTTTATATGGCTCGGCCATCACTTTCCTTCTGACGGATCGCATAACTCGGGCGGCGGTGATCACGCGGCCGCTAGCGAGTCAGGGCTGATCGTCCGAGGGCAGGATCCTGGGCATGACGCCGAACCACACACAGACGCACATGATGCCGAGCATCATGAAGATAGTGGACACAAAGCAGACGCTCACGCTGCACACGCGGCTGGTCCCGCGTACGCTGGCGATTACTACACGCTGGGCGTGTTTGGCAAGCTGCGCCTGACGATCGGGTATTACATCGATTCGCTGACGGTGATCATGTTCTGCATGGTCACGTTGAT